>NZ_JAUTAJ010000004.1:1985000-2285000 GCF_030818485.1 Pseudoroseomonas cervicalis | reverse complement strand
AGGATGGCGCCGCCGACCAGCACCGGGGTCAAAGCGCGCATCAGCGCGCCGTCCAGCGCCTCGGCCGGCAGGCCGATCACCACCAGCCAGCCGGTGCCGCCGATGCGCTGCCAGGCGGCGTGCAGCGCCTCGCCCTCCAGCGAGCGGGCGCGCATCCAGCCGCGGGTGCCGGGCTGGGCCAGGATCTCGGCCAGGGTGCCGGCGGGCGGGCGGGGCTGGCCGATCTGCTCGGTGCGCGCCGGGCGGCGGGCGATGTGGCGGCCGGCGGCATCCGTCAGCAGCGCCACCCAGCCGGCGGGGATCTCCACCTCGTCCATCAGCCGGCCCCAGAAGGATTGCGGGTCGGTGCTGGCGGTCAGCAGCAGCGCCGGCTCGCCGGGGCCGGGGCGCAGCTCCTGCACGATCTCGACGCGCCAGGCGCCGCCGGGGCTGGCGGGCGGGCGCAGCGCGGCGCCGGCCAGCGGCGCGGCGGGGGAGGGCGGCCCCTGGTCGGCCTCCGCCGGGGGCGGCGGATAGGGCAGGGCGGTGTCGAAGATCAGCCGGCCCTCGGCATCGCTCAGCCGCAGCCTGGTGCCGAGCTCCAGCCTCAGGCCGGCGGCCAGGGCGTGCAGCGTGGCGTAGTCGCCCTGGCGCAGCGCCGGATGCGCGGCCAGCGCCGCCAGCTCGGCGCGCAGGCCCAGCGCCTGGCGCTCCACCGCGAAGGCCAGCTCCTGCGCCGTCTCGCGCGCCTGGGCGCTCAGATGGCCGCGCTCGGCCTCCGCCATGCGGCCGGCGATATGGCCGGCCAGGCCCCAGACGGGAAGCAGCGCCGCCAGGGCCAGGATCAGCAGGTGCTGCCGGACCGTCGGACCGCGTTCCGGGGCCCGTCGGCTCATGCCGTGGCGGCTCGCTGGCGGAAGGGGAGCATCATGCCTCTCCATGCGCCCTTGCCGGCCGCCGCACAAGGGGCGGGCGGCGGTGCCGGGCGCGGCCGCAGCATGCCATGCCGCGCGGCGGGGCGGAGATGAAAAGGGGGGCCATGGCCCCCCTTCGGTCAGGCCCGGGCCGGCCCCGGGGGGCACGGCCGGCGGGCCCGCTCAGTCGGCGTACTGGCCGGCCGCCTGGATCACCGGGCGCCACTTGGCGATATCGGCCTGCCAGAAGGCGCGATGCGCCTCCGGCGTCGCCTGGTCCTGCGGCACCGGGGCGGTGCCGAGATCGGCGAAGCGCTGCACCAGCCGCTCGTCGCGCAGCGCCACCTGCAGCGCGCGGGAGAGGCGGGTGTTGATCTCGGCCGGCGTGCCCTTGGGCGAGTAGAGGCCGTGCCACACCGTCACCTCCATGCCCGGCAGCCCGGCCTCGGCCGCGGTCGGCAGCTCGGGCAGGGAGGGCAGGCGCTCGGCGGTGGTGACGGCGAAGGCGCGCACCGCGCCGGCGCGGATATGGCTGGTGGTGTTGGTGGTCTGGTCGCACATGATGTCGACCGTGCCGGCGATCAGGTCGGTCATGGCCGGGCCGGTGCCGCGATAGGGCACGGTGGTCATCGGCGCGTCGATCGCCTTCTGCAGCAGCAGGCCGCAGAGATGGCTGGCGGCGCCGATGCCGGCATTGGCGTAGTTCACCCGGGTCTGGTCGCGCCGCACCAGCGCCACCAGCTCGGCCAGGTTGTTCGCCTGGATGTCCTTGCGGGCGATGATGGTCATCGGCACGGCGGTGACCAGGCCGATGGTCTCGAACCCGCCCACCGGGTCGTAGGAGAGGCGGCGGTACAGCGTCGGCGTGGTGCCCATGCCGATATGGTGCAGCAGCAGGGTGTAGCCATCCGGGCGGGCCTGGGCGACGCGGGCCGCGCCCAGCGTGCCGCCAGCGCCGCCGACATTCTCCACCACCACGGTCTGGCCCAGGTCGCGGCCCATCACCTCGGCCACCAGGCGGGTGACGGTGTCGGTGGGCCCGCCGGCGGCGAAGGGCACGATGATGCTGATGGTGCGGTTCGGGAAGGCCTGCTGCGCGGTGGCGGGCCCGGCCGTGAGCACAGCGAGGGCGGCGGCGGCGGCCAGGGCGGGCGCGGCCAGCACGGCCAGGGCGCGGCGTCGGAGCATGCGGATCGTTCTCCCGGATTCTGAATGTCGTTCCGGTCATCTGTCCGTCGCGCCCGCCCTGGCGTCAACAGGAAAGGCGGGTGGGGGCCGGCGGGAGGGGGCGCGCCCGGCCGCCGGGGCGGTGCCGGGCCGCGCCGGCGCCGGGCATGAAAAAGGCCGGCCGGCAGGCGCCGGTCCGGCCAGGGCGGCGCCCCGTTCCGGTGGGGCGCGCCGGGAAGCCCGGCGCGCCGCCCGGTTCAGCTGTCCATCTTGAGGGCGGCGATGAAGGCGCTCTGCGGGATCTCCACCTTGCCGAACTGGCGCATGCGCTTCTTGCCCTCCTTCTGCTTCTCGAGGAGCTTGCGCTTGCGGCTGATGTCGCCGCCATAGCATTTGGCGGTGACGTCCTTCGACATGGCCGAGATGGTCTCGCGCGCGATGACGCGCCCGCCGATCGCCGCCTGGATGGGGATCTTGAACAGCTGGCGGGGGATCAGCTCCTTCAGCTTCTCGCAGATGGAGCGGCCACGGCGCTCGGCCTGGCTGCGATGCGCCATGAAGGACAGCGCATCGACCGGCTCGTTGTTCACCAGGATGGAAATCTTGACCAGGTCGCCCTCGTCATAGCCATCCATCTGGTAGTCGAAGGAGGCGTAGCCGCGGCTGACCGACTTCAGGCGGTCGTAGAAGTCGAACACCACCTCGTTCAGCGGCAGGCGATAGACCGCCATGGCGCGGTTGCCGACATAGGTCAGCTCCACCTGCTGGCCACGGCGCTCCGAGCAGAGCGTCAGGATCGAGCCCAGATGCTCGTCCGGCACCATGATCGTCGCCTTGATCCAGGGCTCCTGGATGCTCTCGATCATGGTCGGGTCCGGCATGTCGGCCGGGTTGTGCAGGTCGAAGGTCTCGCCCTTGTTGTTCGTCAGCTTGTAGACGACGGAGGGGGCGGTCGCGATCAGGTCGAGGTCGAATTCGCGCGAGAGCCGCTCCTGGATGATCTCCAGATGCAAGAGGCCCAGGAAGCCGCAGCGGAAGCCGAAGCCCAGCGCCGCCGAGCTCTCCGCCTCGAAATGGAAGGAGGCGTCGTTCAGCCGCAGCTTGCCGAGGCTCTCGCGCAGCTTCTCGAAATCATCGGCGTCGACCGGGTAGAGGCCGCACCAGACCACCGGGATCGAGGGCTTGAAGCCCGGCAGCGGCTCGCTGGCCGGGTTGCGGTCATCGGTGATGGTGTCGCCGACATTGGTCTCGGCCACCGTCTTGATGGCGGCGTTCAGGTAGCCCATCTCGCCCGGGCCCAGGCTCTCCACCGCCACCATCTTCGGCCGGAAGACGCCGACGCTGTCCACCGTCTGGGTGGTGCCCTCGGCCATGAAGCGGATCTTCTGGCCCTTGCGGATGGTGCCGTCCTTCACCCGGATCAGGATGATGACGCCGAGATACGGGTCGTACCAGCTATCCACCAGCAGCGCCTTCAGCGGCGCGTTGGGGTCGCCCTCGGGCGCCGGCAGGCGGGTGACGATGGCCTCCAGCACGCCCTCGATGTTCAGCCCGGACTTGGCCGAGATCTCCACCGCGTCCGAGGCGTCGAGGCCGATCACGTCCTCGATCTGCTGCTTCACCCGCTCCGGCTCGGCCGCTGGCAGGTCGATCTTGTTCAGCACGGGCACGATCTCATGCCCGGCATCGATCGCCTGGTAGACATTGGCCAGCGTCTGCGCCTCGACCCCCTGGGAAGCGTCGACAACGAGGAGAGAACCCTCGCAGGCGGCGAGGGAGCGGCTCACCTCATAGGCGAAGTCGACATGGCCCGGCGTGTCCATCAGGTTCAGGACATAGTCCTGGCCGTCCTTGGCCTTGTAGTCGAGCCGGACAGAGGCCGCCTTGATGGTGATGCCGCGCTCCTGCTCCAGCTCCATGCTGTCGAGCATCTGCTCCTTCATCTCGCGCGCCGAGATGGCGCCCGTCGCCTGGATCAGACGGTCGGCGAGCGTCGACTTGCCATGGTCGATATGGGCGATGATGGAGAAGTTGCGGATACGGGACAGGGGGGTGTTGGTCATCGAGCTTCCGGCGGCCGTAGAGGGGCGGGGGAGGCGAGCCCGCCGCGCCGCAAGCACATAGGGCAAGCGGCGGCGGAATCAAAGCGGAAGGGCGACGGGCAAGGGCAGCAGAAGGGGAAGGGTTCTTTTTTGAAAAAAAGAACCAAAAAACTTTTGTCCGTTGGCGTCCCGCTTATGGCCATAGGCGGGACGCCAACTGAAAGAAGTCTTTTTGCTTCTTTTTCTTCAGAAAAAGAAGAACTTAAAAAGGCCGGATCCCTGCGGACCCGGCCTCTTCTGTCTTACTCGGCGGCCACCCGCAGCACCGGGTTGGCCAGGCGCTGGTAGAGCTCGACATAATCCTCGGCCATGCGGCGGGCGGTGAAGCGCTGCTCGAAGCGGGCGCGCACCGCGGCGCGGGGCAGCGACTTCAGCCGCGGCACGGCGGCGATCGCCTCGGCCATGCTGTTCACCGCGAAGCCGGTCACGCCCTCATCGATCACCTCCGGCACCGAGCCGTGGCGGAAGGCGATCACGGGCGCGCCGCAGGCCATCGCCTCGATCATCACCAGGCCGAAGGGCTCCGGCCAGTCGATCGGGGTCAGCAGGCCGATGGCATTGGCCAGGAAGTCGCGCTTCTGGGTCTCGTCGATCTCGCCGATGAACTCGACCAGCGGATGCGCCAGCATCGGCTTGATCTTGGTCTCGAAATAATCGACATCGACCCGGTCCACCTTGGCCGCGATCTTCAGCCGGGTGTTGGTGGCGATGGCGATCTCGATGGCGCGGTCCACCCGCTTCTCCGGCGCGATGCGGCCGAGGAAGGCGAGGTAGCCGGGCTCGGCGCCCTCGATCGGGGTCAGCAGCCGCTCCGGGAGGCCGTGATAGACGGTGCCCGCCCAGTTCGCCTGCGGCAGCGGCCGGCGCTGGTCGTTCGAGATCGAGACCACCGGCGCCTGGTTGAAGGTGTCGAACACCGGCTGCAGCTCCGGCAGGTCCAGCCGGCCATGCAGCGTGGTGACGAAGGGCACGCTCTGCCGCGAGAACAGCGGGAAGGGCAGGTAGTCCAGATGGAAATGCAGCAGGTCGAACTCATGCCGGCGGCGATAGACCTGCTCCAGCATCAGCGTCAGCGGCGCATTGGCGTCGCGCACCGAGGGGTCGAGCCGAAGCGCCTTGGCGCAGCCCGGCACCAGCTTCGCCTGGGTGATGGAGTCGCCGCTGGCGAACAGCGTCACCTCATGGCCGAGCGCCACCAGCTCCTCGGTGATGTAGGAGACGATCCGTTCGGTGCCGCCATACAGCTTCGGCGGGACGGCCTCCGTGAGGGGGGCGATCTGGGCGATACGCATCGGGCTCGTGTCTCCGTTGCTGTCCATGGCGGAACACTCGCAGCGGATTGAGGTGCCGTTCGGGCAAACTTCGCCACGATTTCGTCTTGATGCGGGTGTTCTCTCTCCAACAACGCAGATGCGGCGTGCCCTCACGCGCATGTGCTCAGGAGACGAAGGAGGCGATGCGCCCCATGCAGCCTGCCCCGCAGACTGTCACCCCCCATAGCGAGGACCAGGCCGGGATTCCCGCGGCCGGCGCGGCCATGCCCGTGGCCAGCGCGGCCCGGCAGCAGCGCCAGGCGGAGGAGGCCGCGCTGCTGCGCCTGGCCCGCCGCCCGGTCGGCTTCCTGTTCCGCCATATCCGCCCCTGGGGCGGCAGCCATGCGGCGGTGATGCTGGCGGTGCTGGGCGCGGTGGGCTGCTCGGTCGGCTCCAACTACGCGGTGAAGCACCTGATCGACACGCTGTCGGGCGGGCCGGCCTCGGCCAGCGCGGCGGCGGTGTGGACCGCCTTCGCCATCCTGGCCGGCATCATCGCCGCCGACAATCTGCTCTGGCGCGTCGGCGGCTGGATCGCGGCGGACCGCTTCCCGCGCGTCACCGCCTCGATGCGGGCCGAGCTGTTCCGCCACCTCTCCGGCCATTCGCCGGGCTTCTTCGCCAACCGCTCCGCCGGCACGCTGGCGGCGCGGATCAGCGCCACCGGCACGGCGGGCTTCACCGTGCTGCAGAACTTCACCTGGCACACCGTGCCGCCGGCGGTCGCGGTGACGCTCGCCATCGCCTTCCTGGCCAGTGTCGACCCGATCATGGCGGGCTGCCTGGTGGTGGTGGCCGGTGCGCTGGCCGTCGGCATCGCCTGGCTCGGCCGCAAGGGCGAGTCGCTGCATGACGGCTTCGCCTCCCGCGCCGCCGCGGTGGATGGGCAGCTGGTCGATGTGGTGCAGAACTTCTCCCTGGTGCGCGCCTTCGGCGCCTTCGGGCGGGAGGCGCAGCGCCTCGACACCGCGCTGGCCGCCGAGAGCGCCGCGCGCCGCACCAGCCTGCGCTACCTGGAGAAGCTGCGCCTGGTGCATGGCGTCGCCACCGCCATCCTGACCGCCATGCTGCTGGGCTGGGTGGTGCATCTGTGGCAGCTGGGCCGCGCCACCACCGGCGACATCGTCCTCGTCTGCACCCTGGGCTTCACCATCCTGCACGCCTCCCGCGACCTGGCGATGGCCCTGGTGGACCTGACCCAGTACATCGCCCGCATGCGCGAGGCGCTGGTGGCGCTCCTGGTGCCGCATGACCTGCCGGATGCCGAGGACGCCCACGCCCTGGCGGCCAAGGGCGGCCATGTGGTGTTCCGCGACGTCACCTTCCGCTACCCCTCGGCGCCCGAGGGCGCGGCGCCGGTGCTGCGCGGGCTGGAGCTCGACATCCAGCCGGGCCAGAAGGTCGGCGTGGTCGGCCGCTCCGGCGCCGGCAAGTCCACCCTGCTAACCCTGCTGCAGCGCCATGCCGCGCCGCAGGGCGGTGCGGTGACCATCGACGGCCAGGACATCGCCGAGGCGACCCGCGAGAGCCTGTCCGACATGATCGCGGTCGTGCCGCAGGATGTGGCGCTGTTCCACCGCACGGTGCTGGAGAATATCCGCTACGCCCGCCCGGATGCCACCGATGAGGAGGTGCTGGCCGCCGCCGAGGCCGCCCGCTGCCGCGACTTCATCGAGGCGCTGCCGGAGGGCTTCGACACCATCGTCGGCGACCGCGGCGCCAAGCTGTCCGGTGGCCAGCGCCAGCGCCTGGCGATCGCCCGTGCCCTGCTGAAGAACGCGCCGATCCTGCTGCTGGACGAGGCGACCTCCGCCCTCGACTCGGAGTCGGAGGCCGAGGTGCAGAAGGCGCTGGACGGGCTGATGCAGGGCCGCACCGTGATCGCGGTGGCCCACCGCCTGGCGACGCTGACCAATTTCGACCGCATCGTCGTCATGGAAGGCGGCCAGGTGATCCAGGATGGCTCGCCCGACATGCTGATGCGCCGCCCGGGCCCGTATCAGGAGATGGTGCGCCGCCAGTCGGAGGCGCTGCAGGTCGCGGCCTGAGGCTGCAACCCAGAACGTGAAGGGCCGGCGGAGCGATCCGCCGGCCCTTTTCTTATGCGAAGCCCTGCAGCACCAGCTTGCCGCGGGCGGTGCCGGCCTCCAGCCGGCGATGCGCCTCGCGCAGCGTGGGCAGGTCGATCGGGCCCAGCACCTCGCTCAGCGTGCTGCGCAGCGTGCCGGCATCGACCAGCCGCGCCGCCTCGGCCAGGATCGCGTGTTGGCGCTGCATGTCCGGCGTGGCGTAGGCGGCGCGGGTGAACATGAACTCCCAGTGGAAGCTGGCGCTCTTGCTCTTCAGCAGGCCGATATCGAGGCTCTTCGGGTCGTCGATCACGCCGATCCGCCCCTGCGGCGCGAGCGCCGCGGCGAGCGCCGGGAAATGCCCCTCCGTCCCGTTGATGGCGAAGACCAGCTCCGGCTGGGGCAGCCCGGCATCGCGCAGCGCCTGGTCCAGGGGAAGGCGATGGTCCACCACCGCATGGGCGCCCTGGGCCTTCACCCATTCCACCGTCTCAGGGCGGGAGGCGGTGGCGGTGATGTGCAGCTTCGTCCGCTGCCGCGCCAGCTGCAGCGCGATGGAGCCGACGCCGCCGGCCGCGCCCACCAGCAGCAGATGCTGGCCCTCGCCGCCGCCCTCGGCCAGGCCGAAGCGGTCGAACAGCATTTCCCAGGCGGTCAGCGTGGTCAGCGGCAGGGCGGCGGCGGCGGCGAAATCCAGGCTGGCGGGCTTCGGCCCGACGATGCGCTCATCGACCAGCTGGAACTCGGCATTGCTGCCGGGGCGGTTGATGTCGCCGGCATAGAAGACGGCGTCGCCCGGGCGGAACAGCGTTGCCTCCGGCCCGGTGGCGACCACCACCCCGGCGGCGTCATAGCCCAGCACGCGGGCCTGGCCCTCCGGTGCCGGGCGGCCGCCGCGCAGCTTCACATCGACCGGGTTGACCGAGACGGCGCGGATCTCGACCAGCAAATCGCGCCCCCGCGGCTCGGGGCGGGGCAGGTCGAGCGCCAGCAGCGCCTCGGGCGCGGTGAGGGGCAGGTTCTGGCGATGGCCGAAGGCCTTCATGGCAATGTCCTTTCTGCGCATGGCATCCGGCCCGGCATGTTTGCCATACTGGCCGCGCCCGCAAGAACGCACGCGCCTGGTGCCAAGGCACCGAAAGGGAACCATGGACCATGACCCACGCCGCCTATGATTGCTCCCCCGGCTGCCCGGTGGAGGCGACGCTGGAGCTGATCGGCGGCAAGTGGAAGGGCCTGGTGCTGCACCATCTGCTGGAAGGGCCGCAGCGCTTCAGCACGCTGCGCCGGCGGCTGCCCGGCGTGTCCCAGCGCATGCTGACCAAGCAGCTGCGCGAGCTGGAGGAGGCCGGACTGCTGACCCGCACGGTCCAGGCCAGCGTGCCGCCGCGTGTCGACTACGCGCTGACGCCGACGGGGGAGAGCCTGCGGCCGGTGGTGGTGGCGCTCAGGGTCTGGGGAAGCGCCTGGCTGGCGCGGGGCGTGGCCAAGGCAGCGTAAGAAAAGGGTTCTTTTTTGAAAAAAAGAACCAAAAAACTTCTTTCAGTTTGGCGGCCCGCCTCAGGCCGAAGGCGGGACCCAGGCTGAAAAAGTCTTTTTGCTTCTTTTTCTTCAGAAAAAGAAGATTCTTACATTCGATCCGGCAATTGCTTCGCCAGCCTTTTGGCCAGCCAGTACCCGATCAGCCCGCCGACCGGGGCGGCCGGCAGCACCAGCACCCAGCCGGCATGCACCGAATTGACCACGAGGCCGAGGCCGATGCCCAGCATCAGCCCGCCGACGAGGCTGCCGATGACCCCCGCCGTCAGCCCCAGCACCAGAATTTCCGAGCGCGTCACCATAAGGAATGCGACTAGGCAGGTCGCGCGGGTTTGACAAGCGCTCTCATGCGGCGCTAAAGGCGGCCTCCCTTCCGGGAAAGCGGGTGCAGGCACGTCCTGCGCCCCGCCCTTGGCATGGCTGCCTTGGGACTACCGGGACAAACGCAGCAGCATCCGGCCTGAAGGCTGGGGCGCTTAACAAGAAGGAGCCCGCGGCATGACCAAGCGCGCGGAAAGCAAGTACAAGATCAATCGCCGCCTCGGCGTGAACCTGTGGGGCCGCGCCAAGTCCCCGGTCGCCAAGCGCGAGTACGGCCCCGGCCAGCACGGCCAGCGCCGCAAGCAGAAGCCGACCGACTTCGGCGTGCAGCTGATGGCCAAGCAGAAGCTCAAGGGCTACTACGGCAACATCGGCGAGAAGCAGTTCCGCAAGTATTACGAGGAGGCCGTGCGCCGCAAGGGCGACACCTCCGAGAACCTGATCGAGATCCTGGAGCGTCGCCTGGACGCCGTGGTCTACCGCCTGAAGCTGGCGGTGACCCCGTTCGCCGCGCGCCAGTTCGTCAACCATGGCCACATCACGGTCAATGGCAAGCGCGTGAACATCCCCTCCTACCTGGTGCGTGACAACGACGTCATCGAGGTCAAGGAGAAGTCGAAGCAGCTCGTCGCCGTGCTCGACGCCGCCCAGTCCGGCGAGCGCGAGGTGCCCGAGTATCTCGAGATCGACCACCGCCAGATGAAGGGCCGCTTCCTGCGCGCGCCGAAGCTCTCGGACGTGCCCTACCCGGTGCAGATGGAGCCGAACCTGGTCATCGAGTTCTACTCGCGCTGATCCGGGGGCGGGGGTTTCCCCGCCTGGCCCGACACGACGAAGCCAGGCCGAGAGGCCTGGCTTTTTTTGTGCCTGCGGTCTGGCAGGCGCAGGGGCCGGGGCAGCGGCCGCAACCGCCGCGCCCCCCCGGCGGTTGCTCCTGGCCGACCACCAGGATCCCTCCATGACCACCGATCAGCTGCTCGTCTCCGGCCTCACCCTTCTGGCGCTGGCGGGCTTCGTGCTGCAGCCGGTGCGCTACGATGTGGTGGCGATGCTGCTGCTGCTGGCCCTGGTGCTGTGCGGCCAGGTGGCGCCGGAGCAGGCCTTCCTGGGCTTCGCCGAGCCCGCCGTCACCACCGTGGCCGCCGTGCTGGCCATCACCAAGGGCCTGCAATCGGCCGGCACGGTGGATCTGCTGCTGCGCCGGCTGGGCGGCATGCGCGGCCGGCCCGGCCTGCAGGTCACGGTGCAGAACGGGCTCTGCGCCTCCTTCTCCGCCTTCATGAACAATGTCGGCGCGCTGGCGCTGTTCATGCCCGTCGCGCTGCGCAACGCCTACCGGGAGGGCTACGCCCCCTCCCGCGCGCTGATGCCGCTGGCCTTCGCCTCGGTGCTGGGCGGGCTGGTGACGCTGATCGGCACGCCGCCCAACCTGATCATCTCGGCGATCCGGCGGGAACAGACCGATCTCGGCCCCTATGCCCTGTTCGACTTCGCCTGGGTCGGCCTGCCCATCGCGCTGGCGGGCATCGTCTATCTCCTGCTGGCGCGCCGCCTGCTGCCGGACAAGAGCGGCAAGACCGCCGAGATCGATGCCGGCACCTATGTGGCCGAGGCGCGGCTGGGCGCGAAGAGCCGCGCCATCGGGCTTTCGGTGCGCGGGCTGGAGGCGCTGGGCGAGGGCGATGTCACCGTGGTCGGCCTGTTCCGCGGCCCCAACCGCACCCTGGCGCCGCCTGGCGAGGCGCGGCTGCGCGAGGAGGACACGCTGCTGCTGGAGGGCAGCGCCGAGGCGCTGCGCAACCTGGTCGAGGCCGCTTCCCTGTCGCTGAGCGAGGCCGGCGCCGAAGCCGCGGAGGGGGAGGGTGCGGCGAGCGGCATCCGCGCCCTGGTCGCCGATGATGTCGATGCGGTGGAGGCGATCATCCGCCCTGGCTCGCCGCTGATCGGCCGTTCGCCGGGCGAGCTCCGGCTGCGCAGCCAGCACGGGCTGAACCTGCTGGCGGTGTCGCGCCAGGGGCGTCGGGTGGCCGACCGCATGGCGGAGATCGTGCTGCGCGGCGGCGATGTGGTGCTGGTGCAGGCGCAGCGCGACAAGCGGGCCGAGGCCTTCCAGGCGCTCGCCCTGCTGCCGCTGGCCGAGCGGGGTGTGGTGCTGGGTCGGCCGCAGCATGCCTGGCTGGCCGGGCTGCTCTTCCTGGCCGGCATCCTGGCCGTGCTGTTCGAGCTGGCGCCGGCGCATATCGCCTTCGCCGGCGTGCTGGTGGCGATGCTGCTCTGCCGCGTGCTGAAGCCGGACGAGGCCTATGCGGCGGTGGACTGGCCGGTGATCGTGCTGCTGGGCGCGCTGTTCCCGCTGGGCCAGGCGATGGAGAACAGCGGCACCATCCGCCTGCTGGTCGACAGCCTCTCGGGGCCCGCCGGCGCGCTGCCGGGCTGGGCGCTGATCGGCGCCATCATGCTGGCCTGCATGGTGCTGTCCGAGATCATGGCCAACAACGCCACGGTGCTGCTGATGGCGCCGATCGCCCTCGGCCTCGGCCCCGCCGCCGGGGTGTCGGCGGATGCCATGCTGATGGCGGTGTGCATCGGCACCTCCTGCACCTTCCTCAGCCCGATCGGCCACCAGTCCAACACGCTGGTGATGGAGCCGGGCGGCTATCGCTTCGCCGATTATCCGCGCCTCGGCGCGCCGCTGGCGCTGCTCTGCCTGCTGATCGGCACGCCGCTGATCGTTCTGGTCTGGGGCTGAGCCTCCCGGCTGATCCCCTCTGGCTGAGCCCCCTCTGGCCGCTCGCCGCCTGCCGGCCTAGCCTCGGCCGGTTGGGGAAGGGAACGAGCTGTGCCGGGATGGCTGGAAGTGCTGCGCCGAATCGGCGCGCTGGCGGCGCCGACGACGCTGATCGCGCTGCTGCAGGCGCTGGCCCAGCTGGCCGAGACGGTGCTGGCCGCCCGCCAGGGCACCGCCGCGCTGGCCGGCTGGGCGGTGGTGCTGCCCTTCGCCCTGCTGCTGCAGCAGACCTCGACCGGCGCCATGGGCGGCGGCGTGGCGGCGGCCATCGCCCGGGCGCTGGGCGGCGGCCGGCGCGACGAGGCCTCTGGCCTGGTGCTGCATGCGCTGCTGATCGCCCTCGCCTTCGCGCTGCTCTTCGCCCTGCCGCTGGCGTTTTTTCCCCGTGCCATCCTGGGTGCCATTGGGGGGGAGGCGGCGGCGGGTGCGGCTTCCCTCTACTGCGCCTGGCTGTTCGGCGCCGGCGCGCTGCCGGTCTGGCTGGCCAACACCCTGGCCTCGGTGCTGCGCGGCGGCGGGCAGCACGCGCTGGCGGCGCGGGTGCTGACCATCGCCTGGATCCTCTATCCCGTCCTGGCCTGGCTGCTGGCCGAGCCGGTGGGGCTGGGCCTGGCCGGGCTGGGCATCGGCTTCGCCGCGGTGTTCTGGGGCGCCGCGCTGGTGCTGGCGCGGCAGGTGCTGGGGGGTGGCGCCGGCTTCCTGCCGCGGCTGCGCGCCCGGCCGCAGGCGCTGCTGTTCCGCCGCATCCTCTCGGTCGGGCTGGTGGCCTGCGCGCTGGCCTGCATCGCCAATGCCACCACGCTGGTGGTGACGCGCCAGCTCGCCGCCTATGGCCCGGTGGCGGTGGCGGCCTATGGCATCTCGGCGCGGCTAGAATTCCTCACCGTGCCGCTGGTCTTCGGGGTCGGCTCGGCGCTGACGGCGCTGGTGGGGCGCGCCGCCGGGGCCGGGCAATGGGCGCTGGCGCGGCGCACCGCCTGGGCGGGGGGCCTCATGGCGCTGCTGCTGGCGGGGGTGGCAGGGCTGGCGGTCGGGCTGATGCCGGGCGGCTTCGCCCGGCTGTTCACCGCCGACCCTGCGGTGCAGGCGCTGGCGGCGCTGGCGCTGTCCTATACCGGCCCGGCCTTTGGCGGCTTCGGCCTCGGCATGGCGCTGTATTTCGCCTCCATGGGGGCGGGGCGGATGCAGTGGCCGGTGGCCGCCGCCCTGTCCCGCTTCGGCATCGCGACCCTGGGCGGCGCGGCGCTGGCAGGCGCCGGCGGGATGGGCATGGAGGGGCACTTTTTGGGTGTGGCGCTGGGTATCACCGCCTATGGGCTGGTCACCGCCGCCTCGGTCCGCCAGGGGGTGTGGCGGGAGCGGGCGGCCTAACGACGCCTCAGGCCTGGTGCCCTAGACGGGCGCGCGCAGCCGGCGGCGCTGCCAAGCCATGGCCAGCACCACCGCCACCAGCGCGCCGGAGGCCAGCGCCACGGCCAGGTTGAAATCCCGCCCCGCGGTGTTGGCGTAGAGGATGGCGATCAGCGCCCAGGCCACGGCGGCGGCGTACCAGAGCGCGCCGCGCGCCGCCCAGAGCACGCCGAGCGTCAGCCCGCCGGCGGCCAGCAGGATCAGCACCGCCGCCACGGTGTGGCCGACGCCGCTCGGCGGAAAGGCGCCGCTGACCAGCGCGGCGCCGGCGATGTTGGCGAAGGTGGCGACCGAGACCCAGCCGGCCAGCATCCCCACCAGCGGGTGGATCAGCCAGCGCTGCACCCGCCCGCCCTGCGGCAGCCGCAGCTCGATGAAGAAGGCGGCCAAGGCGGCCGCCAGCACGCCGAGGATCACCAGCACCAGATGCCAGCCATTCTCGGTGAGCTGGCTCAGCACCATCCACAGGATGGAGAAGCCGAAGGCGGCGGCCAGCGGCCAGCCGAGGCGCCGCGCCGCCAGCGAATCGCGCCCGGCGGGCAGCGCCTGCCAGATGCCCCAGGCGATGCTGAGCGCGAAGAGCAGCCCCCAGATGGAGAAGGCATAGCCCTGCGGCACCACGGGGGTCTGGCTGCGCGCCGACATCTCGGCCTGGGTGTGGCCGATGCCGAAGAGCGGCGCCATCGCCCCCACCAGCGGCTGCGCCAGCGGCAGGACGAGGTTCAGGATGGTGCGGAGCTTGTCGCTGGTCATGCGGAATTCTTCCCCCTGGCTGCCCCATAACCGCCGGCGGGGCGCCGGGTTGTCCACCCGGCCCGCCCAGCGCAGGCTGAGGCATAGGTGGGCGGGCGCTTTCAGCGCGCAAGAAAAAAGCCGGGGCGTCGCCGCCTCCGGCCTGGTCGTCTCGCGCCAATGGGCCGGCCCGTTTCAGGCGGCGGCCTGGTGCGGGATGCCCTTCTCGTCCAGCAGGGCGGTCAGCTCGCCATTCTGGAACATCTCCAGGATGATGTCGCAGCCGCCGACGAACTCGCCCTTCACATAGAGCTGGGGGATGGTCGGCCAGTTGGTGAAGGCCTTGATGCCCTCGCGGATCTCCATGTCCTCCAGCACGTTCACGCCCTTGAAGGGCACGCCGACATGGGACAGCACCTGCACCACGCGGGCGGAGAAGCCGCATTGCGGGAAGACCGGCGTGCCCTTCATGTAGAGGACCACCGGGTTCTCGGTGATCTCGGCCTGGATACGCTCGAAGACGGGGTTGCTCATCGGGGTCATCCTTCAGGGGGCGGAGGTCTGCAGGGCCAGGGCGTGCAGCGCACCGCCCATCCGCCCCTGCAGCGCCGCATAGACCAGCTGGTGCTGCTGCACGCGGGAACGGCCGCGGAACGCCTCGGACACGACGGTGGCGGCGTAGTGGTCGCCATCCCCCGCCAGATCCTCGATCGTCACCTGGGCGTCGGGCAGGGCCGCCTTGATCAGGGCTTCGATTTCGGCCGCGGGCATCGCCATGGCTTGGTTCTCCTGTCCTGACCTTACTGCGCCATCAACTCGGGCAGGAAGCGCTCATGCGCCGCCCGCAGATCAGCGACGGAGATGGTGACGGCGCCCTGCACCACCAAGTCCCCCCCGCCGGAACGGCCAAGCTTCATGGCCGGCACGCCGGCGGCGCGGGCGGCCTCGATCAGCGCCGCGCCGTCGCGCACGGCCACCACATAGCGGCCCTGATCCTCGCCATACCAGAAGGCATGGGCGGGCAGGCCGGCCGGCGCCGGGTCGAGCGTCGCGCCCACGCCGCCTTCCATCGCCATCTCGGCCAGCGCCACCAGCAGCCCGCCATCGGCCACATCATGGCAGGCCAGCACGGTGCCGTCCTGGATGCGGGCGCGGACGAAATCGCCATTGCGGCGCTCGGCGGCGAGGTCGACGGGCGGCGGCGCGCCCTCCTCACGCCCGGCGATCTCGCGCAGCCAGAGGGACTGGCCGAGCCAGCCGGCGGTCTCGCCCAGCAGGACCAGCTCCTGGCCCTCGCGCAGGCCATAGCCCACGGCCTTCGCCGCATCCTCGATCACGCCCACCGCGCCGATGGCGGGGGTGGGCAGGATGCCCTTACCCTCGGTCTCGTTGTACAGGGAGACATTGCCGGAGACGACGGGGAAGTCGAGCGCGGTGCAGGCGCTGGCCATGCCGCGCACGCTGGCGGCGAACTGGCCCATGATCTCCGGCTTCTCGGGGTTGCCGAAATTCATGTTGTCGGTGATCGCCAGCGGCAGGGCGCCGGTGGCGGTGATGTTGCGCCAGGCCTCGGCCACCGCCTGGCGGCCGCCTTCCTCGGGGTCGGCCACGCAGTAGCGTGGCGTGCAGTCGGTGGTCATGGCCAGCGCACGCTGGCTGTCCTCCAGCCGGACGATGGCGGCGTCCGCCGCACCCGGGCGCTTGACCGTCTGGCCGCCCACCGTGCTGTCATACTGGTCCCAGATCCAGCGGCGGGAGCAGAGGTCGGGGCTGCCCACCAGGGTCAGCAGCGCCGCCTGCAGCCCGGCCGGGTCGGCCACCGTCGCCGCGTCCAGCACCGGCTGCTTCGGCGTCTCGGCCGTCGGGCGGTGGTAGAGGGGGGCCTCGCTCTCCAGCGGCGCCAGCGGGATGTCGGCCTCCAGCGCACCGTTGTGGCGGATGACGATGCGGCCGGTATCGGTCAGATGGCCGATGACGGCGAAATCCAGCTCCCATTTGCGGAAGATCGCCTCGGCCACATGCTCCTGGCCGGGCTTCAGGATCATCAGCATGCGCTCCTGGCTCTCGGAGAGCATCATCTCATAGGCGGACATGCCCTCCTCGCGCTGGGGGACCTTCTCCATGTCCAGCTCGATGCCGACACCGCCCTTGCCCGCCATCTCGACGGAGGAGGAGGTGAGGCCGGCCGCGCCCATGTCCTGGATGGCGACGATGGCGTCGGTCGCCATCAGCTCCATGCAGGCCTCGATCAGCAGCTTTTCCGCATAGGGGTCGCCGACCTGCACGGTCGGGCGCTTCTCCTCCGAATCCGCGCTGAATTCGGCCGAGGACATGGTGGCGCCGTGGATGCCGTCGCGCCCGGTCTTGGAACCGACATAGACCACCGGATTGCCCACCCCCGCCGCCGCGCTGAGGAAAATACGGTCGCGCGGGGCGATGCCGACGGTCATGGCGTTGACCAGCGGGTTGCCATTGTAGGAGGGGTGGAAATTGACCTCGCCGCCCACGGTGGGCACGCCCACGCAATTGCCATAGCCGCCGATGCCGCGCACCACACCGTCGAGGATGCGGCGGGTCTTCGGATGGTCCGGCGCGCCGAAGCGCAGCGCGTTCAGGTTGGCGATGGGCCGCGCGCCCATGGTGAAGACGTCGCGCAGAATGCCGCCCACGCCGGTGGCCGCGCCCTGATAGGGCTCGATGAAGCTCGGGTGGTTGTGGCTTTCCATCTTGAAGATGGCGGCCAGCCCCTCGCCGATGTCGATGACGCCGGCATTCTCGCCCGGCCCGTGGATCACCCAGGGCGCCTTGGTCGGCAGCTGCCGCAGCCAGACCCGGCTGGATTTGTAGGAGCAATGCTCCGACCACATCACCGAGAAGATGCCGAGCTCGGTGAGGGAGGGGGTGCGGCCGAGGATGGCCAGGACGCGCTCGAACTCATCCGGCTTGAGGCCGAACTCGGCGGCGAGTTGCTGGGCGCGGGCGGGGGCGAGGAGGGCGGGCGTGGGGTCCGACATGAGCGGCTTTTCGGCAGGGATGGGCCGCTTGTCCAGAGGAAGCATCGTCATGGCCACCCCAACCGGGTTGCGCGGCTGATCCGCGCGCGGCCTGCGGCGGCGCGGTGCAGCCATTGCAGGCTGCGCAGCCTTTCTTTCAGGGCGCCGCGCCGGCCCCAGGGGGCGGTGTGCGGGGCCGGAATTGCGATGCGAGCGAGGGTTTCGGACAAAAGCGGATCGGGCAGCAGCCAGGGCGGGCCGGGCAGCGCCGCGCGCAGGCCGAGGCTGCGGATCAGCCGGTTGAAGGCGAGGCCCAGGATGCGGTGGGCGCGGCGGCAGGCGTGCAGGATGCGCTGGCCCAGGCCCCAGAGCGGATGGGACGGCGCAGAATCGGCGAGCGCCTGCAACAGCCTTTCCCACAGGCCCGCATGGGTGAGGCGGCGGAAATAGCGGGCGACGGTGTCCGCTTTGCCATACTCCGCCGGGAGGTCACGCCAGGGGCGGTGGGTGGTGGCAATCAGGAAAATCCCCTCCATCCGCTGGCGGAGTTCCTTCAGCGGGCGGCCCTGGGGCGAGCGGTGCAGCAGGTAGGGGAGGAGCGCGGCCCATTCGAGGTCCGTCATCCGCTGGCGGTTGGGGGAGGGCGGCGGCAGGCGGGAAGGGTAGGTCGCGCTCATTCCGAGTAATTGCCAAAAAACTGGATAATAGGCAAATTTTCCTTTCCCCGTATGCCTGCCTGCCTGCCTGTCTCAGTCGAGTCTGACGGCTTGCAATCCTCGCTGAAGGCCAGTCACCAATTTGGCAAGAGAAATTCTGGCATCTTCAACTTTTACCGAAGCAAACAATAGGATCTCCCTCTGACCGTATCGGCTTTCGTTGGAAATATCCCATCCATGAGACTGCAATATCTGCTTCGCGCTTGATAATTTATCAAACCAAAGTCGATCAATATTTTTTCTGTCTGTTGAAGCTATCGCCTGATTTTTGAATTGTACGGATATCGATTTACTTTTTTCATCTCCAGAAATGACAATTGATCTTCCTGCCCTTGGATTTCTGACAAAAGAATATCCGCTATTTGTGGCCTGATATTCAGCTTCTTCGCAGCGAAACATAATCTCCTCTGCCCAAAAATCGACAGGTATTCTATCTAAATTGCCACTTATGGCGCGAGATAAAATCTCCAAATCGGTTTTAATGCGAGTTATACTTAAACGATCTTCAACCTCTGGCTCTGTTGCGCCCTGAATCAGTCGGCGTAGGCGCGCTGGGGCTGAGCGCCATGACAGCCTATTGTCGTTTCTAATTTTTTCAGACAATATTTTTAGCCAATCACGAGAATTACTGCCCCCGTTTGGTGGAGAAATTCCAGAAAAAGCATAGAATAAAGTCATACCCACGCCGTAAGAATCAACATACGTGCTTCGAGCCTTCTCGCCAGCGGTTACTAGCTGTTCGGGCGCATAGTATCCAGCTTCCTCCATATTTCCTGCGATAGTTTCACCCGCTGCATTTGAATGCCACGACATGTCATAATTTAGCAAAACTACGTCATATCTAGAAACATTTAGAGTTTTTGCGTCTGCTTCCTCGAGCATGATATAAGGCAACATGATATTTGAAGGACGAATATCACGATGAAGGACGCTTTGGGGTAAATTATGACTATAATATAAATGAGCGCAGACTTTTGACATGATATTCAGACAGTCTGGATATATATTAACCATTCCAGAAGGTATTATATTCTGTAAACTCGAACCATCTACGTACTCCATTACATAAGATGTCGGTATTTCAAATGCATTAAATAGTCTTGCAGTTGCTGGTACTTGTGAATTGGTTAAGAATTGTAGGGATTGAACACCGCGTCTGAAACTATCTATTTGAATGCCGGATTTAATATTGTCTATTCTTAATAGCTTTAAAGCCATTCGGCGACTTTCTGAATCTTCCACTTTCCAAACGGTGGAAAAAGAAGATCCATGTATCTGCTCAAGAACTTTGTATCCGTAAAAAGTATTATTCTCTCCATCAGTGCTTATGTGCCAAGATTGGTGAATATTTGAGGCGTATTTAACAAGAAATTCATTGTATTCTTTTGAAGAGGGGCCAAATTTTTCGACCAAATATCTTGCGTGCCCTGACAAGGCTAGGCGCAAATCATCATCATCCAGCATGCGAAGCTCACGGGGGGAATCTAGGCTCTCCCTTAGCTCTACTTGAGCTAAAACACTGGCTGCCGGTTTATCCCTTGATTTAAAAGATTTGATTTCCCTTAGTATGCTGCAAAGAGGATTGGTGTGTTTATGGATTTCAGGACCAGTTGAATCAGGCTCATACGAAATTACTTGAATGCCTGCGCGACTAGCCCAATCGGAAATTCCGGTTCGATGGGTGATCCAGAAATGTTCCCCAAGGTCCATATTTTTTTGTGTGAGGTTATATAAATTTCCTCCGGCAGCAGCGTCATCTGCTGAAATTCCGATAAATACAACAATGGAACTTGCAAAAATAGTAGTTATAAATTCTTGATATCCTGATATCGAATAAAGATGGTCTACTTCTGATTTGGTGAAAATCCAAGAATTTTGATCATCTATGGTTCCATGAAGATTTGCGATAAATGGTTTTCGATCTCCAAGAACGTGCATATAAGACGGAGCATCTCGACCACTAAAAACCACCGGATCTTCTTTGGGCCTCATCCGGCGATGGGCTCTTTCTACAAATTTATCCATATTTAAAGTAAGTACGGCATTTACGCCGCGAAGCGACCAAATCTCTTTGTATACATCAGGTATATTATTATCTTTTGTTTTTAAAGACCTTCTTATGCTGGCTATAAAATTAGGTTTCCCCATTACAGTTTTTACTGTTTCGAAAGAATCCCAATAATTATTACTTGCTTTTGCGATTTCAAGTAGATTTTCTTTTTCCTGTGCCTCGGGAGTGTTCTTGGGGCCAATGCCTTCAAGAGCTTCAACCACTAGGTTGTCCCTTAAGGTACCCCAAGTTGGCAAGCTTGCTGGAGCACTCAGTCCCGCACCGACCCAAAACACAACGGGTCTTCTACGCTCAGCGTAAGCTTCCTTGAGTCGTTGAAGCGTTGATGAGGCGTCGGACATCGAGGTCATCCCTTGGCAATGAGATGACTTCTATATCATCAATTTTTCTTGGAAAAATATATTGACTTTAATTTTTCGACATAAAAATGAATCGCTTCATGGCGATTATGAATACGCCATGAAGCGTTTGCTCGAAAGAGCACTAATAAGCACAGACAGAAGCGCAGGCTCCTATCAGCGATCAAGCCAAATATGGCATGAGAGCCGGCTTGCCTTAAACCCCCTCAAACACCCCAGCAATGCTCTCAAAGAGAGGAAGCCCATCCGTCCCGCCCATCAGCGGGTCCACCAGATCCTCCGGGTGGGGCATCATGCCCAGGATGCGGCGGTTCTCGCTCAGGATGCCGGCGATGTTGTCGCGCGCGCCGTTGCGATTGGCCTCCGGCGTCGCCTGGCCGCTGGCATCGACATAGCGGAAGGCGACGCGCGCCTCGCCCCGCAGCCGCGCCAGGGTCTCGTCATCGCAGAAGTAGTTGCCGTCGCCATGCGCCATCGGCGCGCGATAGGTCTCGCCGCGCTGCCACCGGCTGGTGAAGGGGCTGTCGCTGGTCTCCACCCGCAAATGGCAATCCATGGAGAGGAAGCGCAGGCTGGCATTGCGCAGCAGCGCGCCCGGCAGCAGCCCGGCCTCGGTCAGGATCTGGAAGCCGTTGCAGACGCCCAGGATATGCCCGCCCTTGGCCGCGAACTCGGCGACCGCCGGCATGATGGGGGAGCGGGCGGCCATGGCGCCGCAGCGCAGATAGTCGCCATGGGAGAAGCCGCCGGGCAGCACCACCAGGTCGGTGCCGGCGGGCAGGCTGGTCTCCTGGTGGAACAGGATGGTGGGTTTCCGCCCCGTCGCCTTGTGCAGCGCGATCGCCATGTCGCGCTCGCGGTTGGTGCCGGGGAAGAGGAGGATGACGGCGTTCATGCAACGGGCCCCGGAGGCTGGAGGGGAGGGGGTGGGGAAAGCGGCGCGGTCACTGCAGCCAGACACGAATCCAGTGCAGCCCGCCCATCAGCAGGATGGTGGCGACCGAGGCCAGCGCCGCGGCGGTGATCCAGAGGTCGAGCCGCGCCTTGCCGCGGGCCAGCAGCCCGGGCTTGCGGGCGCGGCCGCGCGGGGATGCGGCCGCCACCTGGGGCAGGCGCTCCTGCCGCCAGCGCAGCCCCATGCCGATCAGCAGGGTCAGCACCAGCATCAGCAGCAGGGAGGCCTTGACCATGGCGGCAGCGCTCCGGCGGGGTGAGGGGTCGGGCCGGCCTCAGGCCAGTTCGACGCGGAAGCTCTCGATCACGGTGTTGGCCAGCAGCTTGCGGGCCATCTCCTCGGCCTGGGCGCGGGCCTTGTCCGGGTCGGTCTCGGAGAGTTCGAGCTCGATGATCTTGCCGGTCCGCACCTCGCCCACCGCGGCGAAGCCGAGGGTGGAGAGGGCATGCTCGATGGCCTTGCCCTGGGGGTCGAGGACGCCGTTCTTCGGCATGACGGTCACACGCGCCTTCACTGCATCACCTCCGGGCCCTTCATGTCACGGATGCCGGCCTCCGGCAGGATGCCGAGGCGGCGGGCCACTTCCTGATAGCCTTCCTCGACCTTGCCCAGGTCGCGGCGGAAGCGGTCCTTGTCCATCTTCTCGCCCGTGTTCACGTCCCACAGGCGGCAATTGTCCGGGCTGATCTCGTCGGCGAGGACGATGCGCATCTCGTCATTCTCGTAGAGACGCCCGAATTCCAGCTTGAAATCGACCAGCACGATGCCGACGCCGAGGAACAGGCCGGAGAGGAAATCATTCACGCGGAGCGCGAGCGCCACCATGTCGTCCAGATCCTGGGTGGAGGCCCAGCCGAAGCAGGTGATGTGCTCCTCGGACACCATGGGGTCCTGCAGCGCGTCGTTCTTGTAGTAGTATTCGACGATCGAGCGCGGCAGGCGGGTGCCTTCCTGCAGCCCGAGCCGCGCGGCGAGCGAGCCGGCCGCGACATTGCGCACCACGACCTCGAGCGGGATGATCTCCACCTCGCGGATCAGCTGCTCGCGCATGTTCAGGCGGCGGATGAAATGGGTGGGGACGCCGATCTCGCCCAGGCGGGTCATCAGGTATTCGCTGATGCGGTTGTTCAGCACGCCCTTGCCGGTGATGATGCCCTTCTTGGCACCGTTGCCGGCGGTGGCGTCGTCCTTGAAATACTGCACGAGGGTGCCGGGCTCCGGCCCCTCGAACAGGACCTTCGCCTTGCCTTCATAGAGCTGCCGGCGTCGCGCCATGATCCACTGATCCCTCTGGCCGCCGGAAAGGGGGGCGGCATCGTCCGCGCGCGTATAGCAGGCAGGGGCCAGCGTCGCCACCGCTCATGGGCGCATGGCGGGTGCGCGGGCTTTCTCTCAGTTGGCGTCCCGCCTCAGGACAGAGGCGGGACGCCCAACTGACAGAAGTTTTTTGGTCCTTTTTTTCAAAAAAGGACGCTTTTACTTTACCCGTCGATGGTCACGCCGGTGATGCGCACCATCTCCGCCCAGCGCGCGACTTCCTGGCGCTGGAACTCCGCGAAGGCGGCCGGGGCGAGCGGGTCCAGGGTGAAGCCGGCGGCGGCCAGGCGGGTGCCGATCTCGGGCTCGGCGAGGGCCTGGAGCATGGCGTCGGCGATCTGCTGCACCAGGGGCGCGGGCGTGCCGGCCGGGGCGAACAGGCCGAACCAGGCATCCACCGCCAGATAGGGCGCGCCGGCCTCGGCCGCGGTCGGGATGGCCGGGAAGGCCGCCAGCCGCGCGGGCGCGCCGATCTCGAGCGCGCGGAGCTGCCCCTCGCGCACCAGCGGCGCGACGGAGGGGAAGGTGGCGACGTAGAAATCGACGATGCCGGCGACGGTGTCGGTCGCCGCCGGGGCGGCGCCGCGATAGGGGACATGGGTGGCGTCCAGGCCTTCGCGCCGCACCAGCGTCTCGGCGATGACATGGCTGGCCGAGCCCGCCTGGGAGGAGGCGTAGGTCAGCCGGCCGCGCTTGCCGCGGGCGATCAGCTCGGCCAGCGTGGTGGAGGCGGAATTGCCCGGCACCACCAGCGCGTGGTGCACGGTGGCCAGCTTGGCCACGGGGGTGAAGCTGTCCACCACATGATAGGGCAGGCGCGGCATCATCGCCTGGTTGCTGGCATGGGTCTGGTTGTGGCCGAGCAGGATGGTGTTGCCATCCGGCGCGCTGCGCGCCGCGGCGTCCGAGCCGATGACGCCGCCGGCGCCGGCGCGGTTGTCCACCACCACCGGGCGGCCCAGGCTGTGCTGAGTGCGGTCGGCCAGGCTGCGGGCCAGGATGTCGGTGGGCCCGCCGGGCGGCGCCGGCACGATGATGCGCAGCGGCGGGGTCGATTGCGCCAGGGCGGGGCGCGCGAGCGCGGCGGCGACGGTGCCGGCCAGGCCGGCCTGCAGCAGGGTGCGGCGTTGCATGGGTGGTTTCTCTCCCCGGTGGCGTTGCCCGCTGCATCCCATGCGCGCGGCGCGGCGTCGAGGCCGCTTCTGCCGCCGCCTGTCGTGACTTCCCGGGAGCGGCGGGGTCGCGCTATCGTCGGCATCGTATCGAACCCTGCCCTTCCCTGGCCGGAGGATCCGCCCATGCCCGACCACAGCCCGGAAACCCAGGACATGGCGCCGCCCTCCGCCCCGGCCGTGCCGCTCGATGATGCGGCGCTGGATCAGGTGGTGGGGGGCACCGCGCCGGGCAGCATCGCCCCGGGCGGGATGATGACCCTCGGCCCCACCGCCTTCGGCGTTACCTCTCCCACATCGGCGACCTTCACCCTGACCGGGGAGAATGGCGCCGGCGCCACGCTGGGCTGAGCCGGCCCGCCGGCGGAGGCACCGCGTGCTGGGCCGGGCCCGGCAGGGCTGCTAGGCTGGGCCGAAGCCGGGCCTCTCCGGCGAAGGAACCGCCATGTCCGACGACATCCCCGGCGATGCTCCCCGGCCCGAACCGGCCCCCGCCCCGAACACCGAGCTGGACGAGGCGGCGCTGCAGGCGCTGGCCGCCGGCACCGGCAACCCGCCTCTCGTCAGGGTCTTCGACGGCGCCACGGGGGAGGAGCGGCCGGACTTCTTCGCCTTCGATCCCAACTTCTCCGGGACGGGCGGCGTGCAAACGGGCTGACCGGGCGGGGCTTCGCCACACCGGCCGCGGCCGCCGCCCTCTCAGGCGGTCTCCAGCTTCTCCTGCAGCTCCAGCCATTCCTCCTCCAGCGCCGCCACCTGCTTGGCGATGGCGCCCTGGCGCTGGCTGGCCCAGGCAATGTCCTCGGGTTTGAAGCGGGCATAGGTGTCGGGGTCGCCGAGCTTCTTCTGCAGCAGGGCGGCCTCCTTCTGCAGCTTCGCCATCTCCGCCTCGATCTTGGTCACCCGGCTGCGCAGGGGCGCCAGAGCCTGGCGGTTCTCGGCCCGCTCGCGCCGCTCGTCGCGGCGGGTGGGGCTGGTGTCGGCGCCACCGCCGCGGGCGGCGCGGGCGCGCTCGGCCAGCAAGGCGCGGTAATCGTCGAGATCGCCCTCGAAGGGCGTCACCTTGCCATCGCCCACCAGCCAGAGCCGGTCGGCCGCCAGCGTCACCAGATGCGGGTCGTGGGTGATCAGCACCACGGCGCCGCCGAAGCCGGCCAGCGCCTTCACCAGCGCCTCGCGCGCGTCGATGTCCAGATGGTTGGTGGGCTCGTCGAGGATCAGCAGATGCGGCGCGTCGCGGGTGCAGAGCGCCAGCAGCAGCCGCGCCTTCTCGCCGCCCGACAGGCCGGAGAGGGTGGTGGTCGCGCGCTCCTCATCCAGGCCGAAGCGGGCCAGCTGGGCGCGGCACTGCGTCTCGGTGGCCTTGGGTCCCAGCGCGCCCTGCATGTGGGAGAGCGGGGTGCCGGCCATGTCCAGCTCCTCCGCCTGGTGCTGGGCAAAATAGCCGACCTTCAGCCGCCGGTCGCGATGGGTGTGGCCGCCCATCGGGTCGAGCCGCCCGGCCAGCAGCTTGGCCAGCGTCGACTTGCCATTGCCATTGGCGCCCAGCAGGGCGATGCGGTCCTCCTGGTCCAGGCCGCAGCTCCAGCCCGCGCAGGATCGGCCGCCCGTCATAGCCGACATCGACGCGGGAGAGGGAGAGGATCGGCGGCGGCAGCTCGCCCGGATCGGGGAAGGCGAAGCGGGTGGGGGCGTCCTCCACCACCGCCTCGATGGCGGGCAGCTTCTCCAGCGCCTTCAGCCGCGACTGCGCCTGGCGCGCCTTGGTGGCCTTGGCGCGGAAGCGGTCGACGAAGGATTGCATATGCGCCCGCTGCGCCGCGATCTTCTCGTTCTGCGCCTGCTGTTGCGCCGCGCGCTCGGTGCGGATGCGGACGAAATTGTCGTAGCCGCCCGGATAGAGGGCGAGCTTCAGCCGGTCCAGATGCGCGATGGCGTCGACGCAGCGCTCCAGCAGGCCGCGATCATGGCTGATGACGATGGCCGCACCCGGGAAGCGGGTCAGCCAGCCCTCCAGCCACAGCGTCGCCTCGAGGTCGAGGTGGTTGGTGGGCTCGTCCAGCAGCAGCAGGTCGGGCTCCAGGAACAGCGCCTGGGCCAGCGCCACGCGCATGCGCCAGCCGCCCGAGAACTCGCCCACCGGCCGGGCCTGCGCCGCGGCGTCGAAGCCGAGGCCCGACAGCACGGTGGCGGCGCGCGAGGGCGCGCTGTCGGCGCGGATGGCGATCAGCCGCTCATGGATCTCGCCCAGCCGCGCGCCATCATGCTCGGCCTCCAGCGCCGCCAGCAGGGTGGCGCGCTCGGTATCGGCCGCCAGCACGGTGTCGAGCAAATTGGCGCTGCCGCCCGGCGCCTCCTGCGCCACATGCGTCATGCGGGCGCGGGAGGCCAGGCGGATCTCCCCGCCATCGGCCTGGATCTCGCCGGTGATGGCGCGGAACAGGGTCGACTTGCCGGCGCCGTTGCGCCCGACCAGGCCGATCTTGCGGCCGGGCTCGACGACCAGATCGGCCCCTTCCAGCAGCGGGCGGCCGGCGATGCGGATGGTCAGGTCACGGATGGCGAGCACGGTCATGCCCCGCATGTAGGCCAGAAGCGGGGGCGGCGGGAAGCGCCGAGCGGGCGGGGCAGGGGCCGCCCGCGCGCTGTGCGGGGCGGGGGCGGCCCGCTGTCACTCTCTGTCACGCGGCCCCCCGGGCTTGTGCGGCGATCCGCCCTGGCGGCGCCCGCCCCCCCGCCCTAGGTTGCGGGTCCGACCGGACGCCGCCCGATGCCCCACACGCCCGCCGAGACCCTGCCCCGCTGATGTCGCTCTCCGCCGCCACACCGATGCTGGGGCGGGAGGGCCGGGCGCGCCGCCGGCTGGGCCCGGCCGCCCTGGCCTCGCTGGCGCTGCACGCGGCGGTGGTCGCCTGGCTGCTGTTCGGGCTGCAGCCCAAGCCGCTGATGAGCCCGCAGGGCGAGGAAGGCGTGCCGGTGGTGTTCGAGAGCACGGCGAGCGGCCCGGCCCTGCCGGAGCCCGGCGAGACGGCGCCGCCGCCGGAAGCCGGCGCCGCGCCGACGCCGCTGGCGCCGCCCGACCCGCAGGCGCCGCCCGACCCCACCCCGCCGCAGCCCCAGGCCGAGGCCACGCCCGAGGCCGCGCCACCCCCGCCTTTGCCGGTGCCGGCCCCGCCGGTGCCGCCGCCGCCGGCGCCGCCCCTGCCGCAGCCGGCGCCCGAGCCGCTGCCGCAGCCGCCCGCCCGGGCCGAGGCGCCGCCCCGCCCGCAGGAGACGGCGCCGCCGCCGCCGGCTGCCCTGACCCCCTTCCCGGAGCCGGCGCCGCCCGGCGCCCTGGCGCTGCCGCCCCCGCCGCCGCCGGCGCCGCTGCCCGAGCTCTCGGCCGAGCTGGCGCCGCCGACGCCGCTGCGCCTGACCCCCCCGCGCAGCGAGGCGCCGCCGCCGCCCCGGCCGCAGCCGCGCCCGCAGGCGCAGAACCCCTTCGCCGGCATGCCGCTGATGGGGCAGCAGGCGCTGCGCCCGGCCGTGCCCTCGGCGCCGTCGCGCCGCGCCCCGGGCTCGGCCGGGGGCGTCGACCTGTCGATGGGCCGGGTGCCCGAGCTGCGCATGCGCGAGGGGCAGAGCTTCAACAACACCACCGCCATGGCGCATGTCGGCGGCGCCCAGCCCGGCGCCGATTGGGGCCGGCAATTCCAGCGCTGGGTGCAGTCGCGCGGCTTCTACCCCGAGCAGGCGGCGATGCGTGGCGAGGATGGCTCGGTGGTGCTGCGGGTGACGGTGGCGCGGGACGGGCGGATCACCGCGGTGCAGATGATCAGCCCGACCGGCTCGCGCTGGCTGGATGCGGCGGCGGTGTCGCTGTTCCGCGACCAGGTCGGGCCGGCCTTCCCGATGACCATGCCGGGCGAGGAGACGGTGATCCGCTTCACCATCCATTACCGCATCATCGGCCGCTGAGCCGGGCCAGGGCCAGGGGGCGTCAGGCCGGCCGCCGGGCCGGCATCCCGGCCGGGCGCCAATTCAGGCGGGCGATTTGCGCCACAGCGCGGAGAGCAGCCCGGCGCCGACCAGCAGCCCGCCGCCGGTGCGGTTGACCGCGCGCTGCACGCCGGGCCGGCGCAGCGCGCCGCGGGCCGAGGCGGCCAGCCAGCCATAGAGCGCCGCATTCGCCGCCGCCATGGTGACGAAGGTCGCCACCATCACGCCGACCTGCGGCAGGAAGGGCGCGGCCGGGGAGAGGAATTGCGGCACGAAGGCCACGAAGAAGACCAGGCTCTTCGGGTTCAGCGCCGTCACCGCATAGGCATGGCCGAAGATGCGGCCGAGGCCGAGGGCCGGCACCGCCTCGCCGCCCGGCAGCCGCACCGGCGCCCGCCACAGCTTGAGGCCGAGATAGACCAGATAGGCCGCGCCGACCCAGCGCAGCAGGGTGAACAGCTCGGCGGAGGTGGCGAGCAGCGCGCCCAGCCCGGCCATGGAGGCGGTCATCGCCGTCAGGTCGCCAAGCGCGACCCCGGCCACGATGGCGGCGGCCGGCCGGCGCCCATGCCCCAGCGCATAGGAGATGACCAGCAGGATGGTGGGCCCCGGGATCGCCAGCAGGATGGCGGCGGCGGCGGTGAAGGCGAGCCAGTTCTCGATCGGCATGGCGGGCTCCGGCGTGGCGACGCGTCAGCCATCCATGGAATGGCGCGGCGCGCAAGCGGCCAGGCGGGCGGCCCCGCGGCCCCTCAGCGCAGCAGCACGGGCCGCTCCTCCGGCGGTTCCTGGTTCAGGTAGTCCTCGACATAGAGGCGGCGGACCAGCATCAGCAGCAGCGCCGCCATGGGCGTCGCCAGCAGCATGCCGAGGAAGCCGAAGAGCAGGCCGAAGGCCACCAGGGCGACGATGGTCGCGGCCTCCGGCAGGTCGACGCTGCGCTTCTGCACATAGGGGGTGACGAGGTAGCTCTCCACCGTCTGCACCGCCAGGTAGACGGCGATGACCGAGAGCGCGCCGGACAGCCCGTCGGCCAGGCCGAGCAGCACCGCCGGCACCGCCGCCAGCACCGGCCCGAGCGTCGGGATGAAGGTCAGCAGCGCCGCGATCATGCCGAGCACCGGGGCCAGCGGCACGCCGATGGCCCAGAGGCCGAGCCAGGTCAGCACGCCGACCACCGCCATCGACACCATCTGCGCGCCGAGCCAGCCGCGCAGCGTCGCCGCCGCCTCGCGGCAGATCACCTCGGCCCGCGGCCGCAGCGAGGGCGCCAGCACCGCCTGGATGCCGCGCCGGTACAGCGCCGGGTCGAGCGCGAAATACAGGCCGAGGAAGCCCACCAGCACCAGGTTGGCGAGCGCGCCGAAGGTGGTGTTCACCGCCGTCATGGCGGTGCTGCCGCCGCCCTGGGGCAGGCTCATCTCGCCGGCATCCAGCCGGCGCAGCAGCTCCTGCCCCCATTGATACTGCGACAGCCGCTCGGTGAGCCCGGCGGCGGCGCGCGGCACCTCCTGCCACAGCGTGTTCAGCTGCTCGGCGATCGGCGCCGCGGCCAGCATGCCGGCGGCGGCGAAGAGCAGGGCGAGGGCCAGGATGAACAGCCCGACCGCCGCGCCATGCGGCAGGCGCGGCACCAGGCGGCGCAGCCGGTCGGCCCCGGCATAGAGGAAGACGCCCAGCAGGGCGGCGGCAAAGACCAGCAGCGGCACCTGCGGCACCTGCCACAGCAGCAGCCCCAGCCCGACCGCCAGCACCAGCAGCGAGATCCGCCTGCGCGTCATGCAACCTGCCCCCTCCGCCGGGGCCGGTCAGGGCCCCGGGCACCGCCGGACCCGGCCGGGGCGGCGCGGCGGCCGGCCCCGGCACCGTGCCCGGGGCGGTGCAGCGCCGGGCTTGGGCTTCGGGGTAAAGCCTGCGCCCAGGCAGGGTTGCCAGGGAGGGTTGCCCGCAGGGTGCTCGCGGGGTTGCCAGGGGGCGCCACGCGCTTGCCCCTTGCGCCGGGCGGCGACCCCGCCTATCCGGCGGCGGCAGACGCACCCCTTCGAAGGAAGTCGACCATGGCCACCGAGCGCACCCTCTCCATCCTGAAGCCGGACGCCACCCGCCGGAACCTGACGGGCAAGATCAACGCCAAGTTCGAGGAGCAGGGCCTGCGCATCGTCGCGCAGAAGCGCCTGCACCTGTCCGAGGCCCAGGCCGGCGCCTTCTACGCCGTGCACAAGGAGCGCCCCTTCTACAAGGACCTGGTCTCCTTCATGACCTCCGGCCCGGTGGTCGTGCAGGTGCTCGAGGGTGAGGGCGCGGTGGCCAAGAACCGCGAGATCATGGGCGCCACCAACCCGGCCAATGCCGCCCCGGGCACCATCCGCAAGGAATTCGCCGAGAGCATCGAGGCGAACAGCGTGCATGGCTCGGACAGCGCCGAGAACGCCGCCAACGAGATCGCCTTCTTCTTCTCGGGCATCGAGATCGTCGGCTGAGGCGGGGCGGGGCGGCCCCGCCGCCCCGCGCCACCCGAGACGGAAAAGGCGGCGCCCCGAGGGGGCGCCGCCTTTTTTCATGCGAATGTCATGGGCCCGGTTCAGGGCCCGGCCGGCTCAGCCCCAGAGCAGGTAGAGCGCCAGCAGCAGCACCACGACGGCGCCGATGCCCCATTTCGTGGCGGTGACGAAAAAGTCCCAGCCATGGGTGCGCTCGGCCAGGATGTCCTCGGACTTCACTTCCACGAAGTCGATCTGCTGATGCGCCTCGGCCATGGGTTCCCTCTGCTCGTCCGCCTGATGCGACTGCCTCTGGCGCAGGAATAGGCAGGGGGCGGCCCGGGGGCAAGGGGTTTGGCAGGGGGTTTGGGGCCGGGCCGGGGCGGTTTGCGCCGCGGCGCGGCCGGCGGGCCACGGGCAGGCCCCAGGCCGGCCATGGGTCGGGCCATGGGTCGGGCCATGGCCAACCCGCGGGCAAACCCGCGCCGCCCGCTGGCGTTGCTGGGCCGAGGAGGGCCTGAGCATGCCGATCACCCTGGAGGGATCCTGCCGCTGTGGCGCGGTGCGCTTTTCGGTGGCGAGCCACACGCCGCACCCCTATCAGCGCTGCTACTGCAGCATCTGCCGCAAGACCGCCGGCGGCGGCGGCTATGCCATCAACATCATGGGGGTGGCGGAGACGCTGAAGGTCGAGGGCCGCACCAGCGTCTTCCGCGCCGAGCTGTACGATGCGGAGGGGAAATGCGAGACCTCGAGCGGCCAGCGGCATTTCTGCGCCCGCTGCGCCAGCGCGCTGTGGATGGCCGATCCGAACTGGCCGGAGCTGGTGCACCCCTTCGCCTCGGCCATCGACACCGAACTGCCGGTGCCGCCCAGCCGGGTGCATCTGATGCTGGGCTCCAAGGCCTCCTGGGTCGAGCCGGACATCCAGGATGGCGATGCCAGCTTCGACGAATATCCCGAGGAATCGATCGAGGAATGGCACCGCAAGCGCGGGCTCTGGGTCGAATAGCGGCGCCGCCCTTCCGAAGGGGACGGCGCCGCCGCGTGGGCCTCAGCCGATGACGCCGTCGCTGAAGGGCGAGCGGCCCTCATAGATGCCGCTGGTCAGGAAATGCTGCAGCGGGTTGACGCCCGCCGCCGCGACATCGGCATAGGCCGTCAGATAGGCGCTGCTGTCGAAGCCGGCCGAGGGGTCGCGCCCCTCGCGCCAGCCATTGGCCATGTAATGCGCCAGCGGGTCGATGCCGGCGGCGCGCACATCGGCATAGGCCGCCAGATAGGCGCTGGTGTCGAACCAGGCGCTGGAATCGCGCCCCTCGCGCCAGCCGAACTGCCGGTAATGCGCCTCGGCCGAGAGGCCGGCCATGCCGACATCCGGATTGGCCAGCAGATAGTAGGTGGCGTCGAAGCCGCCGCGGATGTCGTCGCCGATGGCGGCGCCGATGCGCCGGCCCTCGGCCTGGCCGAACTGGGCGTAATGCGTCAGCGGGTCGATATTGGCCGCCGCGACGTCGGGGTTGTAGAGGCGGTAGAGCCGAAGGTCGAAGCCGGCCGAGGGGTCGCGCCCCTCGCGCCAGCCATCCGCCTGGTAGTGGTCGAGCGGGTTGATGCCCGCCGCCCGCACATCGGCATTGGCCGAGAGATAGCCGCGCGTGCTGAAATGCTCGGACGGGTCGCGCCCCTCGCGCCAGCCGAACTGGTCGTAATGGCTGTGCGCGTTCAGCCCGGCGCGGAACACGTCCTGGTTGCCGCGCGCATAGTCGAAGGGGTCGAGCAGCGCGGTGCCGTCCAGCACGATGGCGCCATCGGTGAAGCGCAGCGTCTCGATGCCGACCAGCCGGTCGCTGTCCACCGCCTCGCCGGCGCGGTTACCGCTGGTGATGCGATAGGTGGTGACGGTGACGCCGCTGGCCTCCCAGGCCATGACGCGGCTTTCCAGCCTTCCTTCGGCGCCGCCGGTGAGGAACTGGCCGCGCAGCACGGCGACATCGAAGCCCTCGCCGCCGATCAGCAGGTCGTTGCCCTCGCGGCCTTCCAGCGTGTCGTTGCCGGCATTGCCCCAGAGGGTGTTGGCCGCCTGGTTGCCCTGGATCGTGTCATGGCCGCTGCCGCCGCGCGCATCCTCGATCAGCGAGCGCGTGTCGCCCTGGTAGAGCAGCGCGTTGTAGACATTGCCGCTGGCTCTGTGGCCATCGCCCAGATTGGCCAGCTGGCTGCCCGAGATGAGCGAGGAGGCGCCGGGCGCCAGATCGACGCGCAGATCAGTGGCGTAGTTCGACAGGTCGTAGACATCGTGCCCGCCGCCATCCCAGAGGGTCAGGAAGACACGGTTGCCGCCCGGCGTGCCCTGGCCGATGCCATCGATGAACATCTGCCCGCTGTTCGGATCCCAGCTGTAATTGGTGGCGCCGGAGCGGGTGACGTAGTCCGCGCCGTAGAGCGTCTGCAGGGCGGCGATGTCGAGCATCATGTAGCTCTGCGGGCCGTCCCACTCGCCATAGCGGTACATGTCGCGGGCGGAGCCGGCATAGCTGCGATAGCTCATCACCGTGAATTCGATGCTGTCGCGCGCATAGTCCAGATAGGGGCTGTATTCATGCGGGTGCTTCAGCCCCAGCGCATGGCCGGTCTCGTGCAGCACGGTGTGGTAGGCGTAGTTGCCGAGCCGCGGATTCGCATAGGTGCTCGAATTGAACCAGACATCGCCGCCGAGCGGGCTGCTGCTGGGCAGATACGCCATCGCGGTCTGGGTGCGGCTGGTCTGGCCATAGCGCAGATCGCCGGCGCCGCCATCGACCTGGACGATGTTCAGCCCGGTCAGCGCGGCGACCGACATGGCACCGAGCACATTCTGGTGGGCGCTGCCGCCGGTCAGCGTCGCGCGCACCGCCTCGACCATCATCGGCGAGACCGCGACGAAGCTCCAGGTCTCATTGTTCCAGCCGGTATAGCCGGAATAGTCGCCCATGCTGCGCGGGATGCTGTAGGTGAGGGTGCCGGTCCAGCGCGTGCCATAGATCAGCGCGTCGACATCGGCCTGGCCGCTGCTGCCGAAGAACCAGGCCGCCTGCGCCGCCGCAGAGATGTCAGGGATGGCGGCGTCGCTCCCCGCCGAGAGAGAAGCGTATCCGGTGTGTTCGGTCATGAGGCTGCGCCGTCGGAGGATGTTACGATTAGGTTACTGCGAAAATGGGGCAGCTGCGTAGGGGGAAATGCGGTGCGGGTGAAACCGGTGTGGCGGTGGCCGCCGGGCTGCCGGCCCGCCCGGCCGGCATCGTCCCGGCACCAGCGGCAGCAGGGCGGCAAGAGCGCCCCCTGCCACAGCGCCCGGCGGCAGGCCGCCCGGGCCGGGCAGCTGCCTGCGGTGGAGGCCGAGAGGGCGCCGGGACCGCGCAGCATCGGCCGCGAATGCGACGAATGGCCGCCTCGGTGGCGCCAGCCTTGTCATTGTGGCAGCGGCGCCGCGCCCGGCGGGATGGCGGCGCCCTTCCGGCCTCAGCCGATGACGCCATCGCCGAAGGGGGAGCGGCCCTCATAGATGCCGCTGGTCAGGAAATGCTGCAGCGGGTTGACGCCCGCCGCCGCGACATCGGCATAGGCCGTCAGATAGGCGCTGCTGTCGAAGCCGGCCGAGGGGTCGCGCCCCTCGCGCCAGCCATTGGCCATGTAATGCGCCAGCGGGTCGATGCCGGCGGCGCGCACATCGGCATAGGCCGCCAGATAGGCGCTGGTGTCGAACCAGGCGCTGGAATCGCGCCCCTCGCGCCAGCCGAACTGCCGGTAATGCGCCTCGGCCGAGAGGCCGGCCATGCCGACATCCGGATTGGCCAGCAGATAGTAGGTTGCGTCGAAGCCGTTGCGGATGTCGTCGCCGATGGCGGCGCCGATGCGCCGGCCCTCGGCCTGGCCGAACTGGGCGTAATGCGTCAGCGGGTCGATATTGGCCGCCGCGACGTCGGGGTTGTACAGGCGGTAGAGCCGCAGGTCGAAGCCGGCATGCGGGTCGCGCCCCTCGCGCCAGCCATCCGCCTGGTAGTGGTCGAGCGGGTTGATGCCGGCCGCCCGCACATCGGCATTGGCCGAGAGATAGCCGCGGGTGCTGAAATGCTCGGACGGGTCGCGCCCCTCGCGCCAGCCGAACTGGTCGTAATGGCTGTGCGCGTTCAGCCCGGCGCGGAACACATCCTGGTTGCCGCGCGCATAGTCGAAGGGGTCGAGCAGCGCGGTGCCGTCCAGCACGATGGCGCCATCGGTGAAGCGCAGCGTCTCGATGCCGACCAGCCGGTCGCTGTCCACCGCCTCCCCGCCGCCGCTGGTGAGGCGGAAGGTGGTGACGGTCAGGCCGCCGGCATCCCAGGAGGTGACACGGCTCTCCAGCCGCCCCTCGGCGCCCTCGGCCAGGAAACGGCCGCGCAGCAGGGCGGTGTCGAAGCCCTCGCCGCCGATCAGCGTGTCGTTGCCCTCGCGCCCCTCCAGCACGTCATTGCCGGCATTGCCCCACAGAGTGTTGGCCGCCTGGTTGCCGCGGATCGTGTCATGGCCGCTGCCGCCGCGCGCATCCTCGATCAATGAGCGCGTGTCGCCCTCATGCAGCATCGCGTTGTAGACATTGCCGCTGGCGCGGTGGCCATTGCCGAGATTGGCGAGCTGCGCCTCGGAGAAGCGGGAGGCCGCGCCCGGCGCCAGGTCGACCGACAGGGCGGTGGAATAGTTCGACAGGTCGTAGACGTCGCGCCCGCCGCCATCCCAGACCGTCATGAAGATGCGGTTGCCGCCGGGCATGCCCTGGGCGACGCCATCGATCGACATCTGCCCGGTCTCGGGATTCCAGCGATAGGTCGTGGCGCCGGAGCGGGTGCCGTAATCGGCACCGTAGAGCGTCTGCAGCGCCGCGATGTCGAGCATCATGAAGGTCTGCGGCGCGTCCCACGCGCCATAGCGGTAATTGCCCGTGGGGCCGCCGGCATAGCTGCGGTAGCTCATCACCGTGTACTCGACGCTGTCATAGGTCGGGTCGAGCAGCGGCAGGCGGTCATGCGGGTGCTTCAGCCCCAGCGAATGGCCGAGCTCATGGATCGCCGTGTGGTAGGCATAGTTGCCGAGGCGCGGATTGGCGTATTGCGCGTTGTCGAACCACACATCGCCGCCGACCTGGGTGGAGCTCGGATAGTAGGTGCCGGCATCCTTCATCAGGCCGCTCTGGCCGATGCGCACATCGCCCTCGCCGCCGCTGCGCAGCGTGACGGAGAGCTGCGTCAGCGCCGTCACCGACATCGCGCCCAGCACGTTCGGATGGCTGCTGCCGCCCGTCATCGTCGCCCGCACCGCCTCGACCATCATGGCGGAGACGGGGGAGAACTCCGTCTGCTCGCCATTCCAGGGGCTATAGCCGGTGTAGTCGCTGGCCTTGCGCGGGAAGCTGTAGGTGATGGGGCCATCCCAGCGCCGGCCGAAAAGCATGGCATCGACATTGGAATCGCCGGAGCTGCCGGTGAATTCGATGCCGCGGGCCGCCGCGATGACATCGGGCAACAGGGGATCGCTCCCTGCCGAGAGGAAGGCGGATCCGGGCGGGTTGGTCATGTGGCTTTGCCGTCGAGGGTGTCACCCCACACTACCGCCATGGCCGAACCGTTGCGTAGGGGAGAAAGAATGGTGCCGCTGAAACCGGTCCGCCCGTGGCGCCGGCGCCACAGCGCCGCGCGCCTCAGCGGCCGAAAGGACCGAGGCCCACGAACCCGCCTCCCGAGAGCAGCCCAGCCAGATTGGGCAGGAAGGCCGGGCCGCCCAGCAGCACCGCCAGCATCAGCAGCAGCATCAAGCCGGTGAGCGCCCCCTGCCACAGCACCCGGCGCCGCGCGCGGGCGGCGGCCTCGGCCGGCGGTTCCAGCCCCAGCAGCATGCCGCCGGGCCCCGGCAGCAGCCGGCCATCGATGCCGGGCGGGTCGCCGGGCCCCGGCAGCTCCGGCCGGCCGAGCGCGAAGAGCGGCTGCGCCGGCAGCACCAGCCGCTCACTGTAGCGGAAGCGCTCGCCGAGCAGCCCGCCGGTCAGCTCCGACAGCAGCCCGGCCTCGCCGCCCGGGCGCGGCGTGCTGCCCTGCCATTGCCGCACCGGCAGCATGCGCATGTCGACGACATCGGGGCAGAGCAGGATGCGGTGGCCCTGCGGCGTCACCAGCAGGAAGGGGTCGCGGCTGGCCCCCGATTCCTCGGTGCTCCAGCGGCCGGTGCGATCGGGGCCGCTGACGCTGCGGCTCCAGCTCTCGACCTCCCAGCCCTCCCACAGGCAGGAGCCGCCGGAGAGGGTCGCCTGGCGCAGCCCGTCCCAGGGCGCCGTGGTGCCCTCGACCAGCACCATGCCCTCGGGCGGGCGGCTCAGCCAGGCGGCGGCGCGCCAGCCGGTCCAGAGCTGCCAGAGCAGGCCGGCCAGGGTGACGAGGGTGATCAGCAGGATGATGGAGGTGATGGAGCCGAACATCCCCTCCTGTTGCCGCCAGCGCCGGCGCCCCACAAGCCGCCGGACGCTGACAGCCTCGTGCGGGCCCCTTCGCGGGGCCCGCGCGGGTCAGAAGCCGACCTTGTCGGCGCCCTTCAGCGCCAGGATCTCGCGCGCCTCGTCCGGCGTCGCGATCTCCAGGCCAAGCCCCTCGATGATCTGCCGCGCCAGCCGCACCTGCTCGGCATTCGAGGCGGCGAGCCGCCCGGGCCCGGCCCAGAGGCTGTCCTCCAGCCCCACGCGCACATTGCCGCCCATCGCCGCCGACATCGCCGCGATCGGCAGCTGGTTGCGCCCGGCGCCCAGCACCGACCACTGGTACTGGTCGCCAAACAGCCGGTCGGCCGTGCGCTTCATGTGCAGCACATCCTCGGGATGCGCGCCGATGCCGCCCTGCAGCCCGAACACCGTCTGGATGAAGAGCGGGCCGGTGACGATGCCCTGATCGTAGAAATACTTCAGGTTGTAGAGATGCGCGGTGTCGTAGCACTCGAACTCGAAGCGCGTGCCGTTCTCGCGGCAGGTGGTCAGGATGTATTCGATATCGGCGAAGCTGTTGCGGAAGATGATGCCCTTGTCGGAGAGATATTCCTTCTCCCACGGATGCTGGAAATCCTTGAAGCGGTTCAGCATGCCGAACAGGCCGAAATTCATGCTGCCCATGTTCAGCGAGGCGACCTCCGGCCGGAAGGTCGCCGCCGGCTTCACCCGCTGCTCGATCGTCATGGTCGGCGCGCCGCCGGTGGTGATGTTGATCACCGCGTCGCAGCGCTGCTTGATCACCTGCAGGAACGGGGAGAACCCCTCCGGCGACTGGTCCGGGCGACCGTCATCAGGATGGCGCGCATGCAGGTGGACGATGGCCGCGCCGGCCTCCGCGGCGCCCACCGCCGCATCCGCGATCTGCTCCGCCGTGATCGGCAGATGCGGCGACATGCTCGGCGTGTGGATGGCACCCGTGACGGCGCAGGTGATGATGACTTTCCGCTTGGCCATTAGATCTCTCCCTGGCTCTGCTTGTGGGCGCGCAGCGCGGCGAGGCGCCGGTCGCGCCAGCGCATCTTCTCCGGCAAATCGCCGGGCGCGCCCCATTGTTCGAGGATGGTGCCCACCGCCGCCGTGCCATAGACCTCGGGCGCGGCGGGCTCCGCCGCCAGCCTTTTGTAGAAGCCGGTGTAGCGGGCGCAGTAATCGGGGATGCCGCCGGGCGCGTTCAGCTCGATCGTCTCGAACGGCCCCATGAAGGACCAGCGCAGGCCGAGCCCGTCCTTCACCGTGTGGTCCAGATCCTGCGGCGTGACATAGCCTTCCGAGACCAGGCGGAAGGCCTCGGCCAGCAGGGCGCCCTGCAGCCGGTTCAGCACGAAGCCCTCCACCTCCTTCTTCACCGTGATCGGCACCTGGCCGATGGCGGCGTAGATGGCGCGGGCGCGCTCCACCACCTCGGGCGAGGTCCAGGGCGCGCCGGAGAGCTCCACCAGCGGCACCAGATGCGGCGGGTTCACCGGATGCGCCACCAGGCAGCGGGCGCGGCCCGGCAGCGCCTCGGTGAAGAGCGAGGTGCGGATGGCGGAGGAGGAGGAGGCCAGGATGCAGCCCGGCGGCGCCAGCAGGTCGAGCTCGGCGAACAGCGCCTGCTTGACCTCCAGCGTCTCCGGCCCGTTCTCCTGCACCAGGGTGGCGGTGGCGACGGCCTCGCCCAGGCTGCCCACTGCGCGGATGCGGCGCGCCGCACCCGAAGGGTCCTCGCACAGCCCCTGCTCGGCAAGGTCGGTCAGCCCCTGCGCGCAGAGGCCGGTCGCGGCCTCCGCCACGCCGGGGGCGGGGTCGTAGAGCGCCACCTGCCAGCCGGCGCGGGCGAAGATCATCGCCCAGGCCCGGCCGATCAGGCCGGTGCCGATGATGGCGACGCTGTGCGGTGTCATTGAGTGTTCCTCCTTGTGCTGGGGAGGCTTTGCCTCCCCAGACCGGCCATTGTCCTGGGGGAGGCTCCGCCTCCCCCAGACCCCCTCGGCCGGGGGGACAGGGTCCCCCCGGACCCCGCCATCAGTGTTGCGTCCCGCCTGGCCGGGAGACGGCGGCAGCCCGACAGAAAAAAGATGGGGGTCCGGGGGAATTCATTCCCCCGGAGCTTCGGATTCATGAACTTCGCTGTCACAGCCAAAGCACTTTCCGCCGCAGCTCGAGATCGTCGCGCAGCGCGCGGCTTTCGCCCGTCCAGGTCACCGCGCCACGCTCCAGCGCCACGGTGCTGTCCGACAGCGCCAGGGCGAGATCCAGGTTGTGGTCGACGATGATGATCGAGATCTCCTGCCGCAGCCGGTCGAAGGCCTCGAACAGCTCCTCCGTCACCGCGGGGGAGAGGCCCTCGAAGGGCTCGTCCAGCAGCAGCAGGCGGGTGTCGCCCGACAGCGCGCGGGCGACGGCGACCATCTGCTGCTCGCCGCCGGACAGCGCATCGGCCGGCGTGCGCCAGCGCTGCTTCAGGCGCGGGAAGAATTCCAGCACCTTCTCCTCCTCCCAGTGCTTGCCGGCACCGGTCAGGCGCTTCAGCCGGCCGAGGGCGAGGTTCTCGGCGACACTCATCCCGGCGAACAGCCCGCGCCCCTGGGGCACGAAGCCGACGCCGCGGCGGGCGATCTGGTCGGAGGGCAGGCCCGCCACCTGCTCGCCCGCCAGCACCATCTGCCCGCGCGCCGGGCGGGTGATGCCCATGACGCTTTTCAGCAGCGTCGACTTGCCGGCGCCGTTGCGCCCCAGCAGCGCCAGGATCTCACCCTGCCGTAGGCTGAAAGAGACACCCTGCAGGATGTGGCTCTTGCCGTAATAGGTGTGGATGTCGTCGAGCGACAGCAGCACCTCCGGCGCGGCGGCCGAGGGGCGCGGCTTGGCCGCGATGGCGGCGGCGCCGGAGCCGAGATAGACGGCCTGCACACGGGCATCGCCGCGCGCATCCTCGACGCTGCCATCGACCAGCACCTCACCATCATTCATCACCGTCACGCGGTCGGCGAGGGCGAAGACACGATCGATGTCATGCTCCACCAGCAGCACGGGGATGTCGGTGGAGACGCGCTTGATCAGCTCACCCACCCGGGTGCGCTCGGCGGTGGCCAGGCCGGCCAGCGGTTCATCCAGCAGCAGGATGCGCGGGCGGGTGGCGACGGCCACCGCCATGTCCACCAGCCGCTGCCCGCCATAGGAGAGCGCCCCGGCCTCGGCACGCTCGATGCCGGCGAGCCCCATCCAGCGCAGCAGCACCTCGGTGTCCTCGGCCATGTCGCCATAGGATTCCGCGCTCTTCCACAGGCCGAAGCGCTTGGCGTGCCGCGCCTGCACCGCCAGCCGCAGATTCTCCGCGATGGACAGGCCGGGGAAGAGGTTGGTGATCTGGAAGGAGCGGCCGATGCCGGCTTGGGTGATGGCCTGCGGCTCCATGCCCGTCACGTCGCGGCCATCGAGCAGCACACGGCCGGCATCGGGCGGGAACATGCCGGAGAGCAGGTTGAAGGCGCTGGTCTTGCCGGCGCCGTTCGGGCCGATCAGCGCGTGCAGCGTGCGGTCGCCGACCGAGAAGCTGACGCCCTTCACCGCCTGGATGCGCCCAAAGCTTTTTTTCAGGGCGTCCGCTTCGAGGACGCTGGTGGCGCCGCCCTGGCCCGGGCGGATGAAGCGCGGCGGCACCGGCTCCGGCACCGTGGTGCGGCGGGCGGACATCGCCGCATCCTCCACCGGCGTCTTGCGGAAGGGGGCGAGCAGGCGCTTGCCGACCCCCACCAGCCCGTCCGGCGAGAAGACGATGAAGCCCACGAAGAGCAGGCCGAAGAACAGCAGCCAGTTGGCCGTGTAGATCGACAGGAATTCGCGGAACAGGATGTAGAACAGCGCGCCGAGCGCCGGGCCCAGGAAGCCGCGCATGCCGCCGATGACGACCATCGCCAGCAGCTCGCCCGAGAAGGCTATGGCGATCGGCTCGGCCGAGGCGAAGCGGTGATTGTAGGCCGAGAGCATGCCGGCCAGCGCCGTGACGCCGGCCGAGAGGGTGAAGGCCAGCAGCTTGTAGCGCGTGGTGTCGTAGCCCACGAAGCGCGCGCGCTGCTCATTCTCGCGGATGGCGACCAGCACGGTGCCGACGGGGGCGTGGTGGAAGCGCCACAGGGCATAGACCATGCCGAAACCCACCACCGCGACCGCGGTGTAGTAAGCGGAAGAGGAATCGAGGAAGGCGTAGCGGGTGATGCCGCCGAAGCCATCCTCGCCGCCGGTCAGCTCGGTCCAGCGGAAGGCGATGGTGAAGAGCATCGCCGTCATGGCCAGCGTGAGGAGCGAGAAATAGACCCCGCGGCGGCGCAGGATCAGCAGGCCGACCAGCCCCGCGAAGCCGAGCACGAAGACCATGCCGAACAGCATGGGCAGCAGCATGTCGCCGGGGAAGAAATGCCGCTGGAGGATGCCGGCGGCATAGGCGCCGATGCCGAACCAGGCGCCATGGCCGAAGGAGACCAGGCCGGTATGGCCGACCAGGATGTTCAGCCCCATCGCCGCGATGGCGAAGATGACGACATCGGTCGCCGATTTGAGGGTGAGCCCGAGGGCGGGCAGCAGGATGGGCAGCAGCAGCAGCGCGGCGAGCGCGATGAGCAGCGGGCGGATCTCTTTGCTCATGATCGGGCTCACTCGAATTTCGCGATGCGCTCGCCGAACAGGCCGCGCGGGCGCAGCAGCAGGACGAGCAGCATGAGGAGATAGACCGAGGCCTCGGTGGCCGGCGGGAAGGCGTAAGCCGCGATGCCGCGCACCACGCCCACGATCAGCGCCGCGACCACGACACCCCAGAAGGAGCCGAGCCCGCCGATGACAACGACCACGAAGGCGAAGGTCAGGATTTCCGCGCCCATCGCCGGATGCACGCCGATGACGGGGGCGAGCATGACACCGGCGAGCGCGGCGAGGCCCACCGCGATCATGACGACTGCCGACATGTAGGGCTTGAGCGAGATGCCCAGCGCGCCGACCATGTCCGGATTCTGCACGCCGGCGCGCACCACGCGGCCGAAATGCGTCCGCTGCAGCAGAAACCACAGGCCGAGCACGCAGAGGGCGGCCACCGCCAGGATCATCAGCCGGTAGCGGGAATAGATGAACTCGCCGATGAAGACCTGCCCGCGCAGCTCGATGGGGATCGAGAAGGGCAAGGGCGGCGCGCCGAAGATCATGCGCAAGCTCTGCTCGGCCACCATGGCGAGGCCGAAGGTCAGCAGCAGCGACAGGATCGGATCCGCGCGGTAGAAGCGCCGCAGCAGGAAGCGCTCGATCACCAGGCCGAGGAGGCCCACCAGCACGGGGGCGGCCACGAAGGCGCCGCCGAAGCCGATATGCGGGGCCAGCGCCACGGTGAGATAGGCGCCGATGGCGTAGAAGGCGCCATGCGCCAGGTTGACGATGCCGCCCAGGCTGAAGATCAGCGACAGGCCGAGCGCGATCAGCAGGTAATAGGCGCCGATCAGCAGACCGTTGAGGATCTGCTCGATGAGGAAGACGATTTCCAAGGCCAGGGCTCCCTGCGCCTCCGGTGGCCCCGCGCCAGATGGCGGCGCGGGGCGCGGGGCAAGCGGATCAGGTCGGGAAGGTGCAGCTCGCCTCGTCCGGGGTGGAGGCGATGGCTTCCAGGCTCTCCTCCGGCCCCGGCACGGGCGGCGAGGAGGTGAAGATGTCGTAGCGGTCGCGCTGCTCGGCCGCCGGCAGGGCGGAGATGGCGTACATCTCCGTCATGATCTGGTGGTCGCGGGCGCGGAAATAGCTCTCGCGGCTCTTCTGCACCTCGAACTTCGCGCCGCTCTCCAGATATTCCACGATGCGCGGGCCCTCGGTGCTCTTGGTCTCGTTCATCGAGCGGGCGAGGATCTTCACCGCGTTGTAGTCGCCCCAGGCCTGGTTCTCCGGCGGGCGGCCGAAGCGGGCGCGGAAATCGGCGGTGAATTTCTTCGCCGCCGGATTGTCCAGCCGGTGGTGCCACATGGTGGGCCAGGTGCCGAGGAAATTGCCCTGGCCGGCGCCCCAGGCGAGCGCCGTGTCGAAACCGAAGCCGGCCACCGGGAAGCGCAGGCCGAATTCCGAATACTGCTTCAGGAAGTTGGTGATCTGCGCGCCGGCCAGGTTGGCGACGATGACATCCGGCCGCGCCTGGCGGATCTTCAGCAGGAAGGGCGAGAAATCGGTGAGGTCGGTCGGGATCAGATCCTCATTGGCGACGCTGCCGCCATTCTCGGCCATGAAGCGTTTGGCGACCCGCAGCAAATCGTGGCCGAAGGCGTAGTCGGCGGTCAGCGCATAGGTCTTCTTGCCGCGGATCAGCCCCTGCTGCACCAGCACGCGGCCCACCGCCTTCACATACATCGAGTTCTGGCCCTCGATGTGGAACATGAACTTGCGGCAGTCGCTGCCGCGCAGCGCATCCGAATTGGCGCCGGTGTTGATGAACAGCGCGCGCTCGCGCTGCACCACCTGGCCGATCGCCAGCGCCGAGGCGGAGTTGATCTCGCCCACGATGCAGCTGACGCGGTCGCGCTGGATGTAGCGCTCGGCCTTGGCGCTGGCGGTCTGCGGGTTGACGCTGTCCTCGAACAGCATCTCCAGCCGGCGGCCATTGATGCCGCCGGCGGCGTTCACCTCATCGGCGGCGAGCTGCGCGGCCTGCACGGCGAACTCGCCGAGCGGGCCGAGGAAGCCGGTGCGCGGCGTCAGATGGCCGATGCGGATGACATCGGATTGCGCGTAGGAAATGGCGGGGGCGGCGAGCAGCGTGGCGGCGCCAAGCAGCGCGCCCCGCCGCGTGATGCGCGGGAGCTCGGTCATTCCTGGATCCTCTCCTCTGGCGGGGGGCGGTTTTCCGGGGCCCTCTCCGCGACGATGCACAGTCGTGATCTGTGATCACAATGAGGCTTGCCTATTCGCCCCGGATTGTCCAGAGGGAAGTGTGTGACGCCCGTCCTTCCCATGGCCCTGGCCAGCCTGCCGCTGCTCGAGCGCCGCACCCTCGGTGAATCGGCCTATGCGCATCTGCGCGACCTGCTCGCCTCCGGCCGCGTGGCGCCGGGGGAGAAGCTGTCCCTGCGTGACCTGTCCGAGGCGCTTGGCGTCTCGGTGATGCCTGTGCGGGAGGCGGTGAGCCGGCTGATCGCCGATGGCGCGCTGGAGGTGGCGCCGAACCGCGCCGTGCGCGTGCCGGTGATGACGGGGGCCCAGTTCCGCGAGCTGGCGGCGGTGCGCGCCGGCATCGAGGGCTGGGCGGCGGAGCTCGCCGCGCAGGCGCGCAGCGCCGCGCAGCTTGCCGCCATCACGGCGGCGGAGGCGGCGATGCGCGGCGCCGAGCATGCGCCGGATCTCGGCCATGCGGTGCAGCTGAACCGCGACTTCCATTTCGCCATCTATGACGCGGCGGGGCTGCCGACGCTGGTGGATGTGATCGGCGGGCTGTGGCTGAAGGCGGGGCCGGTGATCAATCTCGATTTGCGGCATTCGCGCGACCGGCTCTCCTCCGGCCATGCGCTGCGCTGCCATGCGGCGGCGCTGGCGGCGATCCGCGCCGGGGATGGGCCAGCGGCGCGGCGCGCGATCGCCGAGGACATCACGCGCGCGGCGGATTTCATCATCGACAAGGGCGGGTTGCCGACAGAAGAGTAACCTTCTTTTTCTGAAGAAAAAGAAGCAAAAAGACTTCTTTCAGTTTGGCGCCCCGCCTCAGGCCGTAAGCGGGACGCCAAACTGACAAAAGTTTTTTGGTTCTTTTTTCCAAAAAAGAACGTCCTGAAGAAAAATAAAGGGAGCAAACGACATGGATCTCGGTCTGGCGGGTGCGCGGGTGCTGGTCACCGCGGGGGCGGCGGGCATTGGCCGCGCCATTGTCGAGGCCTTCCTGGCGGAGGGCGCGCGCGTCTTCACCTGCGATGTGGATGAGGCGGGGCTCGCCACCCTGCCGGAGGGTGTCGGCTGGCGCCGCACCGATGTCGCCGATCGCGGCCAGGTGGCGGCGCTGTTCCAGGCGGCGCTGCTGGAGCTGGGCGGGCTGGACGTGCTGGTGAACAATGCCGGCATCGCGGGCCCCACCGGCCGGCTGGACGAGATCCATCCCGAGGATTGGGATCGCTGCCTGGAGGTCTGCCTGACCAGCCAGTTCAACTGCGCCCGGCTGGCCATCCCGCATCTGCGCGAGAGCGGCAATGCCAGCATCGTCAATTTGTCCTCGGCGGCGGGCAAGCACGGCTTCGCGCTGCGCAGCCCCTATGCGGCGGCGAAATGGGGGGTGATCGGGCTGACCAAGTCGCTGGCGATCGAGCTGGGCGATGACGGCATCCGGGTGAACGCCATCCTGCCCGGGCTGGTCGCCGGCGACCGCCAGCGCCGCGTGCTGGAGGCCAAGGCGCAGAGCCGCGGCGTGTCCTATGCCGAGATGGAGAAGATCGCCTTCGGCTACACCTCGATCAAGGAATACGTCACGCCGCAGCAGCTGGCGGACCAGATCCTGTTCCTGGCCTCGCCGCGCGGGCGGACGATTTCCGGCCAGGCGATCAGCATCGATGGCGATACGCGGATGCTGTCCTGAGGGCCTACCCCGCCGGCTGCACCAGAGCCTGCCCCGCCGCCATCGCTGGCGCCGCCCGCCCGAAGCGGCCCGGCGCGAAGGCGGCGATGGGCAGGTCGGTGCCGCCCTGCAGCGCCAGATCGGCGACGATGCCGCCGATGCAGGGCGCCAGCGCGAAGCCATGGCCGCAGAAGCCGAAGGCGTGCACCAAGCCTTTCGCGGTGGCGGAGCGGCCGATCACCGGGATATCGTCGGGCAGCACGCCCTCGATCCCGGCCCAGGCATGCACCATGCGGGTCCCGGCCAGGATCGGGAACAAATCGAGCGCGGTGCGGGCGGAGAAGGCCAGGCGCGCCACATCCAGCGTCACCCGGCCGGTGGCCAGGTCGCCCACCCCCTTGTGCCCGCCGCCGATCATCACCTGGCCGGAGGCGGTCTGCTTGAAGGAGATCGGCCGGCCGGTGGCGCCCACCACCGGGGCGATGAAGGGCGCCATCGGCGCCGTCAGCATCATCATGAAGGCGTTGAAGCCGAGCGGGATGTCCTCGCCCACCGCGCGCGCCACGCGGCCGGCCCAGGCGCCGGCGGTGTTCACCACGATCGGCGCTGCATGCCGCGCGCCATCGGCGCAGCGCAGCTGCCACAGCCCGTCGCGGCGTTCGAGATGGGTGACGCGGGCGCCCTCCACCATCTCCGCCCCCAGCGCCAGGGCGGCGCGGCGGAAGGCCAGGGTGGTGCGGTAGGGTTCGGCGAAGCCGTCGCGCGCGCAGAGAATGCCGCCCAGGCAATGCGGCGCCAGGGCCGGCAGCCAGCGGCGCAGCGCCTCCGGCCCGATCAGTTCCTCATGCGTGTAGCCCTGGGCGCGCAGGCTGGCCACGCGCGCTTCCAGGATGGCCAGCTCCTCCGGCGTCTCGGCCACCTTGATCTGGCCGGTGGGCTGGAAGCCGCCATCCTCGCCCAGCAGCGCGGCGAGGTCGTGCCAGAGCTCCAGCGCGGCCAGCGCCAGCGGGATTTCGGCGGTGTGGCGGCCCAGGCTGCGCACCCCGCCGGCCGAGAAGCCGGAGGCATGCGCGCCGGCCACCTCCTTCTCCAGCACCCGCACGCGCCGGCCGCGCCGGGCGATCTGGAAGGCGGCGGAGAGGCCGTGCAGCCCGCCGCCGATCACCAGCACATCGGGGTGGCTCATGCCAGGCGCTCCGTATCGGTCTGGACGGGCAGCGGGTCCGGGCGCGGCCCGGCCAGGGCGGCCAGGGCCGCGAAGCCCACCGGCCGGGCGGGGGCGGGGGGCGATTGGCGCAGCGCCTCGGCCAGGGCGGCGGCGTTGCGCTCGGGGCCGGGCGGCTGGGCCAGCAGGGCGGCCATGGCCACCGGGTCGCGGCGCGGCGCCTCGGGCAAGGGGCGGGGCGGGGGTGGGGGGATGGCGTCCTCGGCCGCCAGGGCCGGCAGGCCGGCGAGCGCCCGGGCGGCGATGCGGCCCTGGGCGGCGGCCGCTTCCGGCGTCGTGGCGCCCAGGATGGCGCCGGCGGCGTAGATACCGGGAAGGCTGGTGGCGCCGGTGGCATCCACCACCGGGCGGCCGGTGGCGAAGGCGCAGCCCAGCGCCAGCAGCAGCAGCGGCTCATCGGCGCAGAGCAGCAGGCGGGTGAACGGCACGGCGCGCACCCCCGCGGACGTCTCGGCCCAGAGAAGGCCCGGCTCGGCATGCCAGACCGTGACCTCGGGCCGGGCGAGCAGGGTGGCGCCGGGCAGCAGCGCCAGCGCCGCCCGGCCGGCGGGGCCGCCGCCGACCACCACCAGGCTCATGCCAGTTCCTCGGCGGGCAGGTCGGCCAGCTCGCCCACGGTGATCGGCTTGTAGGGCGCGCGCGGGCGCAGCGCGCCGGCCGCCTCGATCGGGATGCCGCGCGTCTCGGCGATCAGCGCCGCGACGGTGGTGCCGCACATGCGGCCCTGGCAGGGGCCCATGCCGGTGCGCAGATAGGCCTTGGCCTGGTTCGGCCCGGTGGCGCCCATGCGCGCCGCCTGGCGCACCTGGCCGCGCGGTGATCTCCTCGCAGCGGCAGACCAAGGTCGCATCATCGGCCGGGGCCAGCACCTCCGGCGCCGGGGCGTAAAGGGTGTCGAGGAAGGGCCGCAGCGCCAGGGCCCGCGCCAGGGCATGCCGATGCGGCGCGGCGCGGCGGTCGCGCGCGGCCGCGTCCAGCCTGCCGGCGCGGTGCGCGGCGTCCAGCGCGGCGAGCGCGCCGGCCTCCACCGCCGCCGGCCAGCCGCCGATGCCGGCGCCATCGCCGGCGATGGCGATGCGCGGGTCGCTGCTGGCGCCCCACTCATCCAGCTCCGGCCGCCAGCAGAGCTGGGCCGCGTCCCAGCGATGCGCGAGGCCCATGGCGCGGGAGATATGGGTCGAGGGGATCACCCCCTCATGCAGCAGCAGCGTGTCGCAGGGGGCGCTGCCACCGTCCCACACCACGCGCTGCACGCGTCCATCGCCCTCGGCGCGCAGGCCGTGCACGCCGGAGACCACGCGCATGCCGGCGCGCCGCGCCTCCCAGACCAGGGCCAGCCCCTTGGCCAGCATGGCGCGGCCGGACCACAGCCCGCCGGCAGACAATGCCCGGCGCAGCGCGCCGCGCGGCGTCGTCTCCAGCAGCAGGGCAGGGGGCGCGCCGGCACGGGCCAGCTGCGCCGCCAGCAGCCAGAGCAGCGGCCCCTGGCCGGCCAGCACCAGCTGGCCCTTCGGCACGGCGCCGGCCTGCTTCAGCAGGATCTGCGCGGCCCCCGCGCTCATCACCCCCGGCAGGGTCCAGCCGGGGATCGGGACGGGGCGTTCCTGCGCGCCGGTGGCGAGCAGGATGCGCGATGCCTCGGCCTCGCCCGGCCCATCCGGGCCGCGCAGCGACAGCAGGCCGGTCGCGCTGTCGATGTGCCAGAGCTGGGTGCCCGGGCGGTAATCGACATTCGGCATGGCGCGGAAACGCCGCGCCAGACGCGCGCCCGCCTCGGCATATTCGCCGCGCAGGGCCGGGTCGGCGGCGGCCCGCTCGACGCCACGAAAGATCTGGCCGCCGGGCGCCGGCTGTTCGTCCAGCACCAGCACGGAGAGGCCGAGGCCCGCCGCCTCCAGCGCCGCGCTCATGCCGGCCGGGCCGGCGCCGATGATCGCCAGATCGTAGGCGTGCTGCGCGCGGTTCATGGCGCGGTCCCTTGCTCGTCAGATCCTGGGGCAAGCCCCGGGGCAGGCAGGCGGTGGCCATGGCGGGCGCCGCGCTGCGGGGCGATGCGCATGCCGGGGCTGACGGTGACCATGCAGCTCTGCCGGTTCGGCACGCCGTCGATCTCGGCCAGGCAGTCGAAGCAGATGCCCATCATGCAATAGGGCAGGCGCGGCGCGCCGGTGACCGGCGTCTCGCGGAGGGCGGGCAGCCCCGCCAGCAGCACCGCGGCGGCGGCCGAGGCGCCCTCGGGCACGGCGATGGGGGTGCCGTCCACCAGCACCTCGACGGTGGCGGGGCGTTGCTCAGGCCGCGTGGCGAACATCGAAGCGTCTCGCAGAGAAGGGGGCCATCTCGGGCTCCAGGGCGCCGGCGGCGATCATCGGCGCCAGGCGGTTGGCATGGGTTCCGGCCAGCGTCACGCCGGAATGGCAATTGGCGGTGAAGGCGCCGGGGAAGCGCTCCGACTGGTCGTAGATCGGCAGCCCGTCCGGGGCCATGACGCGCAGCGCCGACCAGGCGCGCACCAGATTCAGCTCGGCGATCCAGGGGAAGGCCAGCACGGCGCGGCGGGCGATGGCGCGCATGATCTCGGGCTTCTGGCCGAGGTCGAAGCCCGCATCCTCCTTGCTGTCGCCGAGCAGCAGCGCGCCCTCCTCGGTCTGGCGGATGGTGGTGCAGGGCATGGGCAGGGTCTGTTGCGCGCGCTCGGTCACCAGGATCTGGCCGCGCTCGGGGCGGACGGGGGCGTGCAGGCCGAAGCGCGGGGCGAGATCGGCATTGCCGAGACCGGCGGCCAGCACGATGCGCGGCGCGCGATAGGTGGTGCCGGCGGCCTCCACCGCGAAGTCGTTGGGTGCCGCGCTGCTGCGCTCCACCCGCGCATTCGGCAGGTAGCGGCCGCCGAGGCCGGTGAAGCCGCTATGCAGCGCGCGCAGCAGGTAGAGCGGGCTGGCATGGCCGTCATAGGGTGTCCAGCTCACCCCCGTCACCTTGGGGCCGAGGCCGGGCAGCATGTCGCGCGCTTCCGCGCCGCGGATCATGCGGTATTCCATGCCGAGATTGCCGGCCTCGCGCTGCAGCCGCGCCATATAGGCGTCGCGCTGCTCGAACTCTTCCTCCGACAGGCAGAGATGCACGCCGCCCGGCTGGTGCAGCCCGGTGCCGATGCCGGTGCGCGCCAGCAGATCGGCCGCCAGCGCCGGCCATTCCTCGGCCGAGCCGCGTGTCCAGCGCTGGTAATGCGGCGCGCCGAGCCCCTTGGACTGCACCCAGACCAGGCCGAAATTGCCGCGGCTGGCGCGGAAGGCGACATCGCCCTCATCCAGCAGCAGCGTGGCCAGGCCCTGGCGCTGCAGCCCATAGGCGATGGCGGCGCCGACCAGGCCGCCCCCCACCACCAGGGCGTCATAGCTTTCGGTTCTCATGCGCGGCGTTCTCCGGTCAGCAGCCGGTCGATCGGGTAGAAGCGGTCCAGCACCACCAGCACCAGTGCGGTGACCGCGATCAGCGCGGCGGAGACGGAGGCCACCAGCGGATCGGTCATCTGGTCGATATAGGTGAAGAGGCGCACGGGCAACGGCGTCTCGGTGGGGGAGGCGAGGAACAGGCTCACCGTCAGCTCGTCGAAGCTGGTGATGAAGGCCAGCGTCCAGCCGCCGGCGATGCCGGGGGCGATCAGCGGCAGGGTGATGCGGCGGAACACGGTGAGCCGCCCGGCGCCGAGGTTTTCCGCCGCGCGCTCGATGCGCGGGTCGAGGCCGGTCAGCGCCGCCACCACCAGCCGCGCCATATAGGGCACGACGATGACCAGATGCGCCGCCGTCAGCGCCGCGAAGGAGCCGACCAGGCCGAGGCCGGAGAAGAAGCGCAGCAGCGCGACACCCAGCACCACATGCGGCACCATCAGCGGCGAGGCCAGCAGCGCCACCAGCGCGTCGCGCCCCGCGAAGCGCAGCCGCACGATAGCCAGCGCCGCCGGCACGGCGATGGCGGCGGCCAGCGTCGCGGCGGCGAAGGCCAGCTTCACGCTGGTCCAGAAGCTTTCCAGGAAGCGCGGATTCTCCGGGATGGCGCGCCACCAGCGCAGCGAGGCGCCGTCCCAGGGCATCGCCAGATAGCCCTTGTCGGTGAAGGAGACGAGGATGACCACCAGCAGCGGCGCCAGGATGAACAGGCAGAACAGCAGGTGGAAGGCCAGGGCGAGCGGGGTGTTGCGCGGCATCACGCGGCCCCCAGCCGGCGCAGCGCCGGGCGTTCGACCAGGCGTGTCCAGAGCAGCGTGGCGGCCAGGATGGCGGCCAGCAGCAGCATGGCGATGGCCGCACCCAGCGGCCAGTTCAGCGTGTTGAGGAATTCCGTGTAGGTCATGCTGGCCACCACCTTCAGCCGCCGCCCGCCCAGCATGGCCGGTGTGGCGAAGGCCGAGGCCGAGAGGCAGAACACCATCAGCGCGCCGCCCAGCAGGCCCGGCATGATGCTGGGCAGCACCACCCGGCGGAAGGCGGCGAAGCGGCTGGCGCCGAGGCTCTCGGCGGCGCGCAGCAGAGCGGGGTCGAGCCGGCCGAGGCTGGCCCAGACCGAGAGCACCACCAGCGGCACCATCACATGCACCAGGCCGATGATGATGGCGAGCTCGGTGAAGAGCAGGCGGAAGGGCGCGCCGGGCACGCCGAGCGCCAGCAGCGCCTGGTTGACCAAGCCATTGCTGCCGAGCAGCACCATCCAGCCGAAGGTGCGCACCACCACCGAGACCAGCAGCGGCCCGACCACCACCAGCAGCATCAGCCCGCGCCAGCGCGGCGCCATGCGGTGGATGATCCAGGCCTCCGGCAGGCCGAGGGCGAGGCAGGCCAGGGTGACGATCAGCGCGATGCGGAAGGTGCGCGACAGCGTCTCCAGGAACAGGGAATCCTGCGCCAGCTCGGCATAGTTGGCGAGGCTGGCACCGGGCAGGATGCCCTTCTCATAGTCGAAGCCCTGCAGGCTGAGCAGCGCCACGCCGAACAGCGGCAGCACCAGCGCGATGCCCAGCGCCAGCACCGCCGGGGCCGAGAGCAGCAGCGCCGGCGAGGGCCGCCAGAAGCGGGCCGGCGGGGCGTCGGGGCGTGGCGCGGCGGCGGGGCTCAGGGTCTCCTCCGCCGTGCTCATGCGTGGCGCCGCAGGCTGTGCGGCTCCCAGGCCAGGGTGACGGGGCTGCCTTCCTCGGCAGGCGCCGCGCCGGTGTTCTGCGCGGTCACCAGCATGTCGCCGGCCGGCGTCGCCACGCGGTACAGCCAGAAGCCGCCGAGGAAGACGCGCGAATGCACTGTTCCGGGCAGGCCGGGCGCATCCTCCGGCTGCAGCTGCAGCCGCTCCGGCCGGATCGACAGCGCCACCTCACCCGACAGCGAGGCGAGCGGCTCGGGCAGGCGGAAGCGGTGGCCGGCGGCCTCGGCCATGCCGCCGCCGGCCCGCGCCGGCAGGCAATTGCTGCGGCCGAGGAAATCGGCCACGAACCCGTCCGCCGGGGCGTCATAGGCGCGCCAGGGCTGGTCGATCTGCACGATGCGCCCGCCCTGCATGACGGCGACACGGTCGCACAGCGCCATCGCCTCCTGCTGGTCATGCGTCACCAGGATGGTGGTGACGCCGACCCGCTTCTGCAGCTCGCGCAGCTCCACCTGCATCTCCTCGCGCAGCTTGGCGTCGAGGTTGGAGAGCGGCTCGTCCAGCAGCAGCAGCCGCGGCTCGATCACCAGGGCGCGGGCCAGCGCCACGCGCTGCTGCTGGCCGCCCGACATCTGGCGCGGGAAACGGTCGGCCAGATGCGCCAGATGCACGAGATCCAGCGCGCGGGCGACGCGCGCCCGCCGCTCGGGCTTCGGCACGCGGCGCATCTCCAGCCCGAAGGCGACATTCTCCGCCGCGCTCATATGCGGGAACAGCGCGTAGGACTGGAACACCAGGCCGATATTGCGCCGGCTGGGCGGTGTGGCGGTGAGGTCCTGTCCGGCCAGGCGGATGCTGCCCCGGCTCGGCGTCTCGAACCCCGCGATCATCTGCAGCGTGGTGGTCTTGCCGCAGCCCGAGGGGCCGAGCAGCCCGAGGAACTCCCCCTGCGCCACACCGAAGGAGATGTCCTGCACCGCCTGGACGGGGCCGTAGCTCTTCGCCACCCCGTCCAGCGCCAGGAAGGCCTCGCCCGCCATGCTCAGCGCTCGACCTCGCGCTGCCAGCGGCGCGTCCATTCCTGGCGGGCGGGGTTGATGGCGGTCCAGTCCATGGCGACCAGGGTCTTCACCTGCTCCTCGCCATAGATCACCGTCTGCGCCACCTCGGGCGGCAATTGCGTATGCCGGTTGGTGGGGCCGGAGCCGTAGTCGCGCGAGAAGGCGGCCTGCACATCGGGCGAGACCAGGTGGGCGACGAATTTCTGCGCCAGCTCGGGCAGCGGCCCGCCCTCTACCGCGCAGGTCGCGGTCATCAGCGCGACGCCGCCTTCCTTGGGCGCGACGAAGCCCATCGGGAAACCCGCCACCTGCATGGCGCGCGCGCGGGAGGAACCCCAGACCGCCATCCACACCTCGCCGGCGGTGAACATGTCGCTCATCTTGCCGGGGCTGCTTTCATAGGCGAGCACATTGGGGTTCACCCGCTCGCGCATGGCGCGGAAGCCGGGGCCCGGCTCGCGCTCCGAGCCGCCATTGATGCGCGCCATCATGGCGACGGTGTGCACGCCATAGGTGTTGTCGATGCCGGGGATGGCGATGCGCCCGCGAAGGTCGGCGCGCGTCAGATCGTTCCAGCTGGTCGGCAGCGGCAAATTGCGCTCGCGGAAGACCTGCTCGTTATAGGCGAGGCCGGTATAGCCGAAGCCGGTGCCGAGCGCCGCGCCATCGCCCAGCACGGCGATCGGGTAGAGCGCGTCGATGGCGGCGCGGTCGGTGACCTTCTGGCAGAAGCCGAGGCCGATCGCCTGGAACATCGGCCCGTCATCGACGACGATGACGCCGATCTGCTGGTTGCCGCGCTGCGCCTGCACCTTGGCCAGGGTGTCGGTGGAATTGCCGGCCAGATAGTCGATGCGCACATTGTTGGCGCGTTCGAAGGCCGGGATCACATGCTCGCGCATCACCCGCTCATAGCTGCCGCCATAGGCGGCGACGACCAGGCGCTGCTGCGCCTGCGCGGGTTTGGCACCGAGCATGCCGGCGCCGAGGGCGAGCAGCGAGGTGGCCGCCAGAAGCAGTCTCTTCATCGTCCCCATTCCTTTGCCTCTCCGGCCAGAAGGGGGCGCGTGGCATCTGCTCCGCGCGTCGATACGCGCGGCCGTGTGGCGTGCCATTCAGGCGCCGTCCCAGGCCTGAGCGGGAAGGCTGGCATCCGTTGCGGCCGCGCGGCAAATACATAATCCTCCCGGTTCCATTCCCTGGAGTAGCGAAACCCGGACCGATGACGCCCACCCGTCTCCGCCAGCTCGAGGCCTTCCGGGCGGTGCTGCGCGCCGGCTCGGTGGGCGGCGCCGCCGAGCTGCTGACCCTGTCGCAGCCGGCGGTGACCAAGCTGCTGCGCGCGCTGGAGGAGGAGACGGGGCTGGCCCTGTTCGACCGCAGCCGCCGCCGCCTGGCGCCGACGCCCGAGGCGCGGCGCTTCGAGGCGGAGGTGGAGGCGCTGTTCGCCGCCGCCCGGCGGGTGGACCAGCTGGCCATCGACATGCGCAGCACCGGCATGGGCGAGCTGCGGGTCGCCTGCCTGCCGCTGTTCGGCGCTTCCTTCATGCCCGCTCTGCTGGCCGAATTCGCCAAGGGCGAGGGCCGGCCGCGCGTGGCGCTGACCGTCGCCAGCTCGCATGAGGTGGCGGAGATGGTGCAGCGCGGCGGCGCCGATCTCGGCTTCGCCTTGCCGGTGGCGGCGGTTGCCTCGCTGCATGCGGCGCCGCCCTACCGGCTGCCGGCCATGGTGCTGCTGCCGCCGGGCCACCGGCTCGCCGGCCGCGCCGAGCTGGCGCCGCGCGAGCTGGAGGGCGAGGCCTGCATCTCGCTCGGCGGCCAGTACCGGCTGCGCCATCTGGCCGATGAGCTGTTCGAGCGGCATGGCGTGCGCCGGGTGATGGTGGCGGAGACGCAGAACGCCCAGGCCGCCTGCGCCATGGTGGCGGCGGGGCTCGGCTTCGCGGTGACCGACCCGGTCTCCGCCCAGGGCTTCGCCGGCCGTGCCGCGGCGCTGCGGCTGGCGCCGGGCACCGCCTTCCACATCCATGTGCTGGCGCCGCCGGGGCGGCCGCTGGCGCTGCTGGCGCGGCGCTTCCTGCCGCGCGTCTCGGCGGCGCTGGCGCGGCTCGGGGTGCGGCCGGCCGCCCGGGCCCGGGCGCGCGGCCCGGAACCCTAGGGGGCTTCCCATCGCCGCCCCGCTGGCCTCTCCTGGGGGGCGCCAGGGGAGGGGATTGGGGATGGAACTGCGCTGCACCGCCTGCGGGGAGGCCCATGCGCCGGCCCTGCTCTATGCCTGCCGGCGCTGCGGCGGCATCCTGGAGGTGGCGGGCGAGAGCGGCATGGCGCCGCCGCCGGCGCTGCTGGCCAGCATGTGGCGGGAGGCGGCGCATCTCTCGGTGACGGAGCCGGAGGCCATCGTCTCGCTGGGCGAGGGCGAGACGCCGCTTTTGCGTGCGCCGCGGCTGGAGGCGGCCTTGCCCGGCTTCCGCGGCCGGATCTGGCTGAAGGACGAGACCCGCAACCCCACCGGCTCCTTCAAGGACCGGCTGGTCAGTGCCGGCATCAGCAAGGCGCGGGAGCTGGGGGCGCGGGGCGTGGTCTGCGCCTCCTCCGGCAATGCCGGCGCCTCAGTCGCCGCCTATGCGGCGCGGGCGGGCATGCCCGCGGTGATCGTGGTGCCGGCGCACACGCCGCAGGGCAAGGTGACGCAGATCGCCGCGCATGGCGCGGTGCTGCTGACGGTGGAGGGGCATTACAGCCGCTCCTACGCGCTCGCCGAAAAACTCGCCGCGACGCAGGGCCTGGCCAATCTCACCACCACCTTCCTCAACCCCTGGGCGGTGGATGGCGCCAAGCTGGCGGGGCTGGAGATCGCGCGGCAGCTGGGCGGGCGGGCGCCGGACCATGTGCTGATCCCGACCGGCAGCGGCCCGCTGGTGCAGGGTGTGGCGCGGGGGCTGGCCATGGCGGGGCTGTCCACCCGCCTGGTGGCGGTGCAGGCCGAGGGCTGCGCGCCGATCGCCCGCGCCTGGGCGGCCGGCGCGGCGCGGGTCGCGGCCTGGGACGCGCCGCGCACCATCGCGTCGGGCATCAGCGACCCGCTGATCGGCTATGAGGCGGATGGCACGCTGACGCTGCGCCTGCTGCGCGAGAGCGGCGGCTGCGCCATCGCGGTCAGCGACGACGCGCTGCGCCAGGCGATGCGCGACCTCGCGCGGCTGGAAGGGATCTATGCCGAGCCGACCGGGGCCAGCCCGGTCGCCGCCCTGGCGCCGCTGCTGGCGCGTGGCCTGGTGGCGCCGGAGGCCGAGCTGGTGCTGATGATCACCGGCCATGGCTTCAAGGACCCGGCGCTGTGGCAATCCCTGCCGGCGCGCATCCATGCGGTGGCCGATCCGGACGACCTTGCGGCGGTGGCGCGGCTCTGGGAGTCTGCGGCGGCGGAGAGGGACTGAGACGATGCGCATCACCATCCTGGGCGCCGGGGTCATCGGCGTCGCCAGCGCCTACTGGCTGCAGAAGGCGGGCCACCAGGTCACCGTGCTGGAGCGGCGCGAGGCCGCCGGCGTCGAGACCAGCTGGGGCAATGGCGCCATCATCCATGTCAGCTCCGTGCAGCCCTGGGCGGCGCCGGGCGTGCCGCTGAAGGTGCTGAAATGGCTGGGGAAGGAGGATGCGCCGATGCTGCTGCGCGCCTCCGCCCTGCCGCGCATGTGGCGCTGGGGGTTGGGCTTCCTCGCCGCCTCCCGCGCCGCGCGGCACAATGAGGGGGCGATTTCCAACCTGGAGCTGGCGCTGCTCTCCGCCCGCTCCATGGCCGAGATCCGCGCCGAGACCGGAATCGAATACGACTATGCCGGGCAATGCGTGCTGAAGACCTTCGCCGATGAGGAAACGCTGGGGGCGGCGCATGCCGCGCATCTGGCGCTGGCCCCGCATGGCCTGGTGACCGAGCTGCTGGACCGCGAGGCCTGCGTGGCGCGCGAGCCGGCGCTGGCCGCGGTGGCGCACCGCATCGCCGGCGGGCTGTATTTCCCGCAGGATGAGGTCGGCGACTGCAACAAGTTCAGCCAGGGCCTGGCCGCCTGGTGCGCCGCGCGCGGCGCGGCCTTCCACTACAACACCGAGGTGCGCGGGCTGGTGCTGCAGGGCGACCGTGTCGCGGCGGTGGCCAGCAGCCAGGGCGACATCGCCTCCGACGCGGTGGTGGTGGCGCTGGGCAGCCATTCGCCGGCGCTGCTGCGCCCGATCGGCATCGAGCTGCCGGTCTATCCGGTGAAGGGCCTGTCGGTGACCGTGCCGCGCAGCGTCTGGCCGGAGGGGCCGCGCCACGCCATCCTCGACGATAGCCGCAAATTCGCCCTCACCCCGCTCGGCGATCGCTATCGCATCGTGGGCTCGGCCGAGGTGGCGGATTTCGACACCACCCCCTCGCCGCGCCGCATCGCAGCCCTGATGCGCGGGGTGGGCGAACTGTTCCCGCAATTGGCGGTGGCCGATTCGGCGCCGGGCGCGGTGCGCTGGGCCGGGCTGCGGCCGATGGTGCCGGATGGGCGCCCGCGCATCGGCCCGACCCGCATCCCCAACCTCTATCTAAACACCGGCCATGGCCATACCGGCTGGACCATGGCCGCCGGTTCCGGCCGCCGCCTGGCCGGGCTGATCGCGGGTGACGAAAAAGCAACCGCATGACCCGCGCCGCATCGCTGCGACCGCGTGACAACTGGCCGGTTTCTTGCTGACCTTCCGGCAAGACATGCCGGCCAGGCATGCCGGGAGACAGAAGGGGATCCGAGATGAGTGAGCAGGACGAGAAGAACGTCAGCCTGGAACGGCGCGGGCTGTTCGGCATGGGGGCTGCCGGCGCGGCGCTCGGCGGTGCCGCCGCCCTGCTCGCGCCGCGGGCAGCCATGGCCCAGACCGTAAGCAGAAGCCGGCTGCAGATGATCAAGGACCGCGGCAAGCTGATCGTCGGCACCGGCAGCACCAACCCGCCCTGGCATTTCGAGGGCGCCGACGGCAAGCTGCAGGGCATGGATATCGACCTGGCCCGGCTGCTGGCCAAGTCGCTCTTCGACGACCCCAACAAGGTCGAATTCGTGCTGCAGGGCTCGGATGCCCGCATCCCCTCGCTGATCACCGACAAGGTGGACATCGTGGTGCAGTGGATGACGGTGACGCCGGGCCGCGCCCAGCAGGTCGAGTTCACCATCCCCTATTACCGCGAGGGCGTGACGCTGCTGCTGCTGGCGCGCGGCGCCAAGTACCAGAACTATGACGCCATGAAGGCCGCCGGCAATGCGGTGACGGTCGGCGGCATGCAGAACGTGTTCATGGAGGAATGGGTGCGCAAGGCGCTGCCCCAGGCCAAGGTGGACGCCTTCGAAAGCCCCGACGCCGTGCTGCAGGCGCTGAATGCCCGCCGCATCGACGCCTATATGGCCGACCAGTCGGCGGCGCGCTGGCTGATGCAGCAGACCCCGGGCCGCTTCATCGATGCCGGCTATGGCTGGATGCCGAATTCCTACGCCTCGGCGGTGAAGCCGGGCGACCCGATCTGGCTGAACTGGGTCAACACCGTCTACAAGGAAGCCATGATGGGGGTGGATTTCGACTACTTCGCCGCCTCCTACAAGAAGTGGTTCGGCATCGAGCTGCCGACGCCCAAGATCGGCTATCCGAACGAGTTCGCCTGACCGCCCGGCCGGGCGGCGGATCCCTCCGCCCGGCCGCCTCTGCCGCGCGCGCTTGGCCGCGCGGTCCCCGCCACTGATGGGCCAGGCATGATCGACTATCATTTCGACTGGAGCGTCATCACCCGCAACGCCGACCGCTTCGCCGAGGCCTTGGCGCTCGGCCTCGGGCTCGCGGTGCTGTCGCTGGCGATCGGCTGCGTGCTCGGCCTCGCCTGCGCCTATGCGCGGCAATCCGGGCGCATCTGGCTCTCCGCCCCGGTGCGCTTCTATGTCGAGGTCATCCGCTGCACGCCGCTGCTGCTGCTGATCTTCTTCATCTATTTCGGCCTGCCCGAGCTCGGCATCTACGGCATGGACAAGTTCCAGAGCTTCGTGCTGACGCTCTCCCTCTATGCCGGCGCCTACATGTCCGAGGTGTTCCGCGCCGGCCTCGCCTCCATCCCGAAGCAGTATGTCGAGGCGGCGAAGGCGATCGGCATGCGGCCCTGGCAGCGGCAGCGCTGGGTGGTGCTGCCGGTGATGTTCCGCATCACGCTCCCCAGCATCAGCAATAACCTGATCTCGCTGTTCAAGGACACCTCGCTGGCCGCCGCCATCGCCATCCCCGAGCTGACCTTCGTGGCGCGGCAGATCAACGCCAACACCTTCCGGGTGATGGAGGTGTGGCTGACCGCCTCGGCCCTCTACCTCGCCACCGCCTGGCTGCTCGCCGCGCTGCTGCGCCGGGTCGAGCGGCGCTACGCCAGCATCCGCTGAAGGGGCGCGCGATGTTCGATCTCTCGATGCAGCCCGGCACCTATCTGTTCGAGCTGTGGCAGGCGCGCTACTCGCTGCTCTCCGGCATCTGGACCACGCTGTCGAGCTCGGCGCTGACCATCCTGGCGGCGACCATCCTGGGCACGCTGCTCGGCCTGGTGCTGGCCTATGGCGGCGCTTTTTCCCGCTTCCTGGCGCGGCTCTATGTCGACATCCTGCGCGGCATTCCGGTGCTGGTGCTGATCCTGTTCACCTATTACGGGCTGGCGCTGTTCGGCATCAACGTGCCGGCCTTCTGGGCGGGCGTCATCGCGCTCTCCGCCTTCGCCACAGCGCATGTGGCGGAGACGCTGCGCGGCGCGGTGGAATCGGTGCCTGCCGGGCAGATGGAGGCGGCGAAGGCGATCGGGCTGCGCTTCCCGCAGCGGCTGGTCTATGTGGTGCTGCCGCAGGCGCTGCGCCGCATGCTGCCGCCCTGGGTGAACACGGGCCTGGAGGTGGTGAAGGGCACCACCCTGCTCTCGGTGATCGGCGTGGTGGAGCTGCTGCTGGCCAGCCAGCAGGTGATGGCGCGCAACTACCTGATCATCGATTTCTACCTGACCGCCGGGCTGTTCTACCTGGTGATCAACGCCGCCATCGCGCAGCTCGGCGCGGCGCTGGAGCGGCGCTTCTCCTATCTGCGCTACTGAGGAGGGCCGCATGGCCGAGGATGTGCTGCTGCAGGCCCGCAAGGTGCACAAGAGCTTCGGCGAGACCGAGGTGCTGAAGGGCATCGATCTGGATGTGCGGCAGGGCCAGGTGGTGGCGCTGATCGGCGCCTCCGGCTCCGGCAAGACCACCTTCCTGCGCTGCGTGAATTTGCTGGAGGAACACGATGCCGGCGAGATTCTTCTGGATGGCGAGCCGGTCGGCTACCGCATGGAGGGCGGCAAGCGCCGCCGGATGAGCGAGGCCGCCATCTCCGCCCAGCGGGCGCGGATCGGCATGGTGTTCCAGCAGTTCAACCTCTTCCCGCATCTGACGGCGGAGGAGAATGTCATGCTCGGCCTGACCAAGGTGCTGGGCAAGCCGAAGGCGGAGGCGCGCGAGATCGCCGGGCACTGGCTGGCCCGGGTGGGGCTGGAGGCGCGGCGCGGCCACTACCCCTACCAGCTCTCCGGCGGGCAGCAGCAGCGTGTGGCCATCGCCCGCGCGGTCGCCATGCAGCCGCGCCTGCTGCTGTTCGACGAGGTGACCAGCGCGCTGGACCCGGAGCTGGTGGCCGAGGTGCTGGCGGTGATGCAGAGCCTGGCGGAAAGCGGCCAGACCATGCTGCTGGTCAGCCACGAGATGCTGTTCGTGCGCGACGTCTCGCACCATGTGGTCTTCATGGACCAGGGACGGGTGGCGCAGGCCGGGCCGCCGGCGGAGGTGTTTGGGAACCCGGAGAGCGAGCGGCTGCGGAGCTTCTTGGGGCGGTTCCACGGGCTGCTCGGCGGGGTTTAGAGCCTGTGAGCGTCTGGATCTTGCTTGCCAGAAGATCTCCCATGAACGCGTGACCCCCTTGTCTCATCTCGAACTCACACCCGCGCTGCCACTGCAGTACCCTTGGGCAGGACCGCTTCTTTTTGCGCTGATTGCGCTGTCCTATGTCTCGATTCCAGCGGTGCTGCATCTCGCCAGTCGCCCGGGAGCGCCATGGTGGAGCGGGCTGTTCAATGGATTGGCTGTCGGAGCGGTATCCGGATCGGTCTCGCTGCGGCTTCCCTTCTTCCTGATATTGCTGGTTGCGCTTCCGGCAGCGACTTTGATCTTCCCACGTCGGGCCGACCTGCTCTCCTGGTTCTATCGAGGGCTGGCTCCATGGCCGCCAATGTCGCGTGCTCTCGCGGCGTTTGGAATCTTCGTCGGCTTTGTATCAGTCCCGCTCATCCGGCTCCTGAACGTGGTCTACTTTGGTTGACAGGCCCTAGGGCGCCGATCTCCTGTCAGTCCTCCTCGCCCAGATACGCGGTGGCATCGATCTCCACCACCGCGTCGGGCGAGCCCAGCCCCTGCACGATGCAGGAGACCCGGTGCGGCGGATCCTCGGCGAAATTCGAGAAATAGACCTCGTTCATCGGCTGCCAATAGGCGCGGTCGGTGACGTAGACGGTGCATTTCACCACGTCGCGCAGCGAGCCGCCGGCCTCCTCCAGCAAAGTGCGGATGTTGTCGATGGCCTGCTGCGTCTGCGCGCGGGCATCGCCGAGGGCGTAGCGGCCCTCGCGGTCATTGCCCATGCAGCAGACGAACATGAAGCCGCCGGCGACGGTGGCCTGGGCGAAGGGCAGCCGGCTGCGGCCGATCTTGTCGGAGGCGATGATACGCTTGGGCATGATGGGGATTCCGTCTGGCGCCACCGGGGGCGCGGAGGTGGGGACCGCGAACGGCCCCCACACGCCGCGCCCACCGGGCGCGGCAACCGAAAGAAAAATTACTTGGGGGCGTTGACGTTCATGGCGACGGTGTATTCGTCGGCACGCGGCTCATAGGTCAGGCCGCCGCGCATCGCCCAGATGTTCTTCTGCATGTGCAGGGTGATGAGGGAGACATCCTCCATCGCCACCCGCATCGCCTGCTTGAACAGCTCCTCGCGCTTCGCGTCATCGGCGGTGCGCAGGCCCTCCTCGGTCAGGCGGTCGACCTCGGCGTTGGAATAGCCGCTGAAATTGACCGTGCCGAAGCCCTTCTCCGGGATGCGGGTGGTCAGGTTGCCGCGGATGGCGGTCGAGGGCTCGCCCGAGGTCGCCCAGCCGATCAGCATGGCCGACATGTCGTTGCGCGCCTGGCGCTGCGCCATCACGGCGAAGGGCATGGCGTCCACCGTCGTCTTGATGCCGATGCGCTGCCACATCTGGCCGATGGCCTGGATGATCTGCGCGTCGCTGACATAGCGGTTGTTCGGCCCGATCAGCGTGATGTTGAAGCCGTTCGGATAGCCGGCCTCGGCCAGCAGGGCCTTGGCGCGCTCCACGTCATAGGCCGGCGCCGGCAGGTCGGCGATGTAGCCATTGGCGCCGGGCGGCATCATCTGGCCGGTCGGCAGGCCGGCGCCCTGCAGGATGCGGTCGACGATGCCCTGGCGGTTGATGCCGATCGACAGCGCCCGGCGCACGCGCACATCGCGCAGCGGGTTGCGGTCGAGGCGCTGCCCGTTCGGCCCGGTGATGTAGGGCGAGCTGTCATGCGCCGTGTCGAGCTTCAGATAGATCGAGCGCAGCGACGGGATCTCGGAGAAGGTGATGCCCTGGGTGGTGCGCAGCCGCGGCATGTCGGCCGGCGGCACCACGTCGATCATCTGCACATCGCCCGACAGCAGGGCGGCGACGCGCACGCCGTCATTGGTGATGAAGCGGTAGGTGACCTGGCGCCAATCCGGCTTGTCGCCCCAGTATTCCTCGTTGCGGGTCATCACCACGCGGTCGTCGGGGGTGAAGCTCTGCAGCCGGAACGGGCCGGTGCCGATGACGGCGCGGCCATTGTTGAAATCGCCGGTGGCGACATTGTCGCCGACCTTCTTGCAGATGATGAAGACGTTGTTCAGGTCGTAGGGCAGCAGCGGGTAGACGCCGTTGGTCTTGAAGCGGATCGTGTGCGGATCGACGATCTCGCTGGAGACGATGCCGCGGGTGTAGATCGAGAAGGAACCCGGGCTGTTCACCACATTCGGCACGCGCTTGATGGTGAAGACCACGTCCTCGGCCGTGAAGGCGTCGCCATTGCTGAACTTGACGCCCTGGCGCAGCTTGAACTCCCAGGTGTCGTCGCTGACCATGCGCCAGGATTCGGCCAGGCCCGGCACCAGCTTGGCATTGGCGTCGCGGTGCACCAGCTTATCGAAGAAATGCTCCGCCACCATGTTGTTGGGGGAGAGCGTGTGGTAGTGCGGGTCGAGCGAGGTCGGCGGCGCCGCCACCGCCAGGCTCAGATTCTGCGAGGCCTGGGCCCGGGCCGCGCCACCGAAGGCCAGCGATCCGCTGCCCAGTGTGGCGGCCGACAGGGCCAGCATGGCGCGGCGGCTCAGGGGTGCGCGGATGGCGGTGCGCTGCATGATAGAACGTCTCCGAAATCAGAAATGTGACTGCCGTGGTCCCTGGGTGGCCGCCTGTGCCGGCAGCTCGGGCGCGATTGCTGCATGCGGGGCCGGTCGCGTCAACGTCCCTGTGATCGGTCACGCCCGGAATCGTGAGCTTCGGCCTGGCCGCGGGGCGCGCGCATGAGCAATCCGAACAGCTTCGAGGGAAGGCCGGAGAAGCTGGCCCGCTGGGACACCCGCTATATCGGCCTGGCGCACCACATCGCCCAATGGTCGAAGGACCCGCGTGCCAAGGTGGGCGCCGTGCTGGTCAACCAGCCCCAGGCGCGCATCGTGGCCACCGGCTTCAACGGCTTCCCCTCCAATGTCGAGGACAGCGCCGAGCGGCTGCAGGACAAGGCCACCAAGCTGCGCATGATGGTGCATGCCGAGCAGAACGCGCTGCTGAATGCCGGGCACAATGCGCGCGGCTGCGACGCCTATGTGGTGGGCAAGCCGGTCTGCAACACCTGCGCCACGCTGCTGATCCAGGCCGGGGTGAAGCGGGTGGTGGCGGCCGCGCCGCGGCAGGGCACCGCCTCCTACTGGGACAAGGTCGGGCTGCTGTCGATCACCATGCTGCAGGAGGCGGGGGTGGAGTTCACCGCCATCAGCGGCCCGCAGCTCGACGCGCTCGGCCTGAACCGGGATGAGGCGCGCGCGGCGGAGGACCCCTTCGCCGCGCTGCAGGCGGAGTTCGATTTCGATCTGTTCGGCCGCAAGGGCGGGGAGGGCGGCTAGCCCCGCTCAGCGCGGCGGGGCGGGGGGCTGCTCCTGCTCGAAGCGGAATTCCGGCATGTCCTTCAGGGTCGCCTCGGTGGCGCCGGGCAGCACCCAGCGCTCGCTGTATTGCAGCCGGTCATAGGGCAGGGAGACCAGCCGCTGCCCCATGCCGAGGAAGCCGCCGACGCCCACGATCACCGCCAGCCCGCCCTTGCGGGTGAAGAGCAGGTCCTCGACCTTGCCCAGGCTGCGGTTTTCCGAGTTGAAGACCTCCGCCCCCAGCAGCCGGCTGGCGCGCCAGCGATCGGCGTCCAGCGACACCGTGGCGCCGGGCGGCAAAGGCGCGCCGGTGCCGCCCTGGGCGCGGCCCTGCAGGTCGGACGGCGCCACGCTGGCCTCCGGATGGGCGCGGGTGCCGGGGCCCTCGGTCTGCGGCCCGGGCGGCTGCGGGCCGCGCGCCGGGTCCTGCGGCTGGTTCGGGTTCTGGCCCAGCGGCTGGTCCTGGCCGCCGGTGGCCGGGGCCTGGCCATTCTGGTTCGGGGCGTTCTGGCCCGGGGCCGGAGCCGGGGCCGCGCCCGGGTTCGGCGCCTGGGCCCAGGCCGGGCCAGTGCCCAGCAGCGCCAGGGCGGCCAGCAGCGGAAGCGTCGGGCGCGGGGTCATGGCATGGGCCCTTCTGTCCTGGGGGCCGAGCCGGCCCCGGTGCGGGGAGATGCCCCGACAACCCGGCCGGGCGGGCCGGGGTTTCCGGCGCTGCCCCGCCGGCCCGCCGCGCCGCACCGCCGATGGCATGCCCCTGGGACATGCCCCGGGGCCACGCCCGCGGGTAGGTTTTGCTCACAGCCCGCGCTATATGCGCCTTTTTTGCGGGGATGGACCGAGTGAGCGCGTCGGAGCAGATGGACACCGCGAGCAGCGAGACCGCGGCCGAGGCGGGGCGCCGGCGCACCTTCGCCATCATCGCCCACCCCGATGCCGGCAAGACCACCCTGACCGAGCAGCTGCTGCTGCTGGGCGGCGCCATCCAGATCGCGGGTGCCGTGCGCGCCAAGGGCGAGCGGCGGCGCACCCGCTCGGACTGGATGAAGATCGAGCAGGATCGCGGCATCTCGGTCGCGACCTCGGTGATGACCTTCGAATATGCCGGCCAGGTGTTCAACCTGCTGGATACGCCGGGCCACGAGGATTTCTCCGAGGACACCTACCGCACCCTCTCCGCCGTCGACGCCGCGGTGATGGTGATCGACGCCGCCAAGGGCATCGAGGCGCAGACCCGCAAGCTGTTCGAGGTCTGCCGCCTGCGCGACATCCCCATCGTCACCTTCATCAACAAGATGGACCGCGAGGCGCGCGAGCCGCTGGAGCTGCTCGACGAGATCGAGAAGACGCTGGCCCTCGACGTGACGCCCGCCACCTGGCCGATCGGCTCGGGCGGCACCTTCGCCGGCGTCTATGACCGCCACGACAACAGCCTGCGCCTGATCGCCGAGGGCGGCGAGCGGCAGGAGGCGCTGTCCGGCCCCGAGGATGGCCGCATCGACAGCCTGCTGCCGCATGGCCAGGGCGATGTGCTGCGCGAGGGCATGGAGCTGGCCTCGGTCTATCCCGAATTCGAGCTGGATTCCTTCCGCGAGGGGCATCTGACGCCGGTCTATTTCGGCTCGGCGCTGCGCGGCTTCGGGGTGCGGCATCTGCTGGACGGGCTGGCGCAATTCGCGCCGCCCCCCTCCGCCCGCCGCGCCGATGCGCGCGTGGTGCAGCCGGAGGAGGAGAAGCTGACCGGCTTCGTCTTCAAGATCCAGGCGAACACCGACCTCAACCACCGCGACCGCGTGGCCTTCCTGCGCATCTGCTCGGGGCGGCTGCGCAAGGGGGCGCGGCTGAAGCAGGTGCGCACCGGCAAGTCGATCCCGGTCAATGCGCCGCTGTTCTTCTTCGCCAAGGAGCGGCAGGTGGCGGAAGAGGCCTGGCCGGGCGATGTGGTCGGCATCGCCAACCATGGCGTGCTGCGCATCGGCGACACGCTGACCGATGGCGAGGAGCTGAATTTCCGCGGCGTGCCGAGCTTCGCGCCCGAGATCCTGCGCCGCGTCCGGCTCGACGACCCGATGCTGGCCAAGAAGCTGCGCAAGGCGCTCGACCAGCTGGCGGATGAGGGCGTCGTCCAGGTGTTCCGCCCGATGGATGGCAGCCAGCCGGTGGTGGGCGTGGTCGGGCAGCTGCAGCTCGACGTGCTGTCCAGCCGCATCCAGGCGGAATACGGCGTGCAGGTCGGCTTCGACGGCACCTCCTGGTCCACCATGCGCTGGGTGGCGCTGAAGGAAGGCGAGGACCGCTCGGTGCTGGAGCGCTTCCTGCGCACCGCGCCCAGCCAGATGGCCGAGGATCATGACAATGAGCCGGTGGCCTTCTTCACCTCCGACTGGGGCCGCCGCCGGTCGGAGGAGGAATGGCCGCAGCTGCGCTTCCTGAGCCTGCGCGAGCAGCATGGCGTCGAGCAGGAAGGGAAGTAAGGCCTTCTTTTTCTGAAGAAAAAGATTTCTTTCAGTTGGCGTCCCGCCTCAGGCCATAGGCGGGACGCCAACTGACAAAAGTTTTTTGGTTCTTTTTTTCAAAAAAGAACTCTTACAAAAGCTTCTCAATATCCCCGCGAATCTTCTCTGGCGTTGTCGTCGGCGCATAGCGCCCGACCACCTCGCCCTGCCGGTCGATCAGGAACTTGGTGAAGTTCCACTTGATGCCCTCGCTGCCGAGCAGCCCGGGCTGGGCTGCCTTCAGCGCCTGGAACAGCGGGTGCGCCTGCGGCCCGTTCACCTCGATCTTGGCGAAGAGCGGAAAGCTCGTCTGGAAGCGGGTCTCGCAGAAGGCGGCGATGCTGGCATCGTCGCCCGGCTCCTGCTTGCCGAACTGGTTGCAGGGAAAGGCCAGCACGTTGAAGCCGCGCGGGCCATAGTCGCGCTGCAGCGCCTCCAGCCCGGCATATTGCGGGGTGAAGCCGCAGGCGCTGGCGGTGTTGACCACCAGCAGCACCTGGCCGCGGAATTCCGCCAGCGGCGTGTCGGTACCGTCGGAGCGGCGGGCCGAGAGCGTGTCCAACGGCAGGGCGGTCATGCGGGTCTCCTATCGGGGTCAGGCTCTATCTGGGGCCGCGGCGCCGCCGCGCATCCCCGGATCAACGCGCCCCTTGCCGCGTGATGTAGATGGCGCTGCTCACGATCAGCAACGCGCCGGCGGCGAGGTAGGGGTCGAGCGGCTCGGCGAAGAGCAGCGCGCCGGCCAGGGCGGCGAAGACCAGCCGCACATAGGAGATCGGCGCGACGGAGGAGGCATCGGCCAGCCGCAGCGCGTTGATCCAGAGATGCATGCCGGCCGGCCCCAGGATGGCGGCGCCCAGCAGCAGCGCCGCATTGCCCCAGCCCGGCCAGGTCAGATAGGGCAGCGCCACCGGCAGGCTGCCGGCGGTGGCGACCAAGCCGATATAGAGCATGATGGTCTCGGTGCGCTCGGTGCGGGCGAGGGCCTTGGTGGTCAGCACGATGCCGGCGCCGAACAGCGCCGAGCCGAGCGAGGCGGCCAGGGGCCAGTCCAGCGGCAGCACACCGGGGCGCACCACCAGCAGCACGCCGGCGAAGCCCAGCAGCGTTGCCGCCCAGCGGCGCAGCCCGACCCGCTCGCCCAGCAGCGGGCCGGCCAGCGCGGTGACGAACAGCACCGAGGTGAAGGAGAGGGTGGTGGCGGTGGCCAGCGGCAGCCGCAGGAAGCCCACATAGTAGAGCCCCCAGGAGACGAAGGAGAGCAGCCCGCGCAAAAGCTGCATGCCGAGCTGCCGGGTGCGCAGCAGGCCGAGCCCCTCGCGCGGCAGCAGCGGCAGCACCCAGAGGATCTGCCCCGCGGTGCGCGCCAGCAGGATGGTGGTGGCGGGCACCCCGTCCAGATATTTCACCAGCACCGTCTCCAGGTTGAAGACGAAGGCGGCGGCGGTGGTCAGCAGGGCGGCCTGCAGCAGCGGGTTCACCGGCGCCCCCGCAGCTCGGCCAGGCTGACCATCAGGGCGCCGGCCAGGATCACCGCGGCGCCGAGCCAGGCCATGCCGTCCGGCGCCTCGCCATAAAGAAGCCAGCCCGTCGCGGCCAGCACCGGCAGGCGCAGATACTGGAAGGGCGCGACGGCCGAGGCCTCGCCGGCGCGGAAGGCCTCGGTCATCAGCACCAGGATGCCGGGGGTGAAGCCGGCGAGCCCCACCAGCAGCGCCAGATCGCCGAAATCGAGCGGCTGCCAGTGCCAGAGGGCGAAGGGCAGGATGCCGGCCGTGGTCAGCAGGCCGACCCAGCCGATGATGGTCAGCGTGCCCTCGCTGCGGGTCAGCAGGCGGGAGGAGAGGGTGATGCCGCACCAGGTGACGGCGGCCACCAGCGCCACGGTGACGCCCAGCGCCGAGGCCGGCGCCGCCTCCCAGGGCCGCAGCATCACGGCGATGCCGAGCAGCCCGGCCAGCGTGCCGGCCCAGCGCGCCGCCCCCACCCGCTCGCCCAGCAGGGGTGCCGCGAGCAGGGTGGTGAACATGACATTGGTGAAGGAGAGCACCGTGGCGGTGGCAAGGTCGAGCAGCGTCAGCGACCAGTAATACAGCCCCCAGGTGGCGAGCGAGCAGGCGCCGCGCAGCCCGTGCAGCAGCGGCCGCGCGGTGCGCAGCACGGCCGGCCCGGCGGCGATCAGGCTCGGCGCGATCCACAGGATCTGGCCCAGGCAGCGGAACAGCAGCTGGGTGGTGATCGGGATGCCGCGGGCGGTCATCCAGCGGATGAACAGCGCCTCCAGCGCGAAGAGCAGCGCGGCCGCGGCCATCAGGGCCGCGCCGCGCAGATTGCCGGGCAGGGTCATTCTGCGGCCAGGATGACGGAGGGGCGGGATTTGAAAAGGGGGCGGGGGCCGAAAGCACGGCCCTGCCTGTCGCGACCGCGCGAGGCCGGTTCCCGCGGCCCCCCGGCGCCCCCATCTGCGGCGGATGAGCGATCCCTTCGACCTCGACCGTTTTCTCCGCGCCCAGGACGCCGTGCTGCCGCAGGTGGAGCGCGAGCTGGGCGAGGGGCAGAAGCGCAGCCACTGGATGTGGTTCATCTTCCCGCAGCTGCGCGGCCTCGGCCGCAGCGAGACGGCGCGGCGCTACGGCATCGCCGGCGCCGAGGAGGCGCGGGCCTATCTGGCGCATCCCGTGCTGGGGGCGCGGCTGCGCCACTGGGTGGCGCTGGTGCTGGCGGTGCCCGGGCGCTCGGCGAAGGAGATCTTCGGCAGCCCGGATGATGTGAAGTTCCGCTCCTGCCTGACGCTGTTCGCCGCCCTGGCGCCGGGCGAGGCGCTGTTCCGCGACGCGCTGGCGCGCTTCTACGGCGCCGCGCCGGATGCGGCGACGCTGGCGCTGCTGCGCGACGCGGAGGAGTGAGGGCCGCGCGCCGCCTCAGCGCAGATCGTGCAGATCGCGCCCGAGCGGCGCGGTGACGGTGAAGTCGGAGAACAGCACCTCCAGCCCGGCGCGCTCCGGCGTGCAGCACATCGGGCCCACCCGGTAGCGCCCGGCTTCCGGGAAGGGGCAGAGGCGCAGCAGCGGCCAGCGTTTCCCGTCGCCCGAGACCTGCAGCCGCAGCACGCCCTTCTCCACCGTCGCCCGCAGCCAGACATCCCCAGGGTCGCCGGCATAGGCGGCGGTCGCCCAGTCGGAGCGGCCGATGGTCAGCACGCTGCCCAGCATGGCCTGGCCGTCCGACAGCTCGATGCCGGCCTTCAGCCAATGCGCCTCGTCCAGCCGCAGCATCAGCCCGGCCTGGTCGTAGAGCGCCGCGTAGCGGGCGCGGATGCGCAACTGCGCGGTGAAGCCGCCCGCCACCTCGACGCCGAGGAAATGGCCGCTGTCGCGGGTGAAGCCGTAATGCGTCTCGCGCCAGAAATCGCTGCCCTGGTCGGTGGTGACGGAGAGGCTCTCCCCGTCCTCCCGCCAGCGCGCGGGCTCGTTCAGCCAGACCCCTTGGGCGAACATCAGACGCTGGCCAGCAGCCCGGCGAAGAGCCGCGCCCGCGGCACCAGGCTGTCGACCAGCAGATGCTCCTGCAGCGTGTGGATGCCGGCGCCCTGCACGCCGAGCCCGTCCAGGGTGGGAATGCCCATCGCACCCGTGAAATTGCCGTCCGAGCCGCCGCCGGCGCTGGCATGCGGCAGGGTCAGGCCGAGCCGCCCGGCCAGGGTCTGCGCCGTGCGGTACAGGCCCATCGTACCCGCATCCGGCTCCCAGACCGGGCGGGTGACGCCGCGGCGCACCTCCAGCAGCACATCGCCCTGGGCGGAGAGGCCGAGCATCTTCTCCACCGCCCCGGTCCAGATCCTCCTGCCGCTTGGCCATGGTCAGGGCCTCGGCGTCGCAATGGGTGGCGACGCAGTTCACCCATTGCCCGCCCTGCAGGACACCGACCGAGAAGGTGCAGGCCTCGGTGGTCATCGCCTCGATCGCCAGCACCTGGCGGCACATTTCGCGGATGGCGCTGCGCCCGTCCGACAGCGCGGCGCCGGCATGGCTCGGCCTTCCGGTGACGCGCAGGTTGAAGCGGGCGATGGCGTAGCGGCCGGTGACCACGCCGCCATCGCGCTGGGCGGGCTCGGGCACCAGCACCACCTCATGCCGCGCCGCCTCGGCCTCGATCAGGTCGCGGGTGGAGGGGCTGCCCACCTCCTCATCGCCGGTCAGCAGGAAGGTGACGGGGCGGCGGGTGGCGATGCCGGCCTGGATGATGGCGGCCATGGCCTGCACCGCGAGATAGGTGCCGCCCTTCATGTCGCAGATGCCCGGGCCATAGGCGCGGTTCTCCTCGACCCGGAAGGGCAGGCGCGCCAGCGTGCCGACCGGGTGGACGGTGTCCAGATGCGCCAGCACCAGGATGCCGCCCTCCATCTCCCCATCCGGATGCGGGAAGCGGGCGCGCACGCAGTCGGAGAAGCCCATGCGGCCGGGGATGCGCTCGATCCGCGCGCCCAGGATGGCCAGGTCCCGGCTGGCCAGCGCCATCATGCGGTTGACCGCCTCGGCATCGAAGGTGGGGCTTTCGCACTCCACCCAGGGGCGCAGCCCGGCGAGCAGCGCCTCGGTCTCGAAGGGCAGGGCCAGGGCGCGCAGCGCCTCGGGCTGGTCGCGCGTCGCGGTTTCGGCGTCCATGCGGGTTTCCTTCCCTGGAAATTGGCCCTGAAATCGGCCCTGGCATTGGCGGTGGCGGGATCATTCGCCCGGGCCGGGCAGCCTGCGGCCTCGGGCCGGGCTCTGCAAGGCCCGGCGCTGGGGGGATGCATCGGCGCCGCCGCTGCGCCATCATGCGCGGCGATGACCGATTACACTCCCCCCCGCCGGATCGCGCCGCAGGCCGGGCCGCATCTCTGGACCGGCGCGGCGCTGTCGCCCTCCGACTGGATGCTGCCGCTGGGCGCCGAGATCGCGGCCGAGATCGAGACGGCGCTGGCCACCCCGGGCGCGCCGCTGGCGCGGCTGGCGCCGCTGCTGGGCCAGCTGGCGGAGCGGCTGGCCAATGGCCAGGGCTTCGCCCTGCTGCGCGGCCTGCCGCTGCCGGCGGAATCGGCGGCGCTGCTGGGCCTGCTGGGCAGCCGGATGGGCCGCCCGGTGGCGGTGCCGCAGCCCGCCGGCCCCTACCACACCGAGGCCTGCGACATCCTGCTGCTGCTCTGCCGCGAATCGGCCGAGATCACCCTGCTCTCCGCCGCCGCCCTGCACAATGAGCTGCTGAAGGCCGACCGCGCCGCGCTGGAGGTGCTCTACCGCGCCCTGCCGCCGCCGCCGCCGGCGGACGGGGCGGAGCCCGGCGAGCCGGCCTCTCCCCTGCCGGTCTTCGCCGTCACCGGCGGCGTCTTCGCCGCGCGCTGCGACCGTGCCGGGCTGGACGAGGCCGCCTGCGGCGGCGCGCTGGCGGCGCTGGAGCAGGTGGCGGAGCGCCCCGGCCTGGCGCTGAAGCTCACCCTGCGGCCGGGCGACCTGCTGGCGGTGAACCCCTTCCTGGTCTGGGCCAGCCGCCCCGCCGGGCTGGCCAGCCTGCCGCTGCGCGGCGAGACCTCACGCCTGGCGGAAGGCCCCTTCGCCGCCCTGGCCCCGCCGGACTGAGGCTGCAGGACTGACCGCCGCCCCCCGCCCCTGACGGAGCCAAGCCCGCATGCGCATCCTGGTCGCCAACGCCAACACCACCGAGGCGATCACCGCCCGCTGCGCCGAGGCGGCGCGGGCGGCGGCCGGCCCCGGCAGCGAGATCATCCCGGCGACGCCGCGCTTCGGCGCCGCCGCCATCTCGACACGGGCGGAGAACATCGTCGCCGGCCATGCGCTGCTGGAGCTGCTGGCCGAGCGGGCGGGGCAGGTGGATGCGGTGGTGCTGGCGGTCAGCCACGACACGGCGCTGGAGGCGGCGCGGCAGATCATGCCCTGCCCGGTGATCGGCATGACCGAGGCCGCCTGCCTGGTCGCCTGCATGGCGGGAGCGCGCTTCGGCCTGGTGACGCTGGGCGGCACCGAGACCTATCGCGAGCTGGTGGCGCGGCACGGGCTGTCCACCCGGCTGGCGGCGCTGGAGGGCCTGCCCGCCACGCCGCAGGAGGCGGTGGCCGATCCCGCGCGGGTCGAGGCGATGCTGGAGGAGAGCATCGCCCGGCTGGTGGCGCAGGGGGCGGACAGCGTCATCCTGGGCGGCGCGGCGCTGGCCGGCATGGCGGCGCGGCTTTCGGCCCCGGTGCCGCTGCTGGACGGCATCGCCTGCGCGGTGAAGCTGGCCGAGGCGATGGTGGGCCTCGCTTTGCCGCGCCCCAGCGCCGGCAGCCTGGCGCCGCCGCAGGGGCGCAAGGTCAGCGGCGTCAGCCCGGCGCTCGCCCGGCTGCTCGGCGCCGGCTGAGGGGCCATGCCGCGCATCGCCATCGCCCGGCTCTGGTATGAGGCGAACAGCTTCGCCCCCGGCCTGACCGGGGAGGAACCCTTCCGCAGCCGCGAATGGGCCCGCGGCGCGGCGGCGCTGGAGGCCTATCGCGGCACCGCCACCGAGCTGGGGGCACTGGCAGAATTCCTGGCGGCGCGGCCGGGCTGGCAGGCGGTGGTGCTGCGCTGCGCCAGCGCCCAGCCCGGGCCGCCCTTGCGCGCCGATCTCTTCGCCGCCTGGCGGGACGAGGTGCTGGAGGGGCTGCGCCAGGGCGGGCCCTGGGACGGGGTCTATCTCTCCCTGCACGGCGCCTGCCTGGTGGAGGGCGAGGCGCAGCCGGAGCTGGCCTTCCTGCGCGCGCTGCGCGGCCTGCTCGGCCCCGATCTGCCCGTGGTCGCCAGCTTCGACCCGCATGCCAATCTGCTGCCCGAGGTGGCGGGGCTGCTGGATGGCGCCAGCATCTACCGCACCTATCCGCATATCGACATGGATGCGGCGGCGCGGCGGGCCCTGGCGCAGCTGGAGCGGCGTATCGGGGGCGCGCCGCGCGCCCATGGCGTGATGGCCAAGCGTCCCATGGTGCTGCACAGCTTCCATATGCGGCACGAGGCCGGGCCGATGGCGGAGATCTGGGAGCTGGCGCGGCGGGAGGAGGCGGCGGCGGAGATCCTCGACGCCTCGCCGATCGGCGGCTTTGCCTGGGGCGACACGCCGGGGGCCGGGCCGGGGGCGCTGGTCTATGCCACCAGCCGCGCGGCGGCGGCGGCCGCGGCCGACCGCCTGGCGGATGCCATCGCCGCGCGGCGCGCCCGCTTCGACCTTGCCCTGCCGGGGCCGCAGGACGCGCTGGCCCAGGCGCTGGCCGCGCCGCCCGGCACGGTCGCGCTGCTGGACCCGGCGGACAATCCGCTCTCGGGCGGCCTCTGCGACACGCCGGGGCTGCTGCGCGCGCTGCTGGCCGCAAAGCTGGAGGTGCCGGCCGTCTTCGCCTTCCTGCACGATGCGGCGCTGGTGGCGCGCGCCGCGGCGGCCGGGCAGGGGGCGGTGCTGGAGTGCGACCTCGGCGGCCGGGTGACGCCGGATTTCGGCCCGCCCGTCGCCGCCCGCGCCGTGGTGGAGCGGCTGACCGAGGGGCGCTTCACCAATACCGGCCCGATGGAGCGCGGCGCGCCGGTCGATCTCGGCCCGACCGCGCTGCTGCGGGTGGGCGCGCTCGGCATCATCATCGCCAGCCGGAAGGAGGCGGCGATCGATCCTGCCTTCTTCGCGCTGCATGGCATTGATCCGTCAGCGCAGCGCCTGCTGGCGGTGAAGGGCAAGAACCATTTCCGCGCCGCCTTCGCGCCGCTCTGCGTGGCGCTGGTGGAATGCGACGCGCCGGGGCCGGCGGCGCTCGACCTGCGCGGCCTGCCCTTCCGCCAGGTGCCGCGCGACTGGCTGCCGCCGGCGCCCTGAAGGCCCAAAAAAGGCGGGGCCGCGCTGGCCCCGCCCTTGCCGTGCCGGCGCGGTGCGGCGCAGCCTCAGTCGAGGCGGGCGCCGGAGACGCGCACCACTTCGCGCCATTTGGTGTTCTCGCGCTCGATGAAGGCGCCGAAGGCGGCGGCGTCGAGCGGCCGCGGCTCGGAGCCGACATCGCGCAGCCGGGCGGTGGCGGCGGGCTCGCCGGTGATGTCCAGCACCAGCTTGCTGACGCGGTCGGTGATCGCCTTGGGGGTGCGGGCATGCGCCTGCACGCCGAACCAGGCCTCCGCCTCGAAATCGGCGACGCCCATCTCGGCGACCGTCGGCACCTCGGGCAGGGCGAACCAGCGGTTGCGGCTGGTCACGGCCAGCGCGCGCAGCCGGCCTTCCTGGATATGCGGCAGGTAGGGCGGCAGATTGTCGACGGCCAGGTCGATGCGCCCGGCCAGCAGGTCGGGAATGACGGTGGCGCTGCCGCGATAGGGGATATGGGTCAGCTTGGTCTCGGTGCGGAACTTCAGCAGCTCGCCGCACATATGGCCCGAGGTGCCATTGCCCGGCGTGCCATACATCAGCTCCTGGCCCTTCGCCATCTGCAGCAGCTGGCGGAAATCGCGGATCGGGCTGTTGGTCGGCACGGTGATGACATTGGCCAGCGAATTGACCAGCGCGACCGGCGCCAGCTCCTTCGGGTCATAGGGCATCTTGGAATAGAGGTACTGGTTGATGCTGGCGGTGCCGATGGTGCACATCAGCAGGGTGTGGCCATCGGGCTCGGCCTTGGCCACCATGTCGCAGCCCAGGATGCCGCCGGCGCCGGGCCGGTTGTCCACCACCACCGGCTGGCCGAGCATCTGGCTCAGCCGCTCGCTGATGACGCGGGCGGTCACATCGGTGGCGCCGCCGCCCGGGAAGGGCACGACCATGCGCACGGGGCGGTTCGGGTAGTTGGCCTGGGCCTGGGCCTGGGCCTGGCTGCGCAGCAGGGCCGGGGTGGCGAGCAGGCCGGCGCCGGCCAGCACGAGGCGGCGGGTGAGCGTCATTGCGCTATCCTTCGAGAACGTTTCCAGTATCGGATAGACGCCCGGCCGGCCCGGGGCAAGCGCCGGGCGCGTGACGTTTTCTTCGCAATCCCAGGGGCTTGCGCGTTGCGGTGGAAGGCGGCGCGGGGTTTCCGACCGGCGGTTGCCCGCCGGCCGGGGGCCTGCGCCCTATTCCACCTTGGCGCCGGAGCGGCGCACCACCTCGGCCCATTTCTGCACCTCGGCGGCGACGAAGGCCTCATAGGCGGCCGGGCTGGTGCCGCCGCCCGGGATCAGATCGGGCTTCATGCCGCCGAGATCGGCGAGCCGGGCCCAGGTCTCCTCCTCGCCGACGATGGCGTTGATCTCGGCGCCCAGCTTCTCGACGATCGGGCGCGGGGTGCGGGCCGGGGCCTGCAGGCCGAACCAGCCCAGCCGGTGGCCTCGACGCCGGGGAAGCCGGCCTCGGCGGTGGTGGGCACATCCGGCAGGGCGGCGCTGCGGGTGGCGGTGGTCACCGCCAGCGCCCGCAGCCTGCCGTCGCGGATATGGCCGATGGCGGAGGGCAGGTTGTCGACGCCGACCTCGACCCGGCCGGCCATGATCTCGGCCAGCATCGGCCCGGCGCCGCGGAAGGGGATGTGGGTGAGCTGGATGCCGGCCTCGAGCTTCAGCAGCTCGCCGGTCATGTGCAGCGAGGTGCCGGCGCCGGAGGAGCCGATATTCAGCTGGCCCGGCCGCTGCTTGGCCAGCGCCACCAGCTCGGCCAGCGTCCGCACCGGCAGGCTGTTGGTGACGAAGATGACGTTGGGCACGCGGATCAGCAGGCCGACATTGGCCAGATCCTCGGGCCTGTAGGGGATCTGCCCGGCATAGAGCGCGTAGTTGATGGCGCCCGAGGAGACCGTCTGCATCAGGAAGGTGTAGCCATCGGGCTCGGCCTTGGCGACGACGTCGGAGCCGACATTGCCGCCGGCGCCGGCGCGGTTCTCCACCGGGAAGGGCTGGCCCAGGCGCTGCTGCAGCCGGCCGGCCAGGATGCGCGCGGCGATGTCGGTGGTGCCGGCGGGCACGAAGGGCACGATGATGCGCACGGGGCGGGAGGGCCAAGCGGCGGCATTGCCGGCGCCGGCGGCCGGTGCAGGGGCCGGTGCGGGGGCGGCGGTCTGGGCCCGCAGCGGCGCGGCGGCCAGCGGCAGGGCAGCGGCGGCGGCGCCGAGCAGGGCGCGGCGGTGCAGGACATTCATGATGTTTCTCCTCCCGGCGGCACGGGTCTCATGGGCCCGTGTCTCATTCGGTCTCCTGTCGTGCCGAATCCGGACCGTTCCAGGCAAGCGGCTTTTTGCCCGCCGCCCGAAAACGACAACGGGGCCCGAAGGCCCCGTCGCGATATCACCCTGTCACCCACCTGCCGGAACCGCCCCACCCTGGCAGGGCGGGGCCGTGATCGACCCCGTCACCGCCGGACGGCGGCAGCCTGGCAAAAATCAACGGGCGGTGCGGACTTCGGTGGCCAGCGTCATCTCGTCGACGCGGGCGGTGTAGGTCAGGCCGCGGCGCAGGCCCCAGACGCTCTTCTGGGTGTGCAGCGGGATCACCGCCACATCCTGCATGGCCAGGCGCATGGCCTCCTGCATGGCCTTCTCACGCTCGGACTCGTTCAGGTTGGCAAGGCCGGCGGCGGTGATCTGGTCCATGCGCGGGTTGGAGTAGCGGCCGTAATTGGACAGGCCGAGCCCGCTTTCCGGCGTGCGGGTGCCGAGAATGGCGCGCAGCGAGGTCGAGGGCTCGCCGGTCGAGTTGCTCCAGCCCAGCAGATAGGCCGAGGCCTCGTTGCGGTTCAGCCGGCCGATCAGCGTGGCGAGCGGCTGCGCGTCGACACTGGTCTTGACGCCGATGCGGGTCCACATCTGCGCCACCACCTGGATGATCTGCGCGTCGTTGACGTAGCGGTCATTCGGGCCGCGCAGCGTCACGGTGAAGCCGTTCGGATAGCCGGCCTCGGCCAGCAGGCGCCGGGCGCGCTCGGCCTCGAAGCGCGGCACGGGGATGGACGGGTCGTAGCCGAAGGCGCCTTCTGGCATGAACTGCCCGGCCGGGACCGAGGCGCCTTCCATGATGCGGCTGGCGATGGCCTCGCGGTTGATGGCGATGGACAGCGCCTCGCGCACGCGGCGGTCCTGCAGCGGGTTCTTGTCCAGCCGCTCGCCATTCGGGCCGGTGATGTCGGGCGTGCCGGCATCGCGGAACACGTCGAGGCCGAGGAAGATCAGCCGCAGGCTGGTGCCTTCCGCGATGGTGACGCGGTTGTCGCTGCGGATGCGGTTGAGGTCCTGCGTGGGCACGTTGTCGATCATCGCGACATCGCCGGAGAGCAGGGCGGCAACGCGCGAGCCGGAATTGGTGATGATGCGGTAGTCGACGCGCTGCCATTCGGGCTTGTTGCCCCAGTAGCCGTCATTGCGCTCCATCACCACGCGGTCATTCGGCGCGTAGCTGACGAAGCGGAAGGGGCCGGTGCCGATCGTCGTCTGCGCGCTGTTGAAGCTGGCCGAGGCGACATTCTCGCCGAGGCCGCGCGGCAGGATGAAGATGGCCGCGACATCGCTCGGCAGCAGCGGGTAGGGGGCGGCGGTCTTCAGCCGGATGGTGCGGGCATCGACCACCTCCACGCCGGTGATGGCGCGGGTGTAGACGGCGAAGCTGGAGGGGCTCTGCACCGTCGGCACGCGCCGCAGGCTGTAGGCGACATCCTCGGCGGTCAGCGGCGCGCCATTGTGGAAGGCGACACCCTCGCGCAGGCGGAATTCCCAGGTGGTCTCGTCCACCGGGCGCCAGCTCTCGGCCAGGCCCGGGATCAGCCGCGCATTCTCGTCGCGCTTCACCAGCGTGTCGAAGAAATGGTGCGACAGCATGATGCTGGGCGTCAGCGTGTAGTAATGCGGGTCGATGCTGGCGGGCGGCGCCGAGATGCCCATGCTGAGCGATTGGGCCGCCGCCGGCTGCGCCGCGAGCGGCAGCAGGGCAGCGAGCGCCGCGCCCAGCAGGCCCGCACGGAAGGGGTTGGCGCGGAAGGGGGTGGGGGTGTGGCGGCGGCTCATGCCCGGTTCTCCTCGGTCTGGCCATCGGCGGGCCAGCCCAGCTCCTCCTGCACCAGGCTCACCCAATAGGCGGCGCCGAGGCCCAGGATCTCGTCGTTGAAATCGTATTGCGGCGTGTGGACGTTGTGGAAGCTGCCATCCGGGTTCACGCCATTGCCGATGCGCATGAACACGCCCGGCTTCTCCTGCAGCATGAAGGCGAAATCCTCGCCGCCGGTGGAGAGCTTGACCTCGCCCACCTTCTCGGCGCCGACCAGGGCGCGGGCGGCGGCGAGTGCCGCCGGCACCTTCTCGGCGGCGTTCACCGTGGGCGGGCAGAGCTCGTCATAGGCCAGCGTCGCGGTGCAGCCATTGGCGGCGGCGAGCGTCTCGGCCAGCTCCTGCAGGCGACGGCGGATGATCGCCTGGTCGCCCTTCTCGAAATAGCGGGCGGTGCCGCGCACCACCACCTTGGCCGGCATGACGTTGGGCGAGCCGAAGCTGCCGCCCGCGACATGGCCGACCGAGAGGGCGGCGCTGGCGGTCGGGTGCAGGTTGCGCGGCAGGATGGTGTGGATGGCCAGCAGGAACTGGCCGAGCGCCACGGTGGCGTCGGTCGCCAGATGCGGCGCGCCGCCGCCATGGCCGCCGGTGCCGTGGAACTCGACGCCCCAGAAATCGGCCCCCGCCAGCACCGGGCCGGGGCGGGTGGCGAAGGTGCCGACCGGCAGGCCCGGCGAATTGTGCATGCCGTAGACGGAATCGACGGGGAAGCGCTGGAACAGCTGGTCGCGGATCATCGCCGCGGCGCCGGTCCCGGCTTCCTCGGCCGGCTGGAAGATGAACTGCACGGTGCCGGCGAAATCCGGCTTCGCCGCCAGGTACTTCGCGGCGCCCAGCAGCATGGCGGTGTGGCCGTCATGGCCGCAGGCATGCATCTTGCCGGGCACGGTGGAGGCATGGGCGAGGCCGGTCTCCTCCTGGATGAACAGCGCATCCATGTCGGCGCGCAGCCCGATGGCGCGCTGGCCGGGGCGGCTTCCTTTCAGGGTGCCAACGACACCGGTCCCGCCGATGCCCTCGGTGACCTCGATGCCCCAGTCGCGCAGCTTGCCGGCGACGAGCGCCGCGGTGCGGTGCTCCTCGAAGCGGGTCTCCGGATGGCGGTGGATATCCTGGCGGATCTCCTTCAGCTCCGGCTCGAATGCCCTGATCTCGTCGAGGATGTCCTGCCGCATCGTCTCTCTCCGCTGGCCCGCAAGGGGCGCGAAACTGAGCCGCGCCCGGGGTCCGGTCAACCGGTCAGCAGGTTTGACCTATGTCCATCATAGTGGAAGCATGTCCCCCGGGGAGCCCTTTCCCCGCCCGACCCGCAGCGTGAGCCGCCAGCATGACCGAGACCATTGCCCCCGAGATCCGCGACGCCCGCGAGGCCGATTTGCCCGGCATCCTGGCCATCTTCAACCAGGCGATCCGCGAGAGCCTGGCGGTCTGGCACACCGAGGAGACGAATCTGGCGGCCAGGCGGGACTGGCTGGCGCAGCGCCAGGGGCGCGGCCTGCCGGTGCTGGTGGCGGTACGGGGCGACCAGGTGCTGGGCTTCGCCAGCTATGGCGATTTCCGCCCCTTCGCCGGCTTCGCCGCCACCGTCGAGCATTCGGTCTATGTCGACCCGGCGGCGCAGGGGCAGGGGCTGGGCCGCGCTTTGCTGGCGGCGCTGATCGAGCGGGCCCGGGCGGCCGGGCTGCATGTCATGGTCGCCGGCATCGAGGCCGGCAACACCGCCTCCATCGCCCTGCACGCCAGGGCGGGGTTCGAGGAGGCGGGGCTGCTGCGCGAGGTCGGGCGGAAATTCGACCGCTGGCTCGACCTGCGCTTCATGACCCTGCGGCTGTGACGCCCGGGATGTCCGGCCGGTCCGGGTAGATGTCGCGATAGGCGTGCCAGGTGGCGTGGCCGATCAGCGGCAGCGCCACGGCGAGGCCGAGGAAGAGCGGCACCAGCGCCAGCCCGGTGAACAGCACGATCAGCCCGGCCCAGAGCGCCATCGGCCGCCAATTCTCCATCACCCCCTGCCAGGAGGCGATGATCGCCTCCACCGCCGAGATGTCGCGCTCCAGCAGCATCGGGATCGACAGCGCGCCGATGCCGAAGGTCAGCGCCGCCAGCAGGAAGCCGGTGGCGGTGCCGGCGATCAGGAAGGGCAGCAGCCGCTCCTCCCGCAGCAGGGCCAGCGGCAGCGCCTCCAGCGGCGGCGCGAAGCCGGGGCCGAAGCAGAGCGCGAAGAGCAGCCCCGCGAGCCGCACCCAGAACAGGTGGATCAGCAGCAGCGCGCCGCCCAGCAGGGCGAGCTGCGAGGCGTTGCGGCGGAAGGCGGCCAGCGCCTGGCCCCAGCCGCAATCGAGGCCGAGCTCGCGCCGGCGCGACGCCTCGTACAGCCCGGTGGCCAGCAGCGGCGCCACCAGGAAGAAGCCGGCGGTGGCGGGCAGGATGGCCCAGAGCGTGCCGACCTGCTGCGACAGCAGCGCCAGCGCCCAGCCGGCGACCGCCAGCGCCGCGCCATAGGACAGGCCGAGCCCCGGCGCCGCCCAGAGATCGTTCCAGCCGGCGGCGAGCCAGGCCCAGGGCCGGTCATGCGCCACGCTGCGCGGCGCCGGCAGGCCGGCCTGCGGCGCGGTGGCGTGCAGCGCCGCGTCCGGGCTGTGGATGGGCGGCGTGGTCATGGGCGGGGCCTCCCCGAAAGGGCCGTTGTTGCTGCCTGTGTCGCGCCGAGCATAGCGCGGCGGGGCCGGCGGAAACTTGACGCGCATCAAGGACAGTCCGGGGGGCTTCCGCTTCCCTGGACCCGATCGCGCGCCCGGAGTCCGACCGGAGGCGCCCGCAGCGGGGCGGTTTCCCCGGCAGACGGAGAGTTCAGCGATGCCAGAAGGAGGCCACGCCGCGCGCCTCGCCGCCGAGATCGGCAGTTTGCGGCAGGATAGCTATGTGGACGGGCCGATCCGCGCGATGGCCGTCGCCACCATGTTCTGGGGCATCGTCGGCTTCCTGGTCGGCGTGGTGGTGGCGGCGCAGCTGGCCTTCCCGCTGCTCAATCTCGACCTGGAATGGACCACTTTCGGCCGGCTGCGGCCGGTGCACACCAGCGCGGTGATCTTCGCCTTCGGCGGCAACGCGCTGCTCTGCACCAGCCTCTATGTCGTGCAGCGCACCTGCCGCGCCCGGCTGTTCGGCGGCAAGGAGATGGGCTGGTTCCTGTTCGCCGGCTACCAGTTCTTCATCGTCATGGCGGCGCTCGGCTATGTGCTCGGCGTGACGCAGGGCAAGGAATATGCCGAGCCCGAATGGTATGTCGATCTGTGGCTGACGGTGGTGTGGGTGGCCTATCTGGTCGCCTTCGGCGGCACCATCATCAAGCGCGAGGAACCCCACATCTATGTGGCGAACTGGTTCTTCCTCGCCTTCATCATCACGGTTGCCATGCTGCATATCGGCAACAACATCGCGCTGCCGCTGTCGCTCGGCCACGCCAAGTCCTACATCGCCGCCTCCGGCGTGCAGGATGCGATGATCCAGTGGTGGTACGGCCACAACGCGGTGGGCTTCTTCCTGACCGCCGGCTTCCTCGGCATCATGTACTACTTCATCCCGAAGCAGGCGGACCGGCCGGTCTATTCCTACCGGCTGTCGATCGTCCATTTCTGGTCGCTGATCTTCCTCTACATCTGGGCCGGCCCGCACCACCTGCACTACACCGCGCTGCCTGACTGGGCGCAGACGCTCGGCATGGTGTTCTCGGTCATGCTGTGGATGCCCTCCTGGGGCGGCATGATCAACGGGCTGATGACGCTCTCCGGCGCCTGGGACAAGCTGCGCACCGATCCGGGCCTGCGCTTCTCGGTCGCCGCCGTCGGCTTCTACGCCATGGCCACCTTCGAGGGGCCGGTGATGTCGGTGAAGGCGGTCAACGCGCTCTCGCACTACACCGACTGGACCATCGGCCACGTCCATTCCGGCGCGCTGGGCTGGAACGGCTTCATCACCTTTGGCGCGCTGTACTGGCTGGTGCCGCGGCTCTGGGGGAAGACCGAGCTGTACTCGAAGAAGCTGGCCGAATGGCATTTCTGGATCGCGACGCTCGGCATCGTTCTCTACATCACCGCCATGTGGGTGTCGGGCATCATGCAGGGGCTGATGTGGCGCTCCTATGACGAGCTCGGCTTCCTCCAATACTCCTTCGTGGAGACGGTGGCGGCGATGCATCCCTACTACGTCATCCGCATGCTGGGCGGTGTGCTCTACCTCACCGGCGCCCTGCTGATGGCCTACAACCTCTGGCGCACGGTGCGCGGCGAGACGGCGCCGAAGGTCGCCATCCTGCGCGCCCATCCCGCCCCCGCCGAATAAGGAACTGAAAAAAATGTTCCGCCGCTTCAGCCACGCGCTGATCGAGAAGAACCTGATCCTGATGGGGGTGCTCACCCTCATCACGGTCTCCATCGGCGGCCTCGTGCAGATCGTGCCGCTCTTCGCCGTCGAGACCACGATCGAGCGGGTGGAGGGCGTGCGCCCCTACACCCCGCTCGAGGTGATGGGCCGCAACATCTATGTGCGCGAGGGCTGCTACACCTGCCACAGCCAGATGGTGCGCCCCTTCCGCGACGAGCTGGAGCGCTACGGCCATTACAGCCTCGCCGCCGAGAGCATGTATGACCACCCGTTTCAGTGGGGCAGCAAGCGCACGGGCCCCGACCTGGCGCGCGTCGGCGGCCGCTATTCCGATGATTGGCACGCGGCGCATCTGCGCGATCCGCGCGCCGTGGTGCCGGAGAGCGTGATGCCGCCCTATGCCTTCCTCGACCGGCCGCTCGACTATCGCGACATCGAATACCATCTGCGCGGGCTGCGCGCCGTCGGCGTGCCCTACACGGAGGAGATGATCGCCAATGCGCGGCTCGACCTGGAGACCCAGGCGAAGCCCGAGATGGACAATGGCGGCTTCGCCACGCGCTATGCCCGCGCCCGCCAGGGGGCCTTCGACGGCAATGCGCGCGAGGTGACGGAGATGGACGCGCTGGTCGCCTATCTGCAGATGCTGGGCACGCTGGTGAAGTTCAGCGACGTCACGCCCGACCGCGTGCGGCAGCAGTGAGGGCCGGGCGATGGACCTGATCTCCCTCTACCCGATGCTGAAGACCGCCTGGGTCGTGTGGTTCTTCGTGCTGTTCGGCTTCATCCTGTTCTGGGTGCTGCGGCCGGGCAAGCGCCAGAGCTACCAGGCGATGGCGTCGATCCCCCTGCGTGACGAGGCGCCGCGTCCGCGGCAGCCGGAACGGAGCATCTGACGATGCCGACCAAGATCGAGAAGGATGCCGTCAGCGGCCGCGACACCACCGGCCATGAATGGGACGGCATCAAGGAGCTGAACACGCCGCTGCCGAGATGGTGGCTCTACGTGTTCTACGCGACCATCGCCTTCGCGGCGGTCTGGGTGGTGCTCTACCCGGCGCTGCCGATCCGCGGCGCCACCGGCGTCACCGGCTGGACCGCGCGCGGCGCGATCGAGGCGGAGATGGCCGAGCATGCGCGCCAGCAGGGCCCGATGCTGGCCGGGCTGCGCCAGGCGACGCCGCGGCAGATCATGGCCGACCCCGAGATGCGCGGCTTCGCCCTCGCCGGCGGCCGTGTCGCCTTCGCCAACAACTGCGCCGGCTGCCATGGCGCGGGCGGGCAGGGCGCGCCGGGCGGCTTCCCGAGCCTGGCCGATGATGACTGGATCTGGGGCGGCAAGCTGGACGAGATCCGCCTGACCATCCAGCACGGCATCCGCAACACGGAATCGGACGCGTCGCGCAGTTCGATGATGCCGCGCTTCCTGGCCGACGGGCTGCTGAAGCCGGCGCAGGTCAATGATGTGGCCGAGCATGTGCTCTCGCTCTCCGGCCGCGCCACCAGCCCGGCCGCGGCCGAGCGCGGCGCCGCGCTCTTCGCCGAGAACTGCGCCAGCTGCCATGGCGATCGCGGCCAGGGCAACCGGGAGTTCGGCGCGCCGAATCTCGCCGACCAGGTCTGGCTCTATGGCGGCGACAAGGCCGCCATCGTGCAGAGCATTTCCTATGCCCGCGCCGGCGTGATGCCCGCCTGGGGCGAGCGCCTGGACCCGGCGGTGATCAACATGCTCACCGTCTATGTCCATTCGCTCGGCGGCGGCGAGGCGGAGTAAGAACGGATGAGCCGGATCGATCCCAGGGGCGTGCAGCCGGCCGGGACGGAAGCGGGTTCGCTCTATGCCAGCCGCCAGAAGGTCTATCCGAAGGCGGTGCAGGGGCGGGTGCGCCGCGCCAAATGGGCGATCCTGGCTCTCTGCCTCACCCTCTACTACCTGGTCCCCTGGCTGCGCTGGGATCGTGGCCCGGGGATGCCGGGGCAGGCGGTGCTGGTCGACATCACCAATGCCCGCATCTTCCTGTTCTGGATCGAGATCTGGCCGCAGGAGATCTATTTCCTCACCGGGCTTCTGGTGCTGGCGGCGATCGGCCTGTTCGCGGTGACCAGCCTGTTCGGCCGCGTCTGGTGCGGCTTCGCCTGCCCGCAGACGGTCTGGACCGATCTGTTCATGTGGATCGAGCGCCGCATCGAGGGTGACCGCAACGCCCGCATCCGGCTCGACGCGCAGCCCTGGGGCCGCGGCAAGCTGGCGCGCAAGGCGGCCAAGCACGCCGCCTGGCTGGCCATCGCGGCGGCGACCGGCGGCGCCTGGATCATGTATTTCCAGGACGCGCCGACCCTGCTGCGCGAGCTGTTCACCGGCCGCTCCAGCCTCGAGACCTATGTCTTCTTCGGCATCTTCACCGGCACCACCTATCTGCTGGCCGGCTGGGCGCGCGAGCAGGTCTGCACCTATATGTGCCCCTGGCCGCGCTTCCAGGCGGCGATGCTGGACGAGAACTCGCTCGTCGTCTCCTACCGCGCCTGGCGCGGCGAGCCGCGCGGCAAGGCCAAGGCGGAAGGCGTCGGCGATTGCGTCGATTGCCGCGCCTGCGTGCATGTCTGCCCGACCGGCATCGACATCCGCGACGGCCAGCAGCTGGAATGCATCGGCTGCGGCCTCTGCATCGATGCCTGCGACGACGTGATGACGAAGCTGCACCGCCCGACCGGGCTGGTCGCCTTCGAGACCCTGGCCAATCTCGCCGCCAGCACCGCCGCCACGGCCGGCGTCGCGCCGGGCCCGGTGCGGCATGTCTGCGGCATGAAGGCGCGCCAGCCGGTGCGCTTCTCCCGCCCGCGCTCCTGGCTCTATGCCGGGGTGCTGGCCGCCGTGGCGCTGGTCATGCTGGGCGCCTTCCTGCTGCGCGAGACGGCGACGCTCGCCGTGCTGCGCGACCGCGCGCCGCTTTATGTCCGCCTCTCCGATGGCGGCATCCGCAACGCCTACACGCTGAAGCTCGGCAACCGCACCCGGCCCGAGGCGGCGCTGGCGCTGGTGCTGGACGCGCCGCAGGGCTTCCGCCTGCTGGTGCAGGAGGCCGAGACCGACCCGCAGGGCCGCCCGGTGCTGGCGCTGCACCGCGACGGCATCACCAGCTGGCGCGCCCTCGTCACCGCGCCGGCCGGGCTGCGGCTGGCGGAGAGCACCCCGCTGCGCTTCCGCCTGCTCGATGCCGCCGGCCGCACCGTGCTGGACGAGCGCAGCGTCTTCCTGGCGCCGAAATGAGGGAGCGATCGTCATGAAGCCGAACACCATCTCCGCCGGGGCCGGTTTCGATCCGCGCCGTGGCCGCTGGATCCCCTGGATCTTCGTGCTCGCCATGGGCGTCGTCATCGCCGTCAATGGCGTGCTGATCTGGCAGGCGCTCTCCACCTTCACCGGCGTCACCACCGGCCATGCCTATGATCGCGGCCTCGCCTACAATGACGTGCTGGCCGAGAGCGCGCGGCAGGAGGCGCTGGGCTGGCAGGCCAGGCTGCGCGTCGAGGGCCATGCGCTGCGCATCGCCATCGACGACCGCGAGGGCCGCCCCGTCCCCGGCCTCCTGCGCGGCGATCTCGAGCGCCCGCTGGAAGGCGGCGCCGTGCCGCTCACCCTGGAGGCCGAGGGGCCGGGCCGCTACCGCGCCGCCCTCGACCTGCCGCGCGCCGGGCAGTGGGAGGCGCGGCTGGTGCTGACCGGCCCGGGGGGGCGCGAATTCGACATCCGTGAGAGGATCGTGGTGCGGTGAACCAGATCGCCCCCCTCGCGCCGCGCCAGGAGGAGGCCAGCCGCGGCGCCTGCGCCCATTGCGGCGCCGCGCTGCCGGATGGCGCCGGCCGCTTCTGCTGCACCGGCTGCGAGGGGGCGCATGCGCTGGTCTCCGGCCTCGGCCTCGATGCCTTCTACCGCCGGCAGGAGACCGCCTCAGGCACGCTGCGCCCGCCCGAGGCGGTGCCGGAGAGCGATTTCGCGGTGCTCGCCGCCCCCGGCAAGGGTGGCACCCAGACGCTGGAGCTAATGCTGGCGGGGCTGTCCTGCGGCGCCTGCATCTGGCTGGTGGAGCAGGCGCTGGCGGCCGAGCCGGACGTGCTGCGGGCGCGCGCCAGCCTCTCCGCCCGGCGGCTCTCCATCACCTGGCGCGGCGCGGCCGCGCGCGCCAATGATCTGGTCGCGCTGCTGGCGCGGCTCGGCTTCCGCGCCGCCCCCTGGTCCCCCGCCTGCCTGCGCGCCACCGAGGATGCGGAAGGCCGCGCCTTGGTCCGCGCCCTCGGCATCGCCGCCTTCGGCATGATGAATGTCATGCTGGTCTCGGTCGCGGTCTGGGCCGGCGGCGACATGGGCGAGCAGACGCGCCACCTGATGCACTGGCTGGCGGCGCTGATCGGCCTGCCGGTGGTGCTGGTGGCGGGCATGCCCTTCTACCGCTCGGCCTGGAACGGGCTGCGCGCCGGGCGGCCCAACATGGATCTCGCCGTCTCGCTCGGCATCATCGCCAGCACGCTGATGTCGGTGTCGGAGACGCTGCGCAACGGCCCCTATACCTGGTTCGATGGCGCGACCGCGCTGCTGGCGCTGCTGCTGGCCGGCCGGGTGCTGGACCGCGCGGCGCGCCGCCGCGCCCGCCAGGCGGTGGCCGAGCTGCTGGCGCTGCAGGATGGCACGGTGCAGCGGCTGGAGCCGGATGGCAGCACCACCCATTGCCCCGCCGCCAGCCTGCGCGCCGGCGACCGGATGCTGGTGGCCAGCGGCGAGCGGCTGCGGCTGGATGGCGTGGTGGAGGCGGCGGAGGCGCTGCTCGACACCGCCGCCACCACCGGCGAAAGCCTGCCGCGCCGCTTCCGCCGCGGCGAGGCGCTGGCCGCCGGCATGGTCAATCTGGGCGATGCCTTCGCGCTGCGCGTCAGTGCCGCCGCCGCCGATGGCTCGCTCGCCGCCATGGCGCGGCTGCTGGAGCGGGCGGAGCAGGCGCGCGGCCGCTTCGTCTCGATCGCCGACAAGGCGGCGCGCTTCTATGTGCCGATCGCCCATGCGGTGGCGCTGGGTACCTTCCTCGGCTGGTGGCTGTGGATGGGTGTCTCCTGGCAGGCGGCGCTGGTGCCGGCGGTCGCCGCGCTGATCATCACCTGCCCCTGCGGCCTCGCCATCGCCGTGCCGGCGGTGCAGGTGGCGGCCAGCGGCGCGCTGTTCCGGCGCGGCGTGCTGGTGGCCTCCGCCACCGGGCTGGAGCGGCTGGCCAGCGCCGGCTCGGTGGTCTTCGACAAGACCGGCACGCTGACCGAGGGCCGCCCCGTGCTGCTGGAGGAGCCGGGCCGCCCGGCCTCGGCCCTGCGCGAGGCCGCCGCCATCGCCCGCGCCTCGCGCCACCCGCTCTCCCGCGCCCTCGTCGCCGCCTGCCCCGACGCGCCGGCCGCGCCCGAGGGGGTGCGCGAGATCCCCGGCCAGGGCCTGGCGCTCTCCGTGCCGGGGGGCGAGATCCGCCTCGGCAGCGCGCCCTTCATCGGGCTGGCGCAGGAGGATGAGGGGCTGACCCTGTGGCTGGCCCGCCCCGGCCGCTCGCCGGTGTCCTTCCGCTTCGCCGACCGGCTGCGGCCGGATGCGGCGCCCTCGGTCGCGGCGCTGGCAGCGCTGGGGCTGGAGGCGGAGCTGCTCTCGGGCGATGCCGCCCCGGCGGTGGAGGCGGCGGCGCAGGAGGCCGGCATCGGCCCCTGGCAGGCCCGCGCCACGCCCCAGGACAAGGCGGAGCGCATCGCCGCCCTCTCGGTCGCCGGGCGGCGGCCGCTGATGGTGGGGGATGGCCTGAACGACGCCGCGGCGCTGGCGCTCGCGCATGTCTCGGCCACCCCCCAGGGGGCGACCGACCTGGCGCAGACGGCGGCCGATTTCGTGCTGCGGGGGGAGGGGCTGGCGGCGCTGCCCTATGCCATCCGCGTGGCCCGGCGGGCGCAGCGCCTGGCGCGCGGCAATATCGCCTTCAGCTTGATCTACAACATAGTCGCGGTGCCCTGCGCCGTGCTGGGTTACGCCACGCCGCTGATCGCGGCGCTGGTGATGGCCTCCTCCTCCATCATCGTCATCCTCAATGCGCTGCGGGCGGGGAAGGTGAAGCCATGAACGCGCTGCTGCTGCTGGTGCCGATGGCGCTGTTCCTGGGCGTCATGGCGCTGCTGCTGTTCCTCTGGACGCTGCGCAGCCGGCAATATGACGATCTGGACGGCGCCGCCGCCCGCATCCTGTTCGACGATGATCCTGTCCGCGGGCCCGCCCCGCACCCGCCCCACGACACGCCCCGAGGCACGCCATGAGCCCCACCCGCATCTTCTTCCTGGTCTTCTCCGGCCTCATCGCCCTGCTCGGCCTGCTGCAGGCTGGGCTGTCGCAGGACGGGCCGCTGACCCTGTTTTCCCTCTGCCTCTTCGCCTTCGGCGTCGGCTTCGCCCTGTTCTTGGTGAAGCTGACCTATGACGAGGCGGAGGAGGCGCGGCACTGAGCCGCCCGCCCGTGATTCCCTGACGGCCGCCCGGGCTTCCCTCCCGTCCCGGCCCGGCCGGCCCGCCAGGGTCATGGGCGCGGCCCTGTCCGTTCACCGCCGGGCAGGGCCGCGCCCTTCTCCCGCGCCACACCCCACCCATGGGCCAGGCGCGGCCCTTTAGGCGTTGACGCATCTGCCCTGGGCGCTCATGGTCCGCCGCCCTGGAACCCATTGGGAACACCTGTCCGATGCCTGCGATCACGCTGCCCGACCAATCCGTCCGCGTCTTTGACGAGGCGGTGACGGGCACCACCGTGGCCGCCGCCATCGGCCCGGGCCTGGCCAAGGCGGCCATCGCCATGCAGGTGGATGGCCAGCTGCGCGACCTGTCGCATGTGATCGAGGGCGATGCCGCGATCCGCTTCATCACGCGGAAGGACCCCGAGGCGCTGGAGCTGATCCGCCACGACGCCGCCCATGTGCTGGCGGAAGCCGTGCAGGAGCTGTTCCCCGGCACCCAGGTGACGATCGGCCCGGCCATCGAGAACGGCTTCTATTACGATTTCGCCCGCAACGAGCCCTTCACCCCGGAAGACTTCCCGAAGATCGAGGCGAAGATGCGCGAGATCATCGCGCGCAACGCCGCCTTCCAGCGGGAGGTCTGGCCGCGCGAGCAGGCCATTGCTTTCTTTGAGGCGAAGGGGGAGCGCTACAAGGCGGAGCTGATCCGCGACCTGCCGGTCGATGTGCCGATCAGCATCTACCGCCAGGGCGAGTGGCTGGATCTCTGCCGCGGCCCGCATATGCGCAGCACGGGCGATATCGGCTCGGCCTTCAAGCTGATGAAGGTGGCCGGCGCCTATTGGCGGGGCGATCACCGCAACGCCATGCTGAGCCGCATCTACGCGACCGCCTGGCGCGACCAGAAGGAGCTCGACGCCTATCTCCACCAGCTGGAGGAGGCGGAGCGCCGCGACCACCGCAAGATCGGCAAGGAGATGGGGCTGTTCCACCTCCAGGAGGAGGCGGTCGGCTCGATCTTCTGGCACCCCAAGGGCTGGCGCCTCTACACCACGCTGCAGGACTATATGCGGCGGCGCCAGGAAGCGGGCGGCTACCAGGAGGTGCGCACGCCCCAGCTGGTGGACCGCAAGCTGTGGGAAGCCTCCGGCCACTGGGACAAGTACCGGGAAAACATGTTCATCGCGACCATCGACGATGAGTCCGAGAAGGACCGCGTCCTGGCGCTGAAGCCGATGAACTGCCCCTGCCACGTCCAGATCTTCAATCACGGGCTGCGCAGCTATCGCGAACTGCCGCTGCGCATGGCCGAGTTTGGCGCCTGCCACCGCTACGAGCCCTCCGGCGCGCTGCACGGCATCATGCGCGTGCGCAGCTTCGTGCAGGATGACGCGCATATCTTCTGCGCCGAGGACCAGATCGCCGCCGAGACGGTGGAGTTCGTGGCGCTGCTCTCGGCCGTCTATCGCGATCTCGGTTTCACCGATTTCCGGGTGAAGTTCTCCGACCGGCCGGAGAAGCGCGCCGGCTCGGACGAGACCTGGGACCGGTCGGAAGGCGCGCTGAAGGAAGCCTGCCGCATCGCCGGCGTGGAATATGAGCTGAACCCGGGGGAGGGCGCCTTCTACGGCCCGAAGCTGGAATTCGTCCTGCGCGACGCGATCGGCCGCGACTGGCAATGCGGCACGCTGCAGGTCGATTTCGTGCTGCCCGAGCGGCTGGACGCGGAATATGTCGGCGAGGATGGCAACCGCCACCGCCCCGTCATGCTGCACCGCGCCATCCTGGGCAGCTTCGAGCGCTTCCTCGGCATCCTGATCGAGGAGCATGCCGGGCGCTTCCCGCTCTGGCTGGCCCCGGTGCAGGTCGCCATCGCCACCATCGTGGACGAGGCCGCGCCCTTCGCCCGCGAGGCGGCGGCGGCCTTCCGCAAGGCCGGGCTCTCGGTCGAGCTGGACCTGCGCAACGAGAAGATCAACCGCAAGGTGGTCGACCATATCGAGCAGCGCGTGCCGGTGCTGGCGGTGATCGGAAGGCGCGAGGCGGAGCAGGGCAAGGTGGTGCTGCGCCGCCTGCCGGGCCGCGAGCAGGTGGAGATGAGCCTGGCCGAGGCGGTGGCCACCCTTGCGGCGGAGGCCACGCCACCCGATCTCAAGGCGTCGTCGGCCGCGGCACCCGCCATGGCCAACGCAGAGGTTGCAGCGGACTGACCCCTGCACCATAAAACAGTCTGATTTCGTTCCAACAGCGACAGGAGCCGACTCTGGCCCGAGGCCCTATTCCGAACCAATTGCCGCCCCGCGACGGACCGCGGGTGAATGAGGAGATCCGCGTCCCGCAGGTGCGCCTGATCGACCAGGACGGCGAGATGATCGGCGTGATGAGCGCGCGCGAGGCTTTGCTGCGCGCCTATGAGGTGGGCATGGATCTCCTGGAGATCAGCCCCAACGCCGTGCCGCCGGTCTGCAAGATCCTCGACTACGGCAAGTACAAGTACGAGCAGCAGAAGAAGGCCAACGAGGCCCGCAAGAAGCAGAAGATCGTCGAGATCAAGGAAATCAAGGTTCGCCCGAACATTGATGACCATGACTACGAGGTCAAGATGCGCGCGGCCAAGTCCTTCATCGAGGAAGGCGACAAGGTGAAGGTCACCCTGCGCTTCCGCGGTCGTGAGATGGCGCACCAGGATCTGGGCGTGAAGGTGCTGGAGCGCATCCGCACCGAACTCGCCGAGCTGGCCAAGGTGGAGCAGATGCCCCGCCTGGAGAACCGCCAGATGATCATGGTGCTGGCGCCCAAATAAGCGCTGTCTCGCCGTGCCGGCCGGGCTTCAGGCCCGGCGGGCGCCGCTTTCGGCCAGGCCATGCCCCGCCCCCTCCGGGCGCGGGACCACCCGGGCGGGCCTTCCCGCCGACCGGGTCTCGGGGCCAGGGCGCGGTTTCCGCGCAGCATCCCCGGCCAGGCTTTTCCCCCCCCCGCCTGCTTCCGAACCGGATCGCCCGCGCGCCAGCCGCCGCCACTTCATGGCGGCGATGCGGCGCGTCTGCCCTGATCCTGCCCGCCCGGCGCGGCATGACGGTTCCGCGACAGTCCGGGCAACCGGGCTGCGCCATGGCCGTTTGCCCGCTGGAGGTCCCGCGCATGAAACGATTCGTCCTGGCGGCCAGCGCCGCGCTGTTTGCCCTGCCGATGCTGGCCGGGCCGGCCGGCGCCGCGCCGGCGCTGGTCACCACCAGCCTGAACATGCGCGCCGGGCCGGGCACCGAATACCCGGTGGTCGCCGTGCTGGCCCCGGGCACCGAGGTCGATGTGCAGGGCTGCCTGGAAGGCTATGGCTGGTGCGACGTCGTCATCGAGCAGCAGCGCGGTTGGCTCTCCGGCGCCTATCTGCAGGCCCCGGCCCAGGCGGTGCCCCAGGGCGCGATCCCGCAGGGCGTGCCGGTGCCCGAGGGCGGCGGCGGCCTGCCGCTGGCCGGGGTGGCGGCCGCCATCGGCCTGCCGATCATCGCCTTCACCCTCGGCAATTACTGGGATTCGCATTACCGCGACCGGCCCTGGTATCGCGACCGCGACCGCTGGTCGCATGGCTGGGGCGGCAGGCCGCCCTCCTATGCCTATGCGCCGCCGCGCTTCGCCCCGCCGCCGGGGCATTGGCGCGGCCCGCCGCCGGGCCACCGCCCGGGCCCGCCCCCGGGGCATTGGCGCCGCGGGCCGGAGCATGGGCGCGGCGGCCCTCCGGGCCATTGGCGCGGCCCGGACCGGCCGGGCCCGGCGCGGCATGGCTGGGAGGGCCATCGTGGCGGCCCGCCGGGCCATCAGGGCGGCCCGCGCCGTGGGCCGGACCGGGAGCATGGCCGGGGTCCCGGTGGCGGTCCCGGTGGAGGCCCGGGCCGGGGCGGCCCCGACCGCGACCGCGGCGGCCCGCCCGGCCGCTGAGGCCTAGCGCCGCTTCGGGAAGGCGAGGTCGAGGCCGCGGGCGCGCCAGCCCGCCTCGATCATCGCCTTGTCGATCAGCCCGGAGGGATCGGCCTTGCGCGGCGCGAAGGGCAGCGATGGCGCGCGCTCCTTCCGCCAGATCCCGAGCAGCCGGCGCAGCTCGTCCAGCGGCGTCGGGTGGTCGTCCACCCGCAGGTCGAGATCGGGGAAATCCTCGGTGGTGACCAGCTTCATCGCCGCCGATTGCCGGCCGCGCCGGTCGCCGCCCGCCGCCTGGCCGGCATCGAGCGCCAGCATCAGCCGCTCCGGCAGGGATAGCGAGGCGGCGGAGCGGTAGCAGGACGCCGTCTCGGCCACCACGGCGGCGCCGGCCAGCATGTTGCCGGCGACGCTGAAGCCCGGGCCGGTCTCGCCGCCGGCCCAGGCGACGCAGCTCTCCCCGGTCCAGATCGCGGCGCGGCCCTGGCTGTCCACCGCATGCACCTGCCGCAGATCGCCGCCGCGGTCGCCGGCCAGCGCGCCCTGGATCGCGTCCTCCGGCGCCAGGCCGCGCGCCAGGCCGTCCAGCACCGCCGGCCCCAGATAGCGGTTGGTGAAGGACTGGGTGGAGACGGCGCCGATTCCGGCCCGCACATGCGGGCAGGAGGCGCCGACGGCGAAGGCGCAGGTGGTGACGGCAACGGCGAAGGCGCCGGTCTTGGCATCATGGGCGACGATCGACCAGGTCATGCAGCAGGGCTTCCTTGTGCGGTTCCCCTGACGGTGGCGGCGCCGGGCGGCGGCCGCAAGGGGAGCGGCCGCGGCAAGGCCCGGCGCGGCAGGGCCGCCATGCCAGCGCTGCAACCGTTGCGCCCGCGCGAAAGCCTTGCCTTGGGGGCCGCGCTGTGGTGGAAGCCCGCATGACCGACCTCTCCTCCCACGACCGCATCCTCATCCTCGATTTCGGCAGCCAGGTGACGCAGCTGATCGCGCGGCGCCTGCGGGAGTCGGGGGTCTATTGCGAGATCTGGCCGTTCACGGCCGATGCCGCCCGCATCCAGCTTTTCGCGCCCAAGGGCATCATCCTCTCCGGCGGCCCGGCCAGCACGGTGGATGAAGGCAGCCCGCGCGCGCCGCAGGTGGTGTTCGAGATGGGCATCCCCGTGCTCGGCATCTGCTACGGCCAGCAGACCATGTGCATGCAGCTCGGCGGGCGCGTGGAGAAGAGCGACCACCAGGAATATGGCCGCGCCTATGTCGAGGTGCGCGAGGCCTGCGCGCTGACCCAGGAGCTCTGGGCCCCCGGCGCGCGCGAGCAGGTCTGGATGAGCCATGGCGACCGCGTCGCCGCCCTGCCGGAGGGGTTCCGCATCGTCGCGACCTCCGAGGGTGCGCCCTATGCCATGGTCGCCGATGATGACCGCAAGTTCTACGGCATCCAGTTCCATCCGGAGGTGGTGCACACCCCGCATGGCGCGGCGCTGCTGAAGAACTTCACCCATGCCGTCTGCGGCTGCCAGGGCGACTGGACCATGGCCGCCTTCCGCGCCGAGGCCATCGCCCGCATCCGCGCCCAGGTGGGCGAGGGCAAGGTGATCTGCGGCCTGTCCGGCGGCGTCGATTCCTCGGTCGCCGCGGTGCTGATCCATGAGGCGATCGGCGATCAGCTGACCTGCATCTATGTCGACCATGGCGTGATGCGCGCCGGCGAGACCGAGCAGGTGGTCGCCACCTTCCGCGACCGCTTCAACATCAAGCTGGTGCATCGCGACGCCTCCGAGCTGTTCCTCGGCCAGCTCGCCGGCGTCACCGACCCCGAGCTGAAGCGCAAGACCATCGGCCGCCTGTTCATCGAGGTGTTCGAGGAGGAGCAGGAGAAGATCGGCGGCGCCGATTTCCTGGCCCAGGGCACGCTGTATCCGGACGTGATCGAGAGCGTCTCGGCCACCGGCGGGCCGTCGGTCACCATCAAGTCGCACCACAATGTCGGCGGCCTGCCCGAGGACATGCGCATGAAGCTCGTCGAGCCGCTGCGCGACCTGTTCAAGGACGAGGTCCGGGCGCTGGGCCGCGAGCTCGGCCTGCCGGAGGAGATCGTCGGCCGCCACCCCTTCCCGGGGCCGGGCCTGGCCATCCGCATCCCCGGCGAGGTGACGCGCGAGAAGGTGCAGATCCTGCAGAAGGCCGACACCATCTATCTGGAGGAGATCCGCGCGGCCGGCCTCTACGATGCCATCTGGCAGGCCTTCGCCGTGCTGCTGCCGGTGAAGACGGTGGGCGTGATGGGCGATGGCCGCACCTATGACAGCGTCTGCGCGCTGCGCGCCGTCACCTCGACCGACGGCATGACGGCCGATGTCTATCCCTTCTCGATGGAGTTCCTGACCCGTGTGGCGGGGCGCATCGTCAACGAGGTGCGCGGCATCAACCGGGTGACCTACGACATCACCTCGAAGCCGCCGGGGACGATCGAGTGGGAGTGAGGCGCGCCCGCCCGCGCTGACGCCGCGCGGGGGGGAGGCCTCCGCGCCGCCCGCCGCGCCTGATAGCATGCCCCGTCGCCCCGCACCGATTCGATCCTGATGGCAGGTCCCCGGTGCGGCGCCAGGGAGGAAGCCATGCTCAACCATGTCATGGTCGGCTCGAACGATATCGAGCGATCGAAGCGTTTCTACGACGCCGTGCTCGGCACGCTCGGCGTCGGCGAGCCGGTGCGCAACACCGCCGCCAGCGGCCATCAGCGCCTGTTCTACCGCCATGCCGGCGGCAGCTTCGCGGTCAGCCAGCCGATCGACGACGCGCCGGCGACGCCCGGCAATGGCTGCACCATCGGCTTCAGATGCGACAGCCCGGAGCAGCTGCGGGCCTTCCATGACACGGCCGTCGCGCAGGGCGGCACCTCGATCGAGGATCCGCCGGGCCCGCGCGACAGCGCCATGGGCGCGATCCACCTGGCCTATGTGCGCGACCCGGACGGCAACAAGCTCTGCGCCTTGTACCGCCCGCCGGCGGGCTGACGGAGCGGGCCGGGGCGCGCCGGATGGCGGCCGCCCCGGGCCGCAAAGCCGCTATGGCCGGCGCCCCGCCGGGCGGCCGGGAAGGCCGCCGGACACCCCGCCCTTCAGGGCCGCTTTCCTGCCTGGCCGATGGCATGTGGCGGCCAGGCGGTTGGCTCAGACGGTGCGGACGGTGCCGCCATCGATGACGAATTCGGCGCCATGGATCGCGCCGGCGCGCGCCGAGGCCAGGTAGGCGATCAGGTCGGCGACCTCCTGCGGCTCCGCCGCGCGCCCGATCGGGATCCCGCCGAGACCGTCCAGCACCGCCTGCCGCGCCTGCTCGATGGTCCCGCCATTGGCGGCCTGCAGGCGCTGCAGGAAATGCTCGGAGGCTTCGGTCCTGATCCAGCCCGGGGAGACCGAGTTCACCCGCACGCCCTTTGGACCCAGCTCCTTGGAGAGCGCCTTGCTGTAGGTCCTGAGCGCGGCCTTGGCGGCGGCATAGGCGGTGGTCGAGTCCGGCAGCGGCAGGATCGACTGGATGGAGGTGACATGCACGATGGCGCCACCGCCCTGGCCCGCCATCCGCGGCGCCAGCAGGCGGTCGAGGCGGACCGTGGCCAGGAGGTTGAGGTTCAGTTCGGAGAGCCAGTGCTCATCCGTCAGGGCGGCGAAGCCGCCGCCCGGCGTCGTGGAGCCGCCGATGACATGGGCGAGGATGTCGATCCCGCCCAGGCGTTCGAGCGCCGCCCTGGCCAGCGCCTCGCCGCCCTCGGCCGTCGTCAGGTCCGCCGGCACGAATTCGACGCCTGCGACCGGCGCCACCGGGGCGCGGGCGGCGGTGACGACACGGGCCCCGCCCGCCAGGAAGCGCTCCACCGTGGCGCGGCCCAGGCCCCTGGTGCCACCGCTGACCAGCACGCGCTGGCCGGCGAATTCGGTGGGATCGGGCCGGATGCTCATACCGTGACCTCCAGCGTCCGGATGGCGCCCTGCACCAGCGTGAAGCGATAGGTGAAGCGCAGCGGGCTGCCCGGGAAGTCGCCATGGGCGGGGCCTTCGACGACGACATCGCCGCCCTCCTCCCGGAGGGTGTCGGGCGTGAAGATCGCCTTCACCGGCAGCACCTCCTCCTCGAACAGCCGGCGGATCGCCGCCCGTCCCTCGAAAGGCTTGCCGTTGTCGATGAAGACGGCGTCGCGCCGGAAGGGCTTCAGCATGCCGTCGAGATCGAGCCGGGCATTGGCCTCGACAAAATCGGCGATCGGCTTGGGCAGGTGCAGGGACATGTCCATCTCCTCGAAGGTGACGAGGCCGGTTTAGCGATGGACTTTTCATCCGATAATCGAGACAAATCGGCATAGGGTGTCACGGAGATCGGGACAATGAACCGCCACTCGCTGATCGAGCTCGAGGCGGTTCTCAGCATCGTCCGCTGCGGCTCCTTCCGGGCGGCGGCGCTCGATCTCGGCCTGTCGACCACGGCCATCAGCAATGCGGTGGGCAAGCTCGAGCGGGAGCTCGCCGTGCGGCTGTTCAATCGCACCACACGCAGCGTCTCGCTCACCTATGCGGGGCGGATCTTCGTCGCGCAGATCAAGCCGGCGCTCGAGGACATCCAGAAGGCGATGAACACGGCGCGCTCCCAGCAGGAGACGCCGTCCGGCACCCTGCGCATCAATGCCTTCGCGACGGCGGCGCGCGAGATCATGGCGCCGCTGGTGCTGCGCTACCTGCAGCGCTATCCGCAGGTCCATATCGACCTCGTCACCGAGGGACGGCTTGTCGACGTCGTTGCGGCGGGCTTCGATCTGGGCGTGCGCAGCGCGGATCTGGTGCCCAGCGACGCGATCGCCATACCGCTGGGCCAGGGGCGGCGCATGGCGGTGGCCGCATCCCCCGCCTTCTTCGCGGGCCGGGCTGTCCCGCGGCTGCCGCAGGAGCTGCTCGCTTACCCCTGCATCCGCGTGCGGCTGCCCAATGGCGCCTTGTTCCGATGGCGCTTCGAGAAGGGCGGCGAAGAATTGCAGCTCGATGTCGAGGGGCCGATCACCCTCGACGAAGCCTCCCTGGCCCGGATCGCGGTCACGAATGGCGTGGGGATCGGCTATTTCATGGAAGCCGATATCCGCGACGACATCGCGGCGGGACGGCTCCTGCGCATCCTGGAGGATTGGACGCCGCCGCTTGTGCCGCTGTGCCTCTATTATTCCAACCGGCGCAACGCCTCCGCCGCCTTCCAGGCCTTCATCGCGCTCGCGCGCGATTTCGCCGCCGGGCGGCTCCCGCAGCCCTGAGCATGGCGGCTGCCCCGCGCGGGGCCATCGAAACCGCTTCGGCCCCGCCCCTCGATCACGAGGAGCTCAGGGTGAGCGGATCGGCGCCGGATACCGAGGCCTTCGTGCCATGGCCGCCGAGAGCGCGGGAAGGGGCTGATCCCGCCGCCACGCGCGCCAGGGCGGTCCACGCCTCATCAACTGGGAGGGAGAAGCGGCCGCGCGCGACGGCAAACCCCGGCCCGGCCCCCATCTTCAGGATCTTCCGCGGCAAGGCAGCGGGCGGCTGCGGTGACCCTGCGCCGCCCGCTTCCCCGGTGCGGAGGCGCGCCAGGCGGGTGGTCCTCAGGGACGCCAGGCCGGGCCGGCCCCTGCCGGGGCCTCAGGGCCGGCGCGGGTGGGACAGGGCTGGAGGAACGTGATGAAGGCGGCTGTGTACTCGCAACCCGGCGCACCGGAGGTGCTGCGCTACCAGGAGGTGCCCGACCCGGTCTGCGCGCCGGATGGCGTGCTCATCCGCGTCGAGGCCATCGCCATCGAGGGCGGCGACCTGATCCATCGCGCCGCCTCGCCGCCGCCGCGGCCCGACCACATCCCCGGCTTCGCGGCGGCCGGCGAGATCGTGGCCGTGGGCGCGCAGGTGCGGGACCGCCGCATCGGCCAGAAGGTCACCAGCTTCGACATGGCGGGCTCCCATGCCGCGCTCCGCGCGGTCGCCGCCAGCCGCACCTGGCTGATGCCGGAGGGGCTCGACATGGCCGCCGGCGCGGCGCTGCCGATCGCCTTCGGGACCGCCGATCACTGCCTGTTCGCCCGCGCCGGGCTCGGCGCGGGCGAGACCGTGCTGGTCCAGGCCGGCGCCGGCGGGGTGGGGCTCGCCGCCATCCAGCTGGCGCACCGGGCGGGCGCCACCGTGCTGGCCACGGTCTCCGGCGCCGCGCGGGCGGAGCGCCTGGCCGCGCTGGGCCTCGACCACGCCATCGACCACCGCGCCGTGGATCCCGTCGAGGCGGTGCTGCGCCACACGGGCGGGCGCGGGGTCGATCTGGTCCTGGACCCGGTCGGCTCGACCCTGCAGGCCTCGCTGGCCGCGCTCCGCCCGGAGGGGCGCCTCGTCTTCGTTGGCAATGCCGGCGGCGCCGGGCTGGAGGTCAGCCTGTGGCCCGCCCTGCAGGCGAACCAGACGCTGCATGGCGTCTTCATGGGAACGCAGTTCGAGAAGCCCGAGGTCTACAGCAGCGTGTCGCGCCTGCTGCAGCGGGCGGCGTCCGGCGAGCTCGAGGTGGTGATCGACCGGCGCTTCCCGCTGAGCGCCGCGGCCGAGGCCCATGCCCATGCGGAAAGCGGTTCCCTTTTGGGGCGGGTGGTGCTGATCCCCTGAGGCCTGGCGCGGGCCGGGGGCGGGCGGATCACCCGCTCCCGGGCGCCGCCACGCTGTCGAGGATGGTCTCCGCCGCCGGGCGCGGCACCCATCCGAGATCCCGCCTCGCCTTGGCCGCGCTGAACACATGCTGGCGGCCGAGCAGCGGCACGATGAAGCCCACCGAGCGGTCGCGCAGCGCGGCGATGCGCACCAGCCAGTCCGGCAGGCGGCGGGTCGGCACCCGCGCCGCCTGCGGGCCCAGATGGGCGCGCAGCAGGGCGGCGATCTCGGCCATCCAGACCCAGTCGCCGGCGGCGATGTAGCGCTGCCCCGCCGCCTGGGGCGCCGTCATGGCGCGCAGATGCAGATCGGCCACGTCGCGCACATCGGCGACGCAGAAGCCGATGCGCGGCAGCCCGGGCATCTGCCCCTCCAGCAGGCGCCGCGACAGCCGCTGCGCCTGCGGATAGCCCTCGCCCAGCACCGGCCCCAGCACGGCGGCCGGCAGGATGGTGGTCAGGCTGGTCGGCCCCGCCGTGCGCGCCATGAAATCCCAGGCCGCGCGCTCCGCCAGGGTCTTGGCCAGGCGGTAGGGGCCGAGCCGCCGGTCCGAGACATCGGTCCAGCCGGTTTCGTCGAACACGCCATCCGGGCTCGACAGCGGCGGGCGGCAGGCCTCGATGGCGGAGGTCAGCACCACCCGCCGCACCCCCGCCCGGCAGGCGGCGGACAGCACGCGCAGCGTGCCGTCCCGGCTGGGCGCGATCAGGCGCTGCGGGTCGCGCGGCGCCTCGACCCCCACCGGCGCCGCGACATGCAGCACATGGTCGCAGCCCGCGACGGCGGCATCCCAGCCCGCATCGGCGCCCAGATCGGCGATGGCGATGCCGAGCCGCCCGCCCGGATCGGCCTGCGTCGCGATCCGCGCCCGCAGCCAGGCCTCCCGCCCCGGGTCGCGCAGCGTGGTCCGCACCCGGTAGCCGCGCTGCAGCAGCGCGACGATGGTCCAGCCGGCGATGAAGCCGCTGCCGCCGGTGACCAGCACGGTCTGCATCGGTCATCCTCCTGCCTGTCCGGGAAGCGCGCCGTCAGCCGCCGGACCGGGTGGCGCCGATCATGACGGAGAGGATCGTCGCCGGCTGGTCGCTGCGGTTGCGCCAGGCATGGCGCGTGCCGTTCTGCACCACCACATCGCCGGCGCGCAGGCGGCGCTCTTCGCCCGCATCCAGCTCCAGCCAGAGCTCGCCGGAGAGCAGCACGACATAGTCGATGCTGGGGGTGGTGTGCATGCCGGGGCTGTCGGCCTCGAAGGTCTCGGCGAAGCCCGGCAGCTTGGCGGCGTATTCGGCGCCGGCGGCCGCCCAGTCGGTGATGCCCTGCAGCACGCTGTCGGGGGGGAAGGTGACCTTGACGCAGCGCGTCTCGCCCGGCGCGGGGACGAGGGAGGCGACCGCCGGCACCGGATCCGTCACCGCCTCGGGCAGGCGGGGCGGGCTGCCCGTCGCCCACAGGGTCGAGACGGCGAATCCCGGGACATGGGTGAAGTCCAGGAGCTGCGGCCGGGCGAGCCGGTCGAGGAACACCGCCTTGCCGGCGCTGTCCTGGCCCGTGATGATGCGCTGGAAATCCAAGGGTTTCTCCATGGGAAGCGAAGCCTGCCCCGGGCCTTGGGACCGCTTTGGCCCGCCCCCGGTCCTGGGGCGAGGGGCGAGGCGGGCCGGCCAGGTCCGGCGGGGAGCCGGCCGCAGAAACCTAGGGATTTTTGAGTGACTGAACACTCTTTTAACTGTGACCAAATGTGAGGATCGGGGCGTGGCCAGACCGAGAAGCGATGCGCGGCGACAGGCCATCCTGGCGGCGGCGCTGCAGGTCATCGGCGCCGAGGGGCCGAGTGCCCCCACCGCGACCATCGCCAGGGCGGCCGGCGTCTCCAATGGCTCGCTCTTCACCTATTTCCCGACCAAGGCCGATCTGCTGAACCAGCTCTATGTCGCGCTGAAGCAGGAGATGGGCGGCGTCATCCGCGAGGCGCTGGGCGAGGAGGGCGAGCTGCACGACCAGATGCTGCGGATGTGGACGCGCTGGATCGGCTGGGCGGTGTCGGGGCCGGAGAAGCGGCGGGTGCTGGCGCATCTGAATGTCTGCGGCGACATCACGCCGGAGAGCCGCGAGGCCGGGCTGGCGGCGATGGCCGGGCTGCAGGCGCTGGTCGAGCGCAGCCGCACCGAGGGGCCGCTGCGCGACGCCCCGCTGCCCTTCGTGCTCGGGCTGATCAGCGCCATCGCCGATGCGACGATCGATGCCATGCTGCGCGAGCCCGACCAGGCCGGGCGGCATTGCGCCATGGCCGGGGAGGCCGCCTGGCAGATGCTCGCCGCCGCGCCTGTCCGATCCGCCGCGTCCGGCGTTACCCCTCCGCCGCCCGGCTAGGGCGGGGGCGCGGCGGCAGGAGGACAGGCGGCGTGGAGCGGATCTCCTTCAGGAACAAGACCATCGACATCGCCGGCCAGCTGCATCTGCCGGCGGGGTTCGATCCGGCGCGGCGCCATGCGGCGATCGTGCTGTCGACGCCCGGCAGCAGCGTGAAGGAGCAGATCGGCGCGGTCTATGCGGCGCGGCTGGCGCGGCGGGGCTTCGTGGCGCTGACCTTCGACCCCGCCTTCCAGGGCGAGAGCGGCGGCGCGCCGCGCGACCTCGAGGACCCGGCCTTCCGGGTCGAGGACATACGCTGCGCCGTCGACCACCTGATGACGCTGCCCTGGGTGGATGAGGAGCGGGTCGGGCTGCTCGGCCTCTGCGCCGGCGGCGGCTATGCCGTGAACGCGGCGCTGACCGAGGCGCGGGCCAAGGCGCTCGGCACCGTGGTGGCCAGCGATATCGGCGCGGCCTTCCGCCGCATGCTGCCGGATCTCCGCCAGATGCTGCAGGAGGTCGGCCGGCAGCGCACCGCCGAGGCGCGCGGCGCCGCGACGCGGCGCGAGCCCTGGATCCCGGACAGCCTGGCGGAGGCGCAGGCGGCGGGCCTGACCGACCGGGACCTGCTGGACGCCATCGCCTTCTACCGGGAGTCCCCCTACCGGCACCCGAACTCGACCAACCGCCTGGCCTTCCGCAGCCATGGCCACATCCTGGGCTTCGACGCCTACAGCCTGGTGCCCGAGCTGCTGACGCTGCCGCTGCAAATCATCGTCGGCGGGCGGCGCGGCACGACCGGGCAATACGAGGCCGGGGAAAAGCTCTTCGCCCTGTCCCCGGCGGCGGAGAAGGATTTCTTCGTGGTCGAGGGCGCCGGGCATTACGACCTGTATCACAGGCCCGAATTCGTCGATCAGGCGGTGGAGCGGCTGGTGCCGTTCTACGCGCGGCATCTGGGCGCGCCCGCCTGAGGGCCGCCCTGGACGCCGCGCCGGGACACCCAACATCGGGCGTGATCCGCCCACCGCACGGAGCCCGGCCTTGCCGCGACGCATCCTCATCTCCGGCGCCAGCGTGGCCGGCAACACCGCCGCCTGGTGGCTGGGCCGCCAGGGCCATGACGTCACGGTGGTGGAGCGGGCGCCGGGCTTCCGCGATGGCGGCCAGAATGTCGATGTGCGCGGCGTCGGGCGCGAGGTGCTGCGCCGGATGGGGCTGGAGCAGGCGGCGCTCGACCACGGCACCGGCGAGCAGGGTACGGCCTGGGTCGATGCCGCGGGCCGCCCCGTGGCGCGCTTCCTGGCCGGGGATCTGGCCCAGGACGGCCCGACCGCCGAGATGGAGATCCTGCGCGGCGACCTGGCCCGGCTGCTCTACGAGCCGGCCCGCGAAGCCGCGACCTATCGCTTCGGCGACCATATCACCGGCATTGCCCAGGGCGCGGAAGGGGCCCGGGTGCAGTTCGCCGGCGGCGGGAGTGCGACCTATGACCTGGTGGTCATCGCCGAGGGGGTGGGCTCCTCCACCCGCGAGCTGGTGTTTCCGGGCGGGAACGAGCCGCGCTGGATGGGCCTGACCATCGCCTATTTCACCATCCCGCGCCGCCAGGATGATGACCGGCTGTGGCGCTGGTACAATGCGCCGGGTGGCCGCAGCCTGTCGCTGCGCCCCGACAATCATGGCACCACCCGCGCCAACCTCGCCCTGCACCAGAAGCCGGGCGGCGAGCAGGATTGGGACAGCGTGCGCCAGAAGGCCTATCTGCGCGAACGCTTCGCCGATGCCGGCTGGCAGGCGGCGCGCATCCTGGACGGCATGGAGCGGAGCGAGGATTTCTATTTCGACGTGCTGCGCCAGGTGCGCCTGCGGCGCTGGTCGGCCGGCCGGGTGGTGCTGACCGGCGACGCCGCCTGGTGCGCCACGCCGCTGGCCGGCATCGGCACCACCCTGGCGATCACCGGCGCCTATGTGCTGGCCGGCGAGTTGCGGCGCCAGGCGGATCCGGCCGCCGCCTTCGCCGCCTATGAGGCGGCCATGCGGCCGATGGTGCGGGAGGGGCAGGGCGTGCCGAAGCTGGCGCCGCGGCTGATGCATCCGCAGAGCCGCCTGGGCATCCGCCTGCTGCATGGCGCGCTGGCGCTCGCCAGCCGGCCCGCCATCCGCGACCGGGCGGTGCGGCTCTTCGCGCGCGAGCCGGCCGCGCCGGACCTCTCCCGCTACGCCTGAGGCGTTTCGGCGGAGGGGTTTGCATCCGCCGCGCATCATGGATATCTCCTGTCCATGATGCGCGCGCGGTCTGCCCGATGATCCTGAAGAGCCAGGTCGAATGGGCGCTGCATTGCTGCGCCGTGCTGGCCGGGCTGCCGCCGGGCCGCACCCTGTCCACCAAGGCGCTGGCCGAGTTCCATGGCCTGCCCAAGGAATACCTCTCCAAGGCGTTGCAGGCGCTGTCGCAGGCGGGGCTGGTGGAGGGCACGCTGGGCCCTTCGGGCGGCTACCGGCTGCGCCAGCCGCCCGAGGCGGTGAGCTTCCTCGACATTGTCGAGGCGGTGGAGGGCAAGGCACGCAGCTTCGCCTGCCAGAATATCCGCGCCAACAATCCCTGCCGGCCGCAGGGTTTCTGCGATGCCGCGCCCTGCGCCATCGCCCGCATCATGTGGGAGGCGGATGAGGCCTGGCGGCGGCATCTGCGCGGCGTGCGGCTGTCCGACCTGCTGGCCATGCTGGGCAGCGAGATCCCGGAGGAGCAGCGCCGCCGCAGCCTGGAATGGCTGCTGGGCCGCGCGGGGCAACTCGCCGACTGAAGGCGGTGCAGGGGACCCTGTCCCCTGCCCAGGGAAAAGAATGGGGGGGAGTTTGAGGGGGCAAAGCCCCCTCATCTCGCTCTCAGGCCAGCCCCGCCTTGTCCAGCCCGTAGAGCTTGTCGGCCGAGCCCGGCACGCTGCGGAAGGCGATGCCGGCGCGGTTCCAGGCATTGATGGCCATCACCGCGAAGGTCAGCTCGGCCAGCGCCGTCTCGGTGAATTCGGCGCGCACGCTGTCATACACGGCATCCGAGACGCCTTCGGCGGGCAGGCGGGTCAGCGTCTCGGCCCAGAGCAGGGCGGCGCGTTCCTGCGCCGAGAAGAGCGGCGATTCATGCCAGATGGCGACATGGTGCAGGCGCAGCTCGCGCTCCCCATGCAGCTTCGCCTGCTTCACATGCATGTCCAGGCAGAAGGCGCAGCCATTGAGCTGCGAGACGCGGATCTCGACCAGGTCGATCAGCGTGTGGCCGAGGCTGCTCTCCCGCACCGCGGCGGAAAGCTCGCTCATCCTGCGGAAGGGGGCGGGGGCGAGATGAGGGTAGTTCAGGCGCTGGGTCATGGCGGATTCCTATTGAGGATATCTGTTGTCCTTAAGGATGAACGATATCCTTAATTGCGCCGCTGTAAAGCCCCGGCCGTGCCGCGGGCACGAAAAAGGCCGCCCCGCAGAGGCAGGGCGGCCCTGGCCCGGCACCGAAAAAGGATCAGCGCGCGGTGTTGGTCACCGCGATGCGGCACCAGAGGCTCAGCGCCACCATGCCGGTGGCGGCGGCCAGGAAGGCCAGGCTGTAGCCGCCGAAGCCCAGCAGCGCGCCGAAGCCCACCGAGCCCAGCCCCTGGCCCAGGAACAGCGCCATGGCGAAGGCGGAGACCGAGGTGGCGCGGGCTTCCGGCAGGGCCTCGGTGCTGCGGGCCTGCAACACGCCGTGGAACATGAAGAAGAACAGCCCGCACAGCGCCTGCGCCACCGCCACCACCGGCCAGGAGGGGGCGATGGCCAGCAGCGCCAGCGCGCCGGCCAGCAGGATGCCGCCGGAGAGCAGCAGCCGCGCCTCGCCCAGCCTGCCGACCAGCCGCTTGGCGATGCGGGTGTAGAGCAGCGAGCCGAGGCCGAAGCCCGCCACCACCAGCCCGGCATGCCAGGGCTCCAGATGGAAGCCCTGGATCAGGTAGGAGCCGATGAAGGGGAAGGCGCCGCCGAACAGCAGCAGCCCGTCCAGGAAGGCGGCCAGCAGCAGCTTGCGCCCGGCCGGGCGGCGCAGCAGCAGGGCGTAATTGGCGAAGCCCGAGCCCTGGCCGGCCGGGCCGCCGCTGCGCCACAGCCCGCGCCCCAGCGTCAGCATGATGGCGAGCGCCGTGGCCATGGCGACACCGCCCACCAGCAGGAACACGGCGCGCCAGCCAAAGGCCTGGCCGACCGCGCCGGAGACCGGGCCGGTCAGCAGCTGCGCCATCACCATGCCGGTCATGAAGCGGCTGAGCGTCGCCTGCCGCTCGGCATAGGGGACATTGTCGCCGATCCAGGCCATGGCCAGCGGAATGATGGCACCGCCGGCCGCCCCGGTGGCCGCGCGCAGCGCCACCAGCGGCGTCAGGGCGCCGGCCAGGGCGCAGCAGGCCATCATGACGCCGTAGAGCACCAGCCCCAGCGTCAGCACCCGCAGCTTGCCGAAGCGGTCGCCGAGCGGCCCCAGCACCACCTGGCACAGGCCGTAGGGCAGGGCGAAGGCGGTGATCAGCACCGCGACCTCGGCCACGGTGACGCGCAGCTCGGCGGCGATCAGCGGCAGGACGGGGTCCAGCAGCCGCATGCCGCAGCCGGTGGCGAAGGCGGCCGCCGCCAGCAGCGGCAGCATGGCCAGCGGCGGGCGGCCGCCCTCCCGGCCCCCCCTGGGGGCGGCGTCAGGGGGGGCGGCATCAGGGGTGGTGGCGCCCCCCTCGGGACGCGCCGCCGCCCCGGACGCGGCCCTCACGCCGCGTCGGCCTTGGCCGCTTCGGCGCCGGCGGGGCGCTGGCGCTTCGCCCGCTCGCTCTCGGTCTTCAGCTGGCCGCAGGCGGCCAGGATGTCGCGCCCGCGCGGCGTGCGGATCGGCGAGGCATAGCCCGCCTCCTGCACGATGCGCGCGAAGCGGTGGATGGCGTTGTTGGAGGAGGTCTCGTAGGGGCTGCCCGGCCAGGGGTTGAACGGGATCAGGTTGACCTTGGCCGGGATGCCCTGGAGCAGCCGCACCAGCTCGCGCGCATCGGCCTCGGAATCGTTCACGCCCTTCAGCATGACGTATTCGAAGGTGATGCGCCGCGCGTTGGAGGCGCCGGGATAGCGCCGGCAGGCGGCCATCAGCTCCTCGATCGGGTATTTGCGGTTCAGCGGCACGATCTCGTCGCGGATGTCGTTGCGCACCGCATGCAGCGAGACGGCGAGGCCGACGCCGAGCTCCGCCCCGCAGCGATCCATCATCGGCACCACGCCGCTGGTCGAGAGGGTGATGCGCCGGCGCGACAGCGCGATGCCCTCGCCATCCATGATGATGCGCATCGCCTTGGCGACGTTCTCGTAGTTATAGAGCGGCTCGCCCATGCCCATGATGACGATGGTGGAGAGCAGCCGCGGCGTGCCATCTGTCGGGCTCGGCCATTCGCCATAGGAATCGCGCGCCGCCATGAACTGGCCGACGATCTCGGCCGCGCCGAGGTTGCGCACCAGCTTCTGCGTGCCGGTGTGGCAGAATTTGCAGGACAGGGTGCAGCCGACCTGGGTGGAGACGCAGACCGCGCCGCGATCCTCCTCCGGGTCGGGGATGTAGACCGTCTCCACCTGCTGGCCGTCGCGGAAGCCGAACAGCCATTTGCGGGTGCCGTCGGTGCTGGTCTGCTCCGTCGTCACGCCGGGGCGGCCGACCACGAAACGCTCCGCCAGCTTGCCCTGCATCGCCTTGGCGATGGTCGACATCTGCGCGAAATCGGTGACGCCCTGGTGGTAGATCCAGTGCCAGAGCTGCTTGGCGCGGAACGGCTTCTCGCCGATCGCCACCATCTCCGCCACCAGCTCCTCCCGCGACAGGCCGACCAGGTCGCGCCTTCCATCCGCCAGGGTGGCCGGCGGCGGCGCGAACAGCGCCGCCTTGGCCAGGATGCGGGCGCGCTCGGCCTCGTTCAGCCCAGGGGGCAGCTCGGCGGCCGGCGCGGCAGTCGGGGGGGCGGTGTCGGTCATGCGGTTTACCGGCGGCCTGCCGGACACTCCTTGCTGATGGCCTCATAGGCCGCGGTGAAGCCGGACAGGGAGAAGGTATCGGTCGCCGTGCCGCGGCCCTGCGGGCCCTGGCCCTTGGCCACCGCCTGCGCGCCGCCGCGGAAGGTGGTGACGGCGCGCGACCCGTCGCGGGCGAAGGCATTGTCCTGCGCCGTGTAGAAATCCAGCTCCGTGCCGCCCACGGTCACGCTGACCTCAGCATTGCGGGCATAGGTGTAGCCGGCGCGCAGCGCCACCTGGTCGCGCCCCTGCGGCCGGTGCGTCACCGTCAGGATGACATTCTGCCGATTGCCCGCCCCCTCGGAGCGGCTGGCGCGGGTGAAGGCGTAGCAGACCTTCCGCCCCCCCTCCATATGCGTGGCCGCCGTCCAGTCCTGGAAGGTGCCAAGCGCCTGCGGACGCTGCTGCTGCTGCGCCATGGCCACGCCCGAGACAAGGCCGAGCGCCGCCGCGAGGGACAGGAAGAGAGGGAGTTGCCGTGCCATGGCCGTCAGATAAGGCCTTGGCCCTTCCCATCGCAACCGCACAAACCCCTTACCCGCCCTGCATTTTTCTGTCGGCTGTTTTTCTGGCAGCTGCCGGTCAGGGCCGCGACGGGGGGCGCTGCATGGCGGCGGGGCGCCGGGGCCCAGGGGAGCGGGCAGCGAGGCAGGCAGGGGGGTGCGGGTGGGGCAGGGAGGGTTCTCCTGCAGGCGGGCCGATCGCGCACCGGTTCCGCAGGCGGCGAGGCTCGCCTAGCGGCCGGGGCCGAGCCGCTGCGCCCAGCCATGCCAAGAGGCGGCCACGGCCGAGCTCTGCTTCATGATGCAGTCCGGGGAAGGCGGGGCCGGCCACAGATCCAGCCGGTAGGTGTCGATGGGGGTATCGCCCTCCAGCGTGTCCAGCTCGCTGGCCGCCTGCATCGCCCGCGCCTGGTAGCGCACCCGATAGGCCCCGGCCGGCACCGCCATGCCGGTGCCGCGATCGGCCGCCCATTCCATCAGCGTGATCTCGCCCCGCGGCACCCGGCAGGACAGCTCGACGATCTCCTCCCAGCTCTCATCCAGCCCGGGATCGGCGGCGAAGAGATGGATGCCGAGGCCGACCACCCCGGTGTGCAGGCCGGTGACCAGGAACAGCAGCGCCGGGTTGCGGGCGCCGCACAGCCCGTTGCTCTGGCCGGCGAAACAGGCCTCCATCGCCCCGTCGAAACCGCCCTCCAGCGCCAGATAGTCCTGCCCGTACTGCACCGCGACAGGCCCCGCGAAAAGCTCCGCCATGATCCTTCTCCAGGGGTTGGGGCGGGGAAGGGCGCGCTGCGGCGCGGGCCTCAGCCCGGGCGCGAGGCGGGCGGCCAGAGCACCTTGTCGGTGTAGTTGCAATGCTCGCGCGCCACGCAATGCCAGCATTCCGGCAGGCGCGCCTTGCAGACATATCGCCCGTGCAGGATCAGCCAGTGATGCGCGTCGCGCAGCAGCTCGGGCGGCACGCGCTGCATCAGCGCATCCTCCACCGCGCGCGGCGTCTTGCCCGGCGCCAGGCCGGTGCGGTTGCCCAGGCGGAAGATGTGGGTGTCGACCGCCATCGCCTCCTCGCCGAAGGCGACGTTCAGCACGACATTGGCGGTCTTGCGGCCGACGCCGGGCAGCGCCTCCAGCGCCGCCCGATCGGCCGGCACCTCGCCGCCATGCCGCTCGAGCAAAAGGCGGGACAGGGCGATGACGTTCTTCGCCTTCGACTTCCACAGCCCGATGCGGCGGATCTGCTCGCCCACCCCTTCCTCGCCGAGGGCCAGCATCTTCTCCGGCGTGTCGGCCAGCGGAAACAGCGTGGCCGTGGCCTTGTTCACCGAGACATCGGTGGCCTGGGCCGACAGCGCCACCGCCACCAGCAGCGTGTAGGGGGAGGTGTAGTGCAGCTCGGTCTCCGGCGCCGGATTGGCCTGGGCCAGGCTGCGCACGAACAGGGCCGCCTGCGCCGCCGACATGCGCCGGGCGCGGCGCGGCGCCTCGGCGCTGCCATGCAGCGGGCGCTTCGCCCGGCGGGCGCGGGCGGGCGGGGCGGGCTGCGCCGCCGCCTCCAGCGCCGCCAGCGGGTCGGCCTGGGGCGGGGCGGGGGGCGCCCCGGGCGGCGCGGCGCCGGCGCCCGCCCGGGCGCCGGGGCGGCGCGGGCTGGCCTGGCGCGGGGCGGGGGCTGCCTCCGGCGCGATGGCCGCGGCCTTGCGGCGCCGGGCGGCGGGGTTCGGGGCCGGGGCGGCCGCGGCGTCGGGGGCGGGGCGCTTCATCGCGAACTCGTCAGGCTGGGCCGTCCGGGCGGCGGGGCGGGGTTCCGCCGGCCGGACGGGTAAGGGCAGGGCAGGGGCGCAGAAGCCGCTCTACGCGTCCCGGCGACAGAGCCTATGTTAGCGCGCGATGTCAGCAAGCCCCGAACCGATCCTCTTCGAGGCCGTCAGCACGCCCCACCGCAGCCTACGGCCGCGCCCCTATCTCGTGCTGGTGGCGCTGGCCGGCGGCTGGGCGGTGCTGGGCGGGCTGTTCTTCGCGCTGATCGGCGCCTGGCCGATCCTGCCCTTCCTCGGCGTCGAGATCCTGGGCGCGCTGGCGCTGATGCTGCTGCATCACCGCTGGTCCTCCCGCGCGCGGGAGGTGATCTCCCTGCGGCCCGACCGGCTGCTGGTGCGGCGCGTCGACGGGCTGGGCCGGCGCGAGGAGGCCAGCCTCGACCCCTACTGGACCCGCGTCGAATGGTCGGAGCGCGCGGGCCTCGCCCTGGTGCAGCGCCGCCGCCGCGTGCCGATCGGGCGCTTCCTGTCGGAGGAGGAGCAGCAGGACCTGGCGCGGACCCTGCGCGAGGTGCTACGCGCCTATCGCGAGCCGGTCTTCGACAATCCGCAGCTCGACCCCCAGCCGGGCAGCGCCGCGGAATAGCGCAGCCGCTGCCACCCTTGCCGCGTTGCAGCATGGCCGGCCGATCCAGAGGAGCCCCGCCATGCGCCAACGCCGCTACGTCCTGAGTGCCGCCCGCCAGGCCCGCGCCCTGCGCGCCGCCTGGACCGGGGCGCCGATGGTGGTCTCCGCCCGCCTCTCTCCGGAGGCGGCGCGGCGGCGCGGCGCCTATGCCACCGGGCTCGAATTCGCCCGCATGGCGCCGGAGAAGGCGCTGGCCTTCGCCGCCGGCGGCGCCGCCTGGGCCGAGGGCTGGGCGCGGCTCGGCCGGGTCGGGCTGGAGCATGGGCTGGCCGAGCTGGAGGCGGCGCACCGGCTGCTGCTGCAGGCGGCACGCCAGCCGGTGCCGCCGGGCCCGGCGCTGGCCTGGCTGTCCTGGTGGCAGGGCGCGGCGCTGCGCGGCGCCCGGCTGGCCGAGGCCTGCGCCGGCGCCGGCCTCGCCGCCTCCGGCGCCGCCCTGCGCCCGGTCAGCCGGACGCTGGCGGGCAACCGGCGGCGGCTGGGCTGAGGCTCAGCCCAGCTCCTCGCTTTCGAGGAATTTCCGCACCTCCTCCTGCCGGTGCCGCGCCGTCAGCAGGTAGAGCACCAGGATGGCGGCGAGCAGGCCGATGGCGATCAGCGACGCGGTGCCGCCGCCGGTGGCCACCCGCACCACGATCAGCGCCACGCAGACCAGCGCGCCGAGGGCGGGCACGAAGACCGGCACCTCGAAGCCGCCGCGCTTCTCGTCCTTGCGGCGGATCAGGATGATCAGCGCGCCATTGACGATGGTGAAGACGAACAGCAGCAGCAGCACGGTCGACGCCGCCAGCGCCGCCACATCGCCCACCAGCGCCAGCAGGATGACGACGCCGAGCAGCGCCAGGATGGCGACATGCGGCGTGTGGCGGGCGCTGTTCACCCGGCCCAGCGAGGCCGGCAGCAGCCCCTGCCGCGCCATGCCGTAGAGCAGGCGGGACGCCATGACGTAGTTCACCAGCGCGGTGTTGGCGACGGCGAAGATGGTGATGCCGATGAAGCCGGCCGGCGGGAACCAGGGCGCGGCGCGCTCCACCACCGCGGCCAGCGGCGCGCGCGCCTCGGCCAGCTCGCGCCAGGGCAGGACGGAGACGGCGGTGACGCAGATCGCCATGTAGATGCCGGTCGCGATCAGCATGGCCAGGATCAGCCCCATCGGCATGGTGCGCTCGGGCTGCTTCACCTCCTCGGCCAGGTTCATCGTGTCCTCGAAGCCGATGAAGGAGAAGAAGGTGAGCACCGCGCCCTGGAACACCAGGAGCGCGGTGGCGCTGGCCTCGCCGCCGCCCTCGGGCAGTTCGAACAGGCTGGCCTGGCCCCAATAGGGAATGCCCACCGCGATCACCAGCAGCAGGCCGCCGGCCTCGACCACCGTGCAGGCGGCATTGGCCCAGAGCGATTCGCGGATGCCGCGCAGCAGGATGCCGGCCAGGATCAGCAGGAAGCCCAGCGCCAGCAGCGAGATCGGCACCCCTTCCCAGCCGAAGGCGGCCTGCAGGTTGCGCGCCACCACATTGGCCTGGGTGGCGATCGAGGTGAGGCCGGAGCAGGCGACGGCCAGCCCCACCAGATAGGCCATCATCGGGCTGCGATAGGCGCGCTGGGTGACATAGGCGGCGCCGCCGGCGCGCGGATAGCGGCTGGCGATGCTGGCATAGGACAGGCCGGTGAGCAGCGCCGCCACCATGCTGACCAGGAAGGCCATCCAGATGGCGCTGCCCATCAGCCGCGCCGCCTCCCCCACCAGCCCGTAGATGCCGGCGCCCAGCATGCTGCCGAGGCCATAGAGCATCAGCAGCGGCAGGCCGATGGCGCGCTGCAGGCTGGGTGCGTCCTGTTGTTGTGTCGTGGCCATGCGGCCCCCCGGTTCCGGTCGTTTCCGTCCGCAGAACCGCCAGCCCAACCATTCGTTTCTTTCTGTCGGGCTGCCGTTTTTTTGTCGGGCTGCCGCCGTCCGGTGGGGCGGCGGGACGATCCTGGCCCGGCCGGGCGCCGCCCGATCGGTTTTCTGTCAGGCTGCCGCCGTCCGGTGGGGCGGCGGGACGATCCGGGCCCCGCCGGGCGCCGCCCGATCAGTTTTCTGTCAGGCTGCCGCCGTCCGGTGGGGCGGCGGGACGATCCGGGCCCCGCCGGGCGCCGCCCGATCGGTCGTCCCGGCTGCCGCATCCCTGGGCCGGAGCGCCCCGTCCGAGTGCCGCCCCTCTCGTCCCGGCCCTGACCGGCAGCCGAAAAAAAACCGGGGAGCAGGGCTCCCCGGCTTGTCGGTCCCGAAGGCATGGGCGGTCAGCCCAGGCGTTCGCCGTGCAGCGAGACGTCGAGGCCTTCGCGCTCCTCTTCCTCGGTCACGCGCAGGCCGACGGTCAGGTCCACCACCTTCAGCAGGATCCAGCTGCCGATGGCGGTGAAGATGAAGGTCGCGACCACGGCGTAGACCTGCAGCAGGAACTGGTCGAAGGAGCCGACGATGCCCTCCGGCAGGGCCGGGGTGGCCGAGAGCGGGCCATAGGCGAAGATGCCGGTCAGCAGGGCGCCGACGATGCCGCAGATGCCGTGCACGCCGAAGGCGTCCAGGCTGTCATCGTAGCCGCACCAGTGCTTCAGGGCGGTGGCGCCCCAGAAGCCGGCCAGGCCCGCCACGATGCCGATGATCAGCGCCGGCACCGGCAGCACGAAGCCGGCGGCGGGGGTGATGGCGACCAGGCCCGCCACCGCGCCGGAGATGGCGCCGAGCACGGAGGGCTTGCCCTTGGTGATCCACTCGGCGAACACCCAGGCCAGCACGCCGGCGCCGGCGGCGATCTGCGTCACCAGCATGGCCATGCCGGCACGGCCGCCGGCGGCGCCGGCGGAGCCCGCATTGAAGCCGAACCAGCCCACCCACAGCAGGGCGGCGCCGATCACGGCGAGCGCCAGGTTGAAGGGCGACATGTTCTCGGTGCCGAGGCCGTGGCGCTTGCCGATGACGATGGCGGCGACCAGGCCGGCCACGCCGGCATTGATGTGCACCACCGTGCCGCCGGCGAAGTCGAGCGCGCCGAGGGCGAAGATCCAGCCATTCGGATGCCAGACCCAGTGCGCGATCGGGCTGTAGATCAGCAGCGACCACAGCACGGTGAACAGCACCAGGGCGCTGAACTTCATGCGGTCGGCCACCGCACCCGTGGCCAGCGCCGGGGTGATGATGGCGAAGGTCATCTGGAACATCAGGAAGACGGTCTCGGGGATGGTGAAGGCCACCGCGCCGTCGCCGCTGCCAAGGGTGAAGGGCTTGTCCCAGTTCTCGGCGACGCCGGAGAGGAACAGCTTCGACAGGTCGCCGATATAGGCGCCGCCCTCGCCAAAGGCCAGGGAGTAGCCGGCCACCATCCAGATCACGCTGCACAGCGCGGCCAGGAAGAAGGACTGCATCATGGTGGCCAGCACGTTCTTCTTGCGGACCATGCCCGCATAGAACAGCGCCAGGCCGGGGATGGTCATCATCAGCACCAGCGCGGTGCTGGTGAGCATCCAGGCGGTATCGCCCGCATTGACCGTGGCTTCCTCCTGCGCAAGGGCGGGAGCCGCCAGCAGCAGGGTGGGGAGCAGCGCAGCCGCGCCGCGCGCCAGGATTCGCATTCTCGGTTCCATCGTCTTCTGGGTGGCGGGGAGCGGCGTCACAGCGCCGAGGCGTCCGTCTCGCCGGTGCGGATGCGCAGGGCGCGCTCCACATCCAGCACGAAGATCTTGCCGTCGCCGATCTTGCCGGTGCGGGCGGTCGAGGCGATCGCCTCCACCACCGCGTCGACCAGGTCGGCGGGCACCGCGACCTCGATCTTCAGCTTGGGCAGGAAGGAGACATGGTATTCCGCGCCGCGGTAGATCTCGGTCTGGCCCTTCTGCCGGCCAAACCCCTTCACCTCGGTCACGGTCAGCCCCTGCACGCCGAGCGGGGTGAGCGCCTCGCGCACCTCGTCCAGCTTGAAAGGCTTGATGACGGCCATCACCAGCTTCATGCGCTGCGGTCCCCTCTGTACTTCCGCGTAGCTGTCGCTTCCTGATGCGAGCGGCGTGCCAGAGCGGGGTGCGATCCGCGAAAAGCCTGGAAACCGTTGCGGACGGGAAATTGGACAGCGGTCTGCCCAGAGTCTGCGCAGAAGATCTGCCTATGGAATGGGCAAAGGCGGTGCCGGCCGGCGCCGCCCCTTCCGCCGCGCGGCGGGCGCCCCCACAATGGCGGCATGACCCAGACGATCGACGTGGCGGTGTGCATCATCGGTGCCGGCCCGGTGGGGGCGACGCTGGCCACCGCCCTGGCCAGCCAGGGCCTGGCCTGCGCCGTGGTGGACCGCGCGCCCCTGCCGCCCATGGAGCTGCCGGAATTCGACGGCCGCGCCTATGCCATCGCCCGCACCAGCCGCAACCTGCTGGAGGCGGCGGGGGTGTGGCAGCACCTGCCCTGGGCGCCGGGGCCGATCCACCGCATCCGCTGCGCCGACGGCCTGCCGGGCGAGGCGCCGAGCCCCCTGATGCTGCATTTCGACGCCGCCGGCAGCGGCGCGGAGGCCTTTGGCTGGATGGTCGAGGCGCGGGCGCTGCGCATGGCGCTGAATGCCCGCATGCGCGAGCTGGCGCATCTGACGGTGCGCGCCCCGGCCGAGGCGCGGGTCGAGCGGCAGGCGGATGGCGCGCTGGTGCGGCTTTCCACCGGCGAGACGCTCCGCGCCCGGCTGGTGGTCGCCGCCGAGGGGCGGCACAGCCCGCTGCGCCGCCAGGCCGGCATCGGCACTGCCGGCTATGATTACCGCCAGCTCGGCATCGTCGGCGCCATCGCGCATGAGCGCCCGCATGGCGAGGAGGCGCTGGAGCAGTTCCTGCCGCATGGCCCCTTCGCCCAGCTGCCGCTGGCGCCGACGCCGGAGCATCCCCATGCCTCGGCCATCGTCTGGTCGGAGAAGCGGGCGATCGGCGAGCGGGTGCTGGCCCTGCCGGACGCGGAATATGGGCGCGAGATCCAGCGCCGCATGGGCGACCATCTGGGCAAGGTGACGCCGATCGGCCGCCGCTGGTCCTATCCGCTGAGCGCGATGCACGCGCTGCGCTACACCGATACGCGCCTGGCCCTGGTGGGGGATGCGGCGCATGGCATCCACCCGATCGCCGGGCAGGGGCTGAATCTGGGCTTCCGCGACGCCGCGGCGCTGGCCGAGCTGCTGCTGCAGGGCGGCGATCCGGGCGATGCGGCGCTGCTGGCGCGCTACCAGGCGGCGCGGCGGCCGGATGCGCTGCTGATGCTGGGCGCCACCCATGCGCTGGAGCGGCTGTTTGGCAACAGCCTGCCGCCGCTGCGCCTGGCGCGGCGGCTGGGCATGGCGGCGGTGGACCGCATGCCGCGGCTGAAGGCGGCCTTCGCCCGCCGCGCCATGGGCTTCGGCGCCGTCACCGGCAGCCTGATGCAGGATCGCGGCCCGGCGCTGCCCGGCGCCTGATTTTTTCAGTCGGTGGCGCCGCCGGGCCGGCGGCGCCGCGGGCCGGTGCCGCGGTCCCGGCCGGGTTCAGCCAGCCGGCCTCACTGGCCCAGCAGCAGATTGTCCAGCAGGCTGCGCAGCACCGTCACGCCCTCCTGCACCCCTTCCAGCCGCAGCGGCCGGCCGGCCTCGCTGCCCAGCGCGCGGGTGAAGCCGGCGCGGTCCTGGCCCAGCTCGGCGGCGGAGAGCTTGCCGTCGCCATCGTAATCCAGGCTCTCCAGGGCGAAGCGGGCGATGGCGACACCGGCCAGCAGCCCGCCGCCGCCGGCGGCCAGCACATTCTCCGGCGCCGCATCCTCGGCCGCCGCCAGCACCCAGGTCAGGCCGCGCACCAGCCGGGCGATCTCGGCCACCGAGAGCAGCCCGTCGCCGGAGACATCGCCGGCGGCGACGAGGGCCGAGACGCAGGGGCCGATGGCGGCGCCGGGCGCGCCGCAGGCGGCCTCCAGCCCCTCCAGCGCGCCGAGGAAGGCCAGCCCCTCGCCATGCAGGGCGGCGAATTGCAGCGGCGGGCTGGGGCAGCGGCGCCAGCCCTGCAGCGGCGTCTCGCCCGGCAGCCGGTCGTCGCGCAGCTTGGCGTCGGGCTCGGCCGTCTCCAGCGCATTGGCATCGCCGCGCAGCAGGATGCGCGGCGCCTCGGCGCCACGGCCGGTGCCGACATGCCAATCCTGCTGCCGCCGCGTCTCGGCGAAGCGGATCAGCCGCGCCGGGCCGTCGGCCGGCAGCCGCGCCACGGCGCGGGCGGTGACCTGCAGCATGGCGCGCGGCGCGGCGCATTCGCCGGCGAACCAGGCGCCGCGCAGCGCCGGCGGCACCGGCAGCAGGGCGGGGGGCAGCAGCGCGGGGCCGGCCGATGCGGCCGGGGCCGGGGCCGGGGTGGGGGCGGGCGCCTGGGCCCAGCCCGGCGTTGTCAGAAGCAGTGGGGCCAGCAGCGGCGCCGCCAGCAGGCCGCCCAGCAGGGCGCGGCGGAAGCGGGAGGCGCGGCGCGGCGCGGCGGGCAGCATCATGGCAGGGTCACCTCGGTGCCGGAGCACAGCGCGAAATCCGGCCGGTCGATCTCCAGCCCGTTGCGGAACACGGCGCGCAGATGGCCGCGGCAGCCCACCGCCTCGGGCGGCTGGAAATCCAGCGTCTCGCCGCGGCCGAGCACGGTGGCGCCGAGCCGGTCCGGCCCGCGCGGGCTGCCGGCGGCATCGACATAGAGCTCGACCAGCGGCGCCGGGCCGGTGTTGCGGAAGCGCACGCTGCCCTCGCGCGGCGGGCCCTGCTCGATCGGGCCGGCGCCCTGGTCCAGCCGCTCGGCCAGCGTCCAGCCCGGGCGCAGCACGATCAGCCCGCTGTCGCAGATATTGACGGCGCGCCGCTCCTCCGCCCCGCCATTGGCGAAGACGATGCGCAGATCGATCTCGCAGCCGGCGCGCAGCACCAGCTCGGCGCGGGTGCCGCGCTCCAGCGGGCCGGAGGGCAGCCGGTCCTCGCCCCAATCGGCATCGTCGGTGGCCGAGGCGTAGAGCTCCTGCACCGGCGCGCCATGCCGGTTGACCAGGGTGAAGGCGCGTTCCGGCGCGCGCGGGATGCCGCTGCCGTCGAAGGTGATGCGCTGGCCGCTGCACAGATCGGCGCCCGGCTTCTCCTCCGCCGTGTCGTCGTCATAGACGGCGCGCAGATCGACCTGGCAGGCGCGGCTGCGCAGCCGCAGGCGGAAGCTGTTGCCGCCATCGACCATGACGGCGCCCAGCCGGTCCGGGCCCCAGCGATTCTCGCCGCTGCCGGTGGCGCCGCCCGGCATGGCGAACAGGTTGCGCAGGCTGCGCGAGGTGGCGTTCACCACCTCGGCCTCGCGCCAGGGCACCGCCGGGTCGCCGAACACCACGCGGTTGCGGCGGCAGAGATCGACGCGGCGGCGCTCCTCGGTGCTGTCATCCTCGAACACCGCGGTCAGGTCGAAGACGCATTCGCGGGTGCGCCCCAGCCGCAGGGTGAAGCTGCCCTCGGGCGGCACGATCTCCGCCCCCAGCCGGTCCGGGCCGCGCCCGGCGCCGCTCGGCATGGCGTAGAGCTCGCGCAGCATCAGGTCGGTGTCGTTGACCACCGCCGCCTCGCGCAGCGGCGCCGTCGGGTCGCCGAAGGTGACGCGCGGCGTGCGGCAGAGATCGAGGCCGCGCTTCTCCTCCGTGCTGCCATCCGACAGCACGGCGCGCACATCGAACAGGCAGAGCCGCTGGCGGCCGAGCGGCACGCGCAGCGTCGCACCCGAGGGCAGCGTGTCCTGGCCCAGCCGGTCGGGGCCCGGCTCCACGCTGCCGGCGGGGGCGATGTAGAGCTCGCGCAGGCCGAGGCCGAGCTCGTTCACCACCAGCGCCTCGCGCTCCTGCGGGCGGTCGGCCGGGCGCTGCTGCTGGGGCGGCTGCGGCGCCGGGTTGCGCGGCTGCGCCCAGGCGGGGGCGGGCAGCAGCAGCCGCGCCAGGCCCTCGGCCAGGGGAAGCGCCAACGGGACGGCCGGCGCCGCCACCGGCCCGATCCCGGGACCGGCGGAGGGCGGCCGCGTCACCGGCAATGATGCCAGAAGCAGGGCCAGCATCACCCCCACGCGAAGCCGCATCCAGACCCATCTCCCAAAGCCGTGCGCAGCATGCGAGGGGCCATGCTGCGGTGCAAGCCGCGGCATGTCGGAGGCTTCACTTTACGCTTTGCCGTGGCGCGGATATCGCACACCGTAGAAAGAGTTAACGAAAGCCTGGAGGAACTTCCATGTTGCGCCGCACCTTCCTGAGCGCCGCCGCCACCGGCCTGGCCCTGCCCTGGCTGCCCGGCGCCGCCCGCGCGCAGCAGCAGCAGCGCTTCGCGACCCTGCATGTCTTCATCCCCGCCGGCCCCGGCGGCGGCTGGGACGGGCTCGGCCGCGCCATCGAGCAGGTCGGCCGCCAGGCCGGCATGGTCGGCAATTTCCAGTTCGAGAATGTCGGCGGCGCCGGCGGCACGGTCGGCCTGCCGCGCTTCATCCAGCAGCGCCGCGGCCGCGAGGGCAGCATCATGATCGGCGGCGCCGTCATGGTGGGCTCGGTGCTGGCCAACCGCTCGCCGGTCGGGCTGAAGGATGTCACGCCGATCGCGCGCATGACCACCGAACCCGGCATCATCGTGGTGCCGGCCAGCAGCGACATCCGCGACCTGAAGGGCTTCCTGGAGGCGCTGAAGACCAATCCGGGCGCCACTTCGGTCGCCGGCGGCAGCGCCGGCGGCATCGACCACATCCTGCTCGGCCTGCTGCTCAAGAGCCAGGGCCGCTCGGCCAAGGACGCCTCCTATGTCGCCTTCGCCGGCGGCGGGCCGGCCCAGGCCGCCATCCTTGGCGCCCAGGTCAAGGCCGGCATCTCCGGCGTCTCGGAATTCGCCGAGCAGATCAAGGCCGGCCGCATGCGGGCGCTCGCCACTTCCGGCGAGACGCGCAGCCTGCCCGATGTGCCGACGCTGAAGGAGAGCGGCATCGACATCACGCTGGGCAATTGGCGCGGCGTGTTCGGCCCGCCCGGCATCCGGCCGGAGACGCGGGCCGAGCTGCTGCGCTTCGTCACCGATCTGCGCGCCCTGCCGGCCTGGAAGGAGCTGATGGAGCGCCAGGGCTGGGAGGACGCGTTCCTCGGCGGCGACGAGTTCGGCGAATTCCTCAAGCGCGACGAGGCGGCCACCGCCGAGGTGCTGCGCGAGGTCGGCCTCATCTGATGGCGCCGCGCGGCGGCGGCCGGCTCCTGCCCGGAGCCGGCCCGGATCTCGCGGTCGGGCTGTTCGTCCTCGCCCTCGGCCTGCTCTGCCTGTGGCAGGCCTGGGCGATCCCGGTCACCCCGCTCTACGCCCAGGTCGGGCCGAAATTCATGCCGAGCCTGGTGGGGGCGCTGGTGCTGGCGGTGGGGGCCGGGCTGACGCTCGCCGCCCTGCGCGGCGGCTGGTCGCGCGACCTCGAGGAGGTGCAGGAGGCGCCGCCCACCAATTGGCGCGCCCTCGGCCTGCTCGGCGCGGGGCTGCTGGCCAATCTGGTGCTGATCGATTCCCTGGGCTTCGTCTTCGCCGCCACGGCGCAGTTCGTGCTGGTCGCCGCCGCCTTCGGCAGCCGCCACCCCTTGCGCGACCTGGCGATCGGCGCGGTGGTGACGCTCGGCGCCTATCTCGCCTTCGACAAGCTGCTCGGCGTGAATATCGGCGCCGGCATCCTGGAAGGGATCCTCTGACACCATGGATGTCTGGTCCGGCCTGTCCTTCGGCTTCGGCAATGCGCTGACGCTGACCAATCTCGGCTGGGCGCTGCTCGGCTGCTTCCTCGGCACGGCGATCGGCGTGCTGCCGGGCATCGGCCCGGCGCTGACCATCGCGCTCCTGCTGCCGATCACCTTCCAGGTCTCCGCCACCGGCGCCTTCATCCTGTTCTGCGGGGTGTTCTACGGCGCCATGTATGGCGGCTCGACCACCTCGATCCTGCTGAACACGCCGGGCGAATCGGGCTCGATCATCACCGCGCTGGAAGGCGCGAAGATGGCCAGGAACGGCCGCGCCGGCCCGGCGCTGGTCACCGCCGCCGTCGGCAGCTTCGTCGCCGGCACCATCGGCACGCTGGGGATTTCCTTCCTCGGCCCGATCGTCGTCGAGCTGGCCCTCAAGCTGGGCCCGGCCGAGTATTTCGCGCTGATGGTGCTGTGCTTCGTCACCGTCTCGGCGGTGCTCGGCGGCTCGGCGCTGCGCGGGCTGACCTCGCTCGGCCTCGGCCTGCTGATCGGCCTGGTCGGCATCGACCTGCAGACCGGCCAGCCGCGCCTGACCTTCGGCATCCCCGAGCTGCTCGACGGCATCGATGTGGTGCTGGTGGCCGTCGCCCTCTTCGCGGTGGGCGAGACGCTCTACCTCGCCTGGCGCCATGTCGAGGGCAAGCAGGAGGTGCGCGAGGTCGGCCGGCTGATGATGACGAAGGAGGACTGGAAACGCTCCACCGGCCCCTGGCTGCGCGGCGCGCTGCTGGGCTTCCCCTTCGGCGTCATGCCCGCCGGCGGCACCGAGATGCCGACCATGCTGAGCTACTATGCCGAGCGGAAGCTGGTGCGGAAGGAGCATCTGCACGAATTCGGCACGACCGGCGCCATCGAGGGCGTGGCCGGGCCGGAAGCGGCCAACAACGCCGCCGCCGCCGGCGTGCTGGTGCCGATGCTCACCCTGGGCCTGCCGACCTCGGCCACCGCCGCCATCATGCTCTCGGCCTTCCAGTCCTACGGCATCCAGCCCGGGCCGATGCTGTTCACCACCCAGGCCGAGCTGGTCTGGACGCTGATCGCCTCGCTCTACATCGCCAACATCATGCTGGTGGTGCTGAACCTGCCGCTGGTGGGCCTCTGGGCGCGCATCCTGAAGATCCCGGTGCCGCAGCTCTATGCCGGCATCCTGGTCTTCGCCACCATCGGCACCTATGGCATCAGCAACTCGGTGGTCGACCTGATGCTGCTCTACGGCATCGGCATCATCGCCATGTTCATGCGCCGCTTCGACTTCCCGACCGCGCCGGTGGTGATCGGCATGATCCTGGGGCCGATGGCCGAGCAGGCGCTGCGCCAGGCGCTGACCATCAGCCAGGGCGACTGGACCACCTTCGTCACCCGCCCCGTCTCGCTCTCCATCCTGCTGCTGGCGATACTGGCGCTGGTCGGGCCGCGGCTCTGGGCGGTGCTGTCGCGGCGCCGCGCCGCGGCCTGAGGAATTGAGGGGGCTCTGCCCCCTCAAACTCCCCCGGCAGGGGACAGGGTCCCCTGCACCCGCCTTCAGCCGCCCCGTCGCAGGCCCGCCTTGCCCGATCAGACCACCCCCTACTTCTCCCAATGGGAAACGCCCGGCATGACGCTGGCCGTGCTCGCCGAGGGCGCCGAGCGCGCGCTGCTGCGCGACCCGGCCTGGCGCGGCTCCGGCGCCGCCAGCATCGAGGAATATGCGCGCTGGGCCGGGCATCTCTGCGGCATGGCCTGCCTGAAGATGCTGCTGGCAGCCCGCAGCGGTGTGGCGCATCCGATCCTGGAGCTGGCGCGCGGCTGCGCCGCCGAGGGGGGCTATGTCGAGACGCCGGAGGGCGACATCCGCGGCCTGATCTACGCGCCCTTCGTCACCTATGTGGCAAAACGCTTCCGGCTCCAGGCGGAAATCCGGCTGGATCTGGCGGCGGAGGATCTGCCGGCGCTGCTGCCGCCGGGCGGCTTCTTCCTGGCCTCGGTGCACAAGGACATCCGCTGGCCGGAGCGCGTGCCGCCGCAGCGCGGCGGGCATCTGGTGCTGGTCACCCGGGCGACGCCGGAGGCCATCACCTTCCACAACCCCTCCGGCCACGAGCCCGCCGCGCAGGCGGATGTGGCACTGCCGCCTGCGGTGTTCGGCCGCTTCTTCGCCGGGCGCGGCATCCTGCTGCCCTGACCGGGCCGGCCTGCTTGGCAGGACGGAGGAAAAAGCGCTTTGCTCGCAGCCTGACCGGGGCGTTCGCAAGACCCCGGCAAGCCCCGAGGAGACGCCCATGCATCCCCGCCGCCGCGCCCGCTTCCTGCCGCCGCTCGCCCTGACCCTGGCGGTCATCGCCGGCCCCGCTGCCGCCCAGCCGGCGCAGCCCGCCCCCGCCGAGCGCCGCGCCATCGCAGCGAGGGTCGAGCTGCACGCCATCCCGACCCGCACCATGAGCGATTCGGATTTCCTGGCCGGCCGCGCCGAGGCCGGGCAGCCCGTCACCACCGCCGGCGAGTTCCGCATCGCCCAGGGCACGGGCCGGCTGCCGGTCGTGGTGCTGATGCATGGCTCCGGCGGCATCGGGCCGAATATCGAGATGTGGTCGCGCCTGCTGAACGCCCAGGGCATCTCGACCTTCGCCATCGACGGCTTCACCGGGCGCGGCCTGGTCAGCACCAGCACCGACCAGGCGCGGCTCGGCCGGCTGAACCTGATCCTCGACATCTATGGCGCGCTCGGCATCCTGGCGAAGCATCCGCGCGTCGATCCGCAGCGCATCGTGCTGATCGGCTTCTCGCGCGGCGGGCAGGCGGCCTTCTACGCCGCCATGCAGCGCTTCCACACGCTGTGGAACCGATCGGGCGCCGATTTCGCCGCCTACATCCCCTTCTACCCGGATTGCGCCACCCGCTACATCGACGACACGAAGCTGGTCGCCCGCCCGGTGCGGCTGATCCATGGCGAGGCGGATGACTATAACCCGCTGCGCAGCTGCGCCGCGCAGGTGGAGCGGCTGAAGGCGGCCGGCGCCGATGTCACGCTGACCACCTATCCCGGCGCGCATCACGGCTTCGACACGCCGCTCTCCGACAGCCCCGCGGTGGCCACCAATTCCCAGACGGTGCGGGAATGCAGCATCGAGGAGCGCGCCCCCGGCCAGCTGATCAACACCGCGACCGGCCAGCCCTTCGCCTACACCGATGCCTGCGTGCAGCTGAACCCGCAGGTCGGCGGCGATCCGGCGGCGCGGGAGGCCTCGCAGCGGGCGGTGCTGGAGGCGGTGATGGCGGTGGTGCGGAAATAGCCGCACTGCCATGCTGGGGGCGGACGAGGTTGCGCGGAGGCGATGTGCGCCAGGCTTTTCGTTGGATCGGCCCGGTGCTGCGCCGCCTGGCCCTGGTGCTGCTCGGCCTGCTGGCTGCCCCGGGCATGGCGGCTGCCTGCAGCTGCGCTCCGCCCCGGCCCCCCCATGAATCGATCCCGCGGACGCCCTTCGCCTTCAGGGGTGAGATCGTCGCGCTGCAACAGGGGCGGCGTGACGCCCTGACCTTCGTCATCGCGACGGTCAGGGTGCTGGAAGACCTGAAGGGTGACATCGGGCCAAGCATCGAACTGGTGCAATCGAGTCATGATGTGTGGCGCAGAGTGGGATGTGGTTTTCCTTTTCCCTTCGAGATCGGCTGGCAAGGGCTGATCTATGCGGAGGTGCCGGGTGAACACGATGCGAGCGCCGGCCTGCTGCCTGCGCCGGACAGGCTCAGCACCAATGGCTGCTTGATGGCCCAGACCTACCCAAGGACGGGCATCGTCTGGCAGCTGCGGGAATGGCGTGACCGGCGGCGGGCGATCGAGGCGGCCCTCCGTCAGTCGCCGGACTCACCGGCGCTGCTGCTCGAGCGGGCGCGGATCGTCGAGAGTATGGAGGGCCCCGAGGCCGGCGCGGTGCTGTACCGGGCGCTGATCGCGCGCGATCCCGGGGCCCTGGCCCCGCAGCTGGCGCTGCTGCAGTCCCTGGCGGCGACCCAGTGGCAAAACCCGAGCAAGGAGTTCCCTCTGCTGCGGTTGCGGATCGCGGCTCTGGCCCCCGGCGATGCCGCGGTCGAGTCGCAGATCGCGCGGGCCCGTTTCGTGGCCAGGGAGTACCGGGTGGCGAGGGGGCGCCGCGATTTTCGCGGCTGGGCGGTGGACAGCCTCCGGCTGGACCATGCCCTGCCCGGCCTCGATGTCAGCCAGGCCCGGCTTGGCGAGTTCATGCTGTATTCCGGCGATTGGCGCCAGGCCAGGCTGGCGGAGGCCGAGATCGACAACCTCATCTTCGAGATGGGCCCGCTCCATGGCGGAATTGTCGATCTGCGTGGCGCCGACCTGACCGGATTGGCGGTGAATCGCGGCAGCATGCTGCGCGCCCGGCTCGACGATGCGCGGCTGGACAGGGTGCGGCTGAACCGGGTGACGCTGCACCGGGCCAGCCTGCGCGGCATCAGCGGCCAGGATGCCAGGCTGGAAGGCGCGGTGATGACCGAGGTCGATCTCTCCGGCGCCCGGCTTCTGGACGCCGATCTGCGCCGCGCCGATCTGCGCCGGGCGGTCTTCGGCCAGGCATCGCTGCGGCATGTCGATCTGCGCGAGGCCCGGCTCGAAGGCGCCGATCTCTCCGAGGCCCGGATCGAGCGCAGCCTGTTCGACGGCGCGACCTATGACGATGTGACCCGCTGGCCCCGGGGCGTCGATCCGGCGGCGCTGGGGGCGCGGAGGCAGGAAGACCTCGCCAGCCCCTGAGCCCGCCCGTTCGGGAACAGGGGCGAGAGACGCTGCAAGGCCTGCGAGCAGGCAGGGAAGGCGGCGGGACGCGACCCCGCCGCCCGCTGTCAGAACAGCGCGTCGGCGCCGGCGAAGGCCAGGATGTCGATGCTGACCATGTGCGGCGTGCCGTCCAGGCTGCGGATGGTGATGACGTCGGTGAGGTCGTCATGCGCCTGGCCCGGGGTGACGCCGAGCTCGGCATTGCCGGTGAAGCGGTACTCCCAATCGCCCTGCGCGGTCAGCTCCAGCCAGCCATAGAGCCCGTCATGGCGGCCGGCCTGCAGCGTGCTCTCGCCGCGGTCCGGGTCGTAATGATAGGTGACCTCGCCGGACACGCCGGGGCCCGCCGCCTCGTCCACCACGCCGCGCGTCTCGCCCGTGAACACCGCCGGATCGTTGCGGCCCTCGATGGTGATGCTCACCACCACCTCGTCCTGGCCGACCGTGCGCAGGGTGAAGCGCTCCTCCACCACCTCGCCCTCGCGCAGATACTGGTACAGCTCGGGATCGACGGTGTAGCTCCAGCTGCCATCCGGCGACAGGCGCAGCCGGAAGGGGCCGCCGGCGGTGTCGATCACCGGCGCGTTCAAGGCCTCGCGCCCATCGGCCAGGACATAGACGGTGCGGCCGCCGAAAGTGGCATCCATGCCGGATTCCAGCGGATCCACATCCTGCACGGTGATGCGGCCGATGAGCGTGGTGCCGCTGTCCTCGTCGGTGCTGCCGGTGAGGCGGCCGGAGATGCTGGCGGCGGTGCCGCTGCTGAGCGCGCGGCCCTCGGCCTGGCCGTATTCCAGGTAGTGGCGCAGCGGGTCGATGCCGGCCGCCGCCACATCCGGGTTCTGCGCCAGATAGACCTTGGTGATGAAGCTGCGCGAGGCGGCCGCACCCTCCCGCCAGCCCTGCTCCGAATAATGCGCCAGCGGGTCGGCGCCGATCTCCACCAGCGCCGGATGCTGCTGCAGGTAGAAATCGGCATCGAAGAAGGCGTTGGCGTCGCGCGCCTCGTGCCGGCCCCAGAGCAGATAGTGCTCCAGCGGGTTGATGCCGGCTTCCGCCACATCGGCATTCTGCGCCAGGTAGAAGCTGGTGTCGAAGAGCGGGTTGGGATCGCGCCCCTCCTTCCAGCCGAAGGCCAGGTAGTGCTCGACCGGGTTGATGCCGGCCTCGCGCACATCCTGGTTCACCCGCAGATAGTAGGCGCCGTCGAAGAGCGAGCCGGTGGTCCGACCCTCCTTCCAGCCGAATTGCGCGTAATGCGTCTCGGCTGACATGCCGGCGGCCAGCACATCGGTGTTGGCCAGGTAATAGGCCAGCTCGGGGATCAGCGGCGTGCCGGTGTTGACCGGCAGGCCGGCGATGCTGACCGCCTCCGGCGCGAAGGTCAGCACGCCGGAGCGGCCGATGAAATAGGTCAGCACCCCATAGTGGAAGCCGACCGAGATCGCCGAATCCGCCACGAACTGCCCGTTTTGGATATGGTAGAAGAAATAGCCGAGATTCTTCTCGCGGCTGATCTCGTAGGACATGGCGTGGCCTTCGGCAGGATTGCGGCGCTGCGCCGGGATGGGCGGTGCCAGGGCTGATCATTGCGATTCTGCCATGTTTTCCGCTCGCCGCCAACCTGCGGCCATGCTTGGTCCGCACCGCGCCGCTCCCCATATCCCTGGCCGAGGAGAACGGGAAAAATGGCCAGCGGCTGGGCCCCGGACGGGGCGGTGCAGGACCAGATCGACGACACGGTGACCGATGCGGTGCTGCGCGCCCGCGCCCGGCTCTCGGCCGGGGGTGGTGGCAACCTGCATTGCGAGGAATGCGGCGAGGAGATCCCCGAGGCCCGCCGCCGCGCGCTGCCGAATGCGCGCACCTGCGTGCCCTGCCAGTCGGAGCGCGATGCGCGCCCCGCCGCCTTCGGCATCAACCGGCGCGGCAGCAAGGACAGCCAGCTGAAATAGGCGCCGGCCGGCTATTCCGCCGGCTCGATCCGCAGGATGCGGCCGCGCGCCTCGTCGGTCAGCAGGTAGAGAAAACCCTCCGGCCCCTGCAGCACCTGGCGCAGCCGCTGCTGGCCCCAGAGCAACTGCTCCTCGGCGGTGATGCGCTCGCCCTCCAGGGTCAGCCGCAGCAGGCCGGCGCTGCTCAGCGTCGCCAGGAACAGGTTGCCGCGCCAGGCGGGGAAGGCGTCGCCCGTGTAGAAGGTGCCGCCGGAGGGGCTGATGGCGGGCGTCCAAAAGCGCAGCGGGTCCTGCATGTCCGGGCGCGAGGGCGCCTCATGGATCTGCGCGCCGCTATAGGCGGTGCCATGCCCCACCACCGGCCAGCCCAGATTGGCGCCGGGCTCGGGCAGGTTCACCTCGTCGCCGCCGCGCGGGCCCATCTCGATCTCGAAGACCCGGCCGGTCCTGGGATGCACCGCCAGGCCCTGCGGGTTGCGCAGGCCATAGGCGTAGATCTCCGGCCGCGCGCCCTCGCGCCCCAGGAAGGGGTTGCCCGCGGCCGGGCGCCCGTCGCGCTCCAGCCGCAGCAGCTTGCCGGCCAGATCGTCCAGCGCCTGGGCGCGCTCGGGGCGGCTCTGCCGGTCGCCGGTGGAGAGATACAGCTTGCCATCGCCGCCGAAGACGATGCGGCAGCCATAATGGCCATTGCCGGGCTGCGCCGGCGTCGCGTCCAGGATGGGCTGGGCGGCGTCCAGGCTGGCTGCATCGCCCGCCAGCCGCGCCCGCAGCAGCCGCGTGGCATTGCCGCCGCGCAAGGTGACGGCCTGGCAGAGATAGAGCTCGCGCGTCTCGGCGAAATCGGGGGCGAGTTCGATGTCCAGCAGCCCGCCCTGGCCGGCCGCCGCCACCGAAGGCACGCCGGAGAGCGGGGGGGAGAGGCGGCCATCGCGCTCCACCAGCCGCAGCCGGCCGGGGCGCTCGGTCACCAGCAGCCGGCCATCCGGCAGGAAGGCGGCGCCCCAGGGATGTTCGAGGCCTTGCGCGAAGGTGGTGACGCGGAAGCGCGCCGCCTGGCTTTCCGACAGCCGGCCGCCCTGGGCCATGGCCGGGGCCGGCAGGGCGGCGGCGCCGAGGGCGAAGGCCAGCGCGCCGCCCAGCAGGCGGCGGCGCGCGCCCTTCAGCCATGGCGCGCCGGGGTGGCCGGCGCGCCGAACCGGATCAGCGGGCGAGCGCGCCAGCGATCCACTCCTTCATCTGGCTGCGCGGCATGGCGCCGACCTTGGTCTCCACCGGCTTGCCATCCTTGAACAGGATCATGGTGGGGATGCCGCGCACCGCGTAGTCGTTCGGCGTCATCGGATTCTCGTCGATATTGACCTTCGCCACGGTCAGCTGGCCGGCATATTCCTGGGCGATCTCGTCCAGGATCGGCCCGACCATGCGGCAGGGGCCGCACCACTCGGCCCAGAAATCGACCAGGACGGGGCCGGAGGCGCCCAGCACCTCGTCCTTGAAGCTGTCGTCGCTGACGGCCTTGGTGAATTCGCTCATGGGGCAGATTCCTTGGTCCCCGCCAAGGGCGGCGGGGTGTCGTGTTCCGCCGTAAGGTCGTGATCCGCGCCCGCGCGGTCAAGCGGAAGCATGCCGGGGGCGCGTCCGGCGCGGGCGGGCCGCGGCGCCGCACTCGGCCGCTCAGGCCTGCAGATAGGCCGCCAGCTCCTCCGGCCGGCCCTCGGGGAAGGCCTCCCGCAGATGGTCGAGGAAGGCGGAGACCCGCGGGCTCAGCAGCCGGCGGGAGGGGTAGAGCGCCCAGAGGGCGATCTCCGGCCCCTCCAGCTCGCCCCAGCGCCGCAGCCGGCCGGCGGCCAGGTCGCGGCCCACCAGCGACAGCGGCAGGCGGGCGGCGCCCACCCCGGCGCATACCGCGTCGCGCACCATGGCCAGCGAGGACAGGCCGAGCACCGGCCGGGCCACCAGGGTGGCCGGCCCCTCCGGCGCCGCCAGCCGCCAGGACAGATCCTGCTCGGCCGCGCCGCGCACCACCGCCGGGATGGGCGCGCCGTCCACCGGCAGGGCCAGCGCCGGGCTCGCCACCACCAGCAGCCGGTCCCGCAGGATGATGCGGCCGACCAGGCTCTGGGTGGCGGGCGGGTTGATGCGCAGGACCAGGTCATAGCCCTCCTCCACCATGTCCACCGCCCGGTCCTCCGTCGTCACCTCCAGCCGGATCTCGGGGTGCTTCAGGGCGAAGCCGGCCGCCAGCCTGCCCATCGCGGTCTGCGAGAAGAGCAGCGGCGCGCTGATCCGCAGCCGGCCGCGCGGCCGGCCGGCGCCCGGCACGATGGAAGCCGCCGCCTCGTCCAGCTCGGCCAGCAGGGCCGCGGCGCGCTCATAGAGGGCGCGCCCCTCCTGGGTCAGCCGCAGGCGGCGCCCGCCGCGCTCGAACAGGCGCAGCTCGAGGCGCCCCTCCAGCTCCGCCACCCGGCGGGACAGGGTCGCCTTCGGGCGGCCCGCCGCCCGGGCGGCGCGGCCGAAACCCTCATGCCGGGCGACAAGCGTGAAATCGGCCAGGGCCAGCAGATCCATCTGTTCCACCCATGAGACGGTGTGTCCAGATCCATGGTCTATTGGACCATGGGTGGATCGGCAATCTTCGGGACGCCAACCGGAACCCCTTCAGGAGCGATCCCCATGACCATCCTCGTCACCGGCGCCACCGGCACCGTCGGCCGCCACCTCGTCCAGCAGCTTGTCGAGCGCGGCGCGGCGGTGCGCGCCCTGGTGCGCGATCCCGCGGCGGCGCGGCTGCCCGCCGGCGTCGAGCTGGCGCGGGGCGACCTGCTCGACATCGCCTCGCTGCGCGCCGCGCTGTCGGGCGCCTCCTCCCTGTTCCTGCTCAACGCCGTGGTGCCCGACGAAGTCTCGCAGGCGCTGATCACGCTCAACCTGGCGCGTGAGGCCGGCATCGGGCGGATCGTCTATCTCTCCGTCCTCCACAGCGATCTCTACGCCAATGTGCCGCATTTCGCCGGCAAGTTCGGGGTCGAGCGGATGATCGAGCGCATGGGCCTGTCCGCCACCATCCTGCGCCCCGCCTACTTCATGCAGAACGAGGGCATGATCCGCGACGTGGTGCTCGGCCATGGCGTCTATCCGGTGCCGATCGGCCAGAAGGGCCTCGCCATGGTCGATGCGCGCGACATCGCCGAGGTCGCGGCGCTCGAGCTGCTCCGCCGCGAGCGCTCCGCCACGCCGCTGCCGGCGGAGCGCATCAACCTGGTCGGCCCCGAGACGCTGACCGGCACGGATGTCGCGGCCATCTGGTCGGCGCTGCTCGGCCGCCCGGTCGCCTATGGCGGCGACGACACCGCCGGCTTCGAGCGCAATCTCGGCCAGGCCATGCCGGGCTGGATGGCCTACGACATGCGCCTGATGGCCGAGCGCTTCCTCACCGACGGCATGCGGCCCGAGCCCGGCGATGTGGACCGCCTGACCGCGCTGCTGGGCCGCCCGCTGCGCACCTATCGCGGCTTCGCCGCCGAGCTCGCCGCCGCGGCCTGACGCCCATCTCCGCAACCGACAACAAGGATTTCCATCATGATCTATTCGACCGCCACCGTTCCGGTGAACCCGGAGGGCGAGACCCCGCTGACCCGCGACCAGATCTGGCAGGGGCTGGTGCTGAAGGCCCGCGACGCCCAGCTGTTCCTGCCGCCCGGCCTGTGCACAGGCTGCGAGGTGGTGGAGGAGAGTGCCACGCATCTGGTGCGCGAGGCGGTGATCGGCGGCCAGGCGCTGCGCGAGATCATCACCTTCGAGCCGGGCCGCAAGGTCACCTTCTTCCAGGCCACCGGCCCGCGCGAGGGCGCCATCATCAACGAGCTGTTCGAGGACGCCACCGGGGCGCTGCAGCTCCGCTTCTACTGCTATCTGGGCCTGCGGGACCGGGCGCCGGGCGGGGCCGAGGAACAGGCCGAGCAGGCGCAGTTCGATGGCGAGACCGGCTACCGCGCCGCCCTGCTGTCGACGCTGCAGCGCAGCCGCGCGCTGCTGGCCGAGGGGCGGATCTGACCACCCCGCCGGGGCGGGGGGGCCGGGCGATCCGGACCGCCGCCCCGACTCGCCGCCGGGGCCCGCCCGCGCCGCCCGGCCGTCACCGTGCGAAGTCGGTGCTGCCGCGCCGCAGCGCGTCGGCCCGGCCGTCGCGCGTCACCTCCCAGAGCGGGTTGTCGACCGCCAGCATCTGCCCGCCATCGCGCTGGACGGGACGGATCAGCGCCGTGCCGCGGCCGCGGCTCTGCAGCCCGAACAGCTCCAGCGGCACCCGCACATAGATGCCCTTGTCGAAGGAGCCCTCGCCGAAGCGGGCGGCGGAGACATTGGTGAAGGTGGCGAAGCCGCCCACCTCGATGCCGGAATCGAAGCGCCGCCCCAGCTCGATGGTGGTGCCCCAATCGCCCGCCAGATACCGCCCGGCGCGCAGCACGCCATAGAGGTTCCAGACCGGCAAATCGGCATAGGCGGAGAGATGGCCGGTGGCCACCGAATAGCCCAGGAAGCCCAGCTTCTGGTCGTAATCGCGCTGCGCCACCCAGTTCAGGTCGAGGCCGAGGGCGAAGCCGCGCTGGCGCGGGCGCCAGAGCAGCTCGGTGGAGACGCCGCCGAACATCGGCTCCAGATAGCCGGCGCTGGCGCGGGCGAAGAGATCCGGCCCGGCATTCCAGATCCGCTCGGCATAGAGGGTGCCGAGCGCCGTCTTCCCCTGCCGGGCGTATTCGGCGTAGTCGCTGCGCACATGCGGCAGCACGCTGTCCGAGGGCAGCCCGCCCGAGAGATTGCCGATCAGCGCCTGCTGGACGGATCCCCCCAGCGCCCAGCCACCGCCCAGCTCGACCCGGGCCGCCGCCGTGGCGCCGCCCTGCCAGCGCAGGGTGCGCGAAGGGTCGCCCAGCGCCACCGCCAGGCGTGGCCCCAGCTCCCAGCTCCAGGCCAGGCCCGGGCCGCGCACCGCCCCGGGCGCCAGCGCGCCGGTCGCCGGCAGCAATTCGCTGGCCGCCCAGGCCTCCTCGGGGCTGGCGCGGCCGGTGAGGGCGGCGGCCAGGGTGGCGCGGGGGATTTCCAGCACCGCCACCTCCGCCCCGGCCTGCCACCAGCGCAGCCGCAGCATGGCGACAGACGCCGGCAGCACCGGCTGCGCCGCCCGCAGCACCCGGCCCGCGATCTGCGCCAGGGTGCGGTAGGGGCCGCCGGCGATGGCGATCTCCGCCACCACGCCGTCCTGCCGATAGGCCAGCGGGCGGAAGCCGGCCTGTTCCAGCGCGGCGAACAGGGTCTCGGCGGTCAGCGCCTGGCGCTCGGGATCCTCCGGGGGCGGCAGGGAGGGGCCGCCGCGCCAGGCGGCGTCCGGGCGCGGCGCCAAGGGCGGGGCAGGGGGCAGGGGGCGCGCCGGCGGATCGTCCGGGTTCAGCCGCAGCGAGAGCCGCACCAGCAGATCGGTGCCATGGACCCAGTGCAGCCCGGCATCCAGCCACTCATTCGACCATTGCAGGCCGAGATTGACGCGCGAATCGGCCTCGCCCCGCAGCCCGGTGCGGCGGGCGGGATAGCCGCCGCGCTCGTCGCGCAGCGCGTCGGCGCTCCATTCCAGCTTGAGCCGGAGCCCCTCCACCGCGCCCCAGGGGGTGGGCAGCGGCGGCGCCGACCATTCCACCCCGGCGAAGGGCGCCATGTCCTCGCCGCGGAACCAGCCGCTCTGCACCTGGCCGCCGCGGCCGACACGGCGCGGCCGGTCGCGGAACCGGTCGGAGCCCAGCGCCAGCGGGCTGGTCCAATCCCCGCCCGAGGCCAGCCGCCCCCAGCCCAGCCCGGCGGTGATATCGAAATCCCAGAAGCGCTTGGAGGCGACGACATACTCCCCGGCATAGATCCCTGTGCCGATGAAATCCTGCAGCCCGATGGCGACGGCCGGCAGGTACTCGCTCTCCTGCAGCAGGCGCAGCTTCAGGTCGAAGGCGCGGTCGGTGGTCATGCCGGCGCCGCTGGTGCCGTCCAGCCGCTCGGTCAGGCGGAAGGTGGTCTCCAGGAAGGGCAGGGCCTGGAAATTGACGAACCAGAAGCGGCGCTGGTGGCGCAGAGCGGTACCGCCCTCCAGCGTGCCATCCGGGCGGAAGCGCGCATTGCGCATTTCGATCAGCCCGACACCGCCGAAATCGCCCCCCGTGGCCGGCACCTCCTGCGCCCGCGCCAGGGGGGTGCCGCCGAGCAGCAGAGCCGCCGGCAGCAGCCCCGCCAGCAGCAGGCGCCGCACCCGGCGTCCCCCCCGGCGCCCGGCCTTCCCCCCGGCCGACACCGCCCCGCCTGACACGATTCCGCCTGGCACTGCCCCATCCAGGCCCGAAGGCCGTCCCCACCCATCCGTGACCGGTTTCGCTTAAACTCACGGTTCCGTGAGAATCATGCCATGTCGGTCCCGCAACGGCCAGTGGAAACCGTCCCCGCCGGATGGACAAGCCCAATGGACAAGCCTCACGACCGCGCCTTGAATGCCGGGCCATGACCTTTTCCCTGATCGGCCGTTGCGCGCGCACCGGCCAGTTCGGCGCGGTGGCCACCACCTCCGGCCTGTGCATCGGCTCCCGCGTGCCCTTCCTGGCGGCCGGGGTGGGCGGCGTGCTGACGCAGCACCGCACCGACCCCCGCCTCGGCCCGCGCGGCCTCGACCTGCTGCGCAGCGGCTGCACGGCGCAGGAGACGGTGGCGGCGCTGACCGCCAGCACCCCGCATCATGGCTGGCGGCAATACGCGGCGATCGATGCCGCCGGCCGCACCGCGCATTTCCACGGCGCCCGGGTGAAGCCCGCGCACAACGCCGCGCACGGCACCGACTGCGTCGCCATCGGCAACATCCTGGCCAGCGACCAGGTGCCGCAGGCCATGGTCGACGCCTTCCTGGCCGAGCCCGAGGCACAGCTCGGCGACCGGCTGCTCGCCGCCCTCGAGGCCGGCGAAGCCGCCGGCGGCGAGGGCCGCCCCCTGGTCTCCACCGTGCTGCTGATCGTCCACCGCGAGAGCTTCCCCTACGCCGATCTGCGCATCGATTCCGACCCCGCCCCGATCGCCGCGCTGCGCCGGCTCTGGGCCGCCTACAAGCCGAACCTGGACGAATACGTCCTGCGCGCCGTGGACCCCGACACCGCCCGCGGCGGCTAGTTTTTCCGGGCTGCCGCCGTCTGGGGGAGAGGCGGGACGCTTTTCTTTCGGGCTGCCGCTGCCTGACGGGGAAGCGGGCCGCTTCACTGGGCCGGCGTGACCCGGCGCAGTGCAGCGACCGCCGTCAAAGCCATGACTGTTTTTTTTGTCAGGCTGCCGCCGTCGGGTTGAGAAGCGGGGCGCTGCACTGGGCTCAGGTGAGTCCGGCACCGTGCAGCGACCGTCGTCTCGGCCATGGCCGGCAGTCGAAAGAAAGGAAAGAAAATGCCTGTTCCGAACCGCATTGCCGATTTCGCGCCCGAGATGATGGAGTGGCGCCGCGACATCCACACCCATCCGGAGCTGGGCTTCGAGGAGGTGCGCACCAGCGCCATCGTCGCCGAGAAGCTGGCGAGCTGGGGCATCGAGGTGCATCGCGGCATCGGCCGAACCGGCGTGGTGGGCGTGCTGAAGGGCGCGCGCGAGGGTTCGGGCAGCATCGGGCTGCGCGCCGACATGGACGCGCTGCCGATGACCGAGGTGAACGAGTTCGCGCATCGCAGCCAGATCCCCGGCAAGATGCATGCCTGCGGCCATGACGGGCACACGGCGATGCTGCTGGGCGCGGCCAAGTACCTGGCCGAGACGCGCAATTTCGCCGGCACCGTCAACTTCATCTTCCAGCCCGGCGAGGAGGGCTATGCCGGCGCCGCCGAGATGATCAAGGACGGGCTGTTCGAGCGCTTCCCCTGCGACGCCGTCTACGGCATCCACAACGACCCGACCGCGCCGCTCGGCACCACGCGCGCCGTCGCCGGCGTGGTGATGGCCAATTCCGACATCCTGGCGATCCGCATCAAGGGCCGTGGCGGCCATGGCGCGCAGCCGCACCGCACGGTGGACCCGGTGCTGGTCGGCGCCCAGGTGGTGGCCGGGCTGCAGGCCATCGCCAGCCGCCGCACCGATCCGCTGGACAGCGCCGTCGTCTCCATCACCCAGTTCCATGCCGGCAGCGCCGACAATGTCATCCCCGGCGAGGCCGAGCTGCGCGGCACGGTGCGCACCCTGACCGCGGCGACGCGCGACGCGGTGGAGAAGGCCATCGAGGAGATCGCCACGCTGACCGCCCGCGCGCATGGCGCCGAGGCGGTGGTGGAATACACCCGCCTCTACCCCGCCGCCGTGAACCACGAGGAGCAGACGAACCGCGCCGCCCGCGCCATCGGCGCCGTGGTGGGCGAGGACAAGGTGGTGCGCGCCGCGCCGCCGGTGATGGGCGGCGAGGATTTCGCCTTCATGCTGCAGCAGCGCCCCGGTGCCTTCCTGTTCGTGGGCCAGGCCGGCCGCGACGGCAAGGGCGGCACGCCGGTGCACAATGCCGGCTACGACTTCAACGACGACCTTCTGCCGGTGGGCGCCGCCTACTTCGCCCGCCTGGTCGAACAGGAACTTTCTTGACGCTGCCGGTCATGGCTCAGACGACGGGCGCTGCACTGCGCCGGGTCGCTCCGGCCCAGTGGAGCGTCCCGCTTCTCCACCGGACGGCGGCAGCCTGACAGAAAAAAGATGGGGGTCCGGGGGAATTCATTCCCCCGGCCTTTCGCCCGATCTTCTTTCAGCCTTCCGCCTTGAAGGTCAGCACCAGCACGTCGCGATAGCCCGGCTGCGATGGGTCGATCGGTTCGATCGGCGTCACGCCGTGCCAGACGCGGTGGTCGTCGAGCAGCACGCTGTCGAGGGGCTGTTCCAGGGTGAAGCTCTGTTCGCCCGGCTGGCCGTCGACGCGGATGCCGGTGGTGCCGCCGGCGACGTTGTGGCGGCCGATCAGCGTGACCAGCACGAAATCCACGCCGTCGCGGTGCATGCCCTCGGGGGTGGGCTTGCCGGCCTCCTGGGCGCGGGCCTGGATGCGGAACTGGTGCATCTCGACCAGCCAGGTGGTGTCCGGGCGCAGCGAGTCGAAGGCGCTGCGGGCGCCGTCCAGCAGCGCGGCCAGGGCCGGGCTGGTGGCGATGTCTTCCGCCACCGGGGCGAACCAGCGCTGGATGCCGCCATTCAGCGGGTTGTGCTCGGTGGTCTGGTAGTGCGGGCGGTCGGGCAGGCGTGTGGCGGCGTGGCCGGGGGCGGCGCGGAAGGCGGCGTGGCGGCGCAGCCGGTAGCGGCCGCCATCGGCCATATGCGCATCCGGCTCCAGCGCGGCCCAGCTGGCGGCGAAATGCGCCCAAGGCTGGCCGGAGAGCGTGTCGCCCTCCGCGCCGGGGGCGGTGGTGTCGAACAGGGCGCGCGCCGCGGCGCCGGGCAGGGCCAGATAGCCCGCGGCCTGCAGCGTGGCGGTGATGTCGTCATGCGGTCGGGTCATTGCCGGGTCGCCTGTTCCAGGAAGCGCAGCAGCGCCGCCATGTCCTCGGGGTCGCCCACGATCTGCACCGGCATGCGGGTGCCGGGGGTGACGATGTCGGGGCCGCGGGTGAAGAGATCGGCCACGCTCTCCTTCGTCCAGACGATGTCGCCGCGGGACAGACGCTCGGAATAGGCATAGCCGGGCAGCGCGCCCATGCGGCGGCCGAACAGATTGCCCAGATGCGGCCCGGCCTTCAGGTCCGGCTGGCCGGCGGGGGGCGCGGTCAGGCTGTGGCAGGCGCCGCAGGCGCGGAACACCCGAGCGCCTTCCATGTCGAGCCCGGCCTGGCGCGGGGTGGCGGGCGGCGGCGGCTCGGCGCCGAGGGCGATGCCGCGCGCCGTGTCATAGGCGCGCAGCCGGCGGTCGGCGCCGGCGGCGTAGAGCAGGCTGCCATCCGGGCTGAAGGCCAGCGCCCAGAGCGCCTGCCCGGCCGAGGCCAGGCTGTGGCGCAGCCGCCCCTCGGGCAGCGACCAGAGGAAGATGCCCCCCGCCGGGCCGGTGGCGGCCAGCAGCGCGCCATCGGCGCTGGCGGCGAGCGCGGTGACCGGGCTGCGCCCGGCCTCCAGATGGCGCGGCGCGCCGGAGGAGCTGGTCAGCCGCACCACGCCATCCACCCCGGCGCTGGCCAGGGTGCCGCCGGGCAACGCCAGCAGGGCGGTCTGCGGCAGGCCGAACTGGCCGAGCAGCTGCGGCGGCCCCTCGGCCGGCCAGCCGCGCAGCGTGCCATCGGCGCCGGCGGTGACGGGCAGCCCATCGGCGCGGAAGGCGGCGCCGGTGACCTGGCCCTGATGGCCCTCCAGGATGCGGGGCGCCGCATCGCCGGAGAGCGGCCAGAGCCGCGCCGTGCCGTCCCAGCCGGCGGAGAGCAGCAGGCCCGGCCGTGCCGCCAGCGCGGCGATGGCGCCGTCATGGCCCTCCAGCACCCGCTCCGGCTCCGGGCCGGGCAGGGCGGGCCAGAGGGCGATGCGGCCATCCTCCCCGGCGCTGGCGAAGCCGCCGCCGGGCAGGGGGGCCAGCGCCTGCACCGCGCCCTGGTGCCAGCGTGTCACCGCGCGCGGGGCGGAAAGGTCGGGCGGCCAGAGGATCACCGCCTGGTCGAAGCCGCCCGAGGCGACGCTGCCATCCGGCGCCACGGCCAGGGCGCGCACCGGGGCGCCGTGCAGCGGCAGGGTCTGCGCCGCGGCCGGGGCGGCGACAGCCCAGCTCAGCAGCAGGGAGGCCAGCAGCAGGGAAGCCAGCGGGGGCAGGGCTGGGCGAAGCGGCATGGCGGCAAGATGGGCCGGGCAGGCGGGGGGCGAAAGCCGCCGGGGCCAGAAATTTCCGCCACCGCATCGGCGGCGGGGGCGCGGGGTGCGGCTCAGCGCGGCCCGCGCGCCTGCCCCGGCGTCACGCCGAAGGCGGCGCGATAGGCGGCGCCGAAGGCGGGGGCGCTGGCATAGCCGATGCGCGCCGCCACCTGCGCCGGGGGCAGCCCTTGCGCCAGCAGGGCGGCGGCCTCGGCCAGGCGCCAATGCTGGCGCCAGGTGCCGAAGCTCATGCCGGTCTCGGCGCGGAAATGCCGGGCCAGGGTGCGCGGGCTGGCGCCCACCGCCTCGGCCCAGCCTTCGAGGGTCAGCGGGCTGGCCGGGTCGGCCTGCAGCGCGGCGGCCAGGCGCCGCAGCCGGGCGTCGCGCGGCCAGGGCACGCCGAGCGGCAGGGTGGGGGCGCGGGCGATCTCGTCCAGGATCAGCGCGGCCAGGTGGCCGGCGCGGCCCTCCGGGTCCCATTCCGGGGGTTCCTCGCAGGCGGCCAGGATCAGCTCGCGCAGCAGGGGGGAGACGGCCAGCACCGCGACGCCGCCCGGGCCCAGCCGCGCCGCATCCTCGCGCAGGAACAGGGCGCGCATGGCGACGCTGCCCTGGGTCGCCACCGCATGCGGCAGGCCGGCCGGCACCCAGAGGGCGCGGCCCGGCGGCACGACGAAGGCGGCGGCGTCGGTGGTGATGCGCATCACCCCATGGCTGGCATAGATCAGCTGCACCCGCCGATGCGCGTGGCGGGGGGTGGCGCTGTGATCGGCATAGTCGCGCCGGAAGCCGGCCAGCGGGCGGTCCACCGCATCCTGGGGCAGCTGGCTGTCGGGGATGATGGCGAAGGGATTTTGGCGCATTGGCGACATGATGTGGCCGGATGTCGGTTCCTGGCCAGGCTATCCTGCCCGGACACAGGACAAGAACACGAAAGACCGGCCATGCCCTTCTCCCCGGCCACACGGCAGATCGCCTTCGTCAACGCGGCGCACAGCTTCACCCATTTCTGCCTGCTGATCCTGGCGACCGCCGTGCTCGGCATGGTGCAGCAGGATGCGGCGCTGTTCGGCACGGAATACGGGCCGATCCTGGCGCTCGGCACCGCGATGTTCGTGGTCTATGGCGTGGGCGCGCTGCCGATGGGCTGGCTGGCCGCGCGCTATGGGCGGCGCAATTTGATGCTGGCCTTCTTCCTCGGCACCGGCGGCTGCATGGCGCTGGCGGGGCTGACGGCCTCGCCCTGGGCGCTGGCGCTGGCGCTGGCCGGCATGGGGGCCTTCGCCGCCATCTACCACCCGGTCGGCACCGCCATGCTGGTGGAGGCGGCGGGCGACCGGGTCGGGCGCGCGGTCGGCATCAACGGGGTGTTCGGCAATCTCGGCGTGGCGATGGCGCCGGTGGCGACGGCCTTCCTGGCGATCACGCTGGGCTGGCGCTGGGCCTTCCTGGTGCCGGGGGTGCTCTGCGTGCTGCTCGGCCTGCTCTATGCGCGGGAGCCGGCGGTGGACCTGGCCGCCGCGGCCAAGGGGGCGCGGCCCTTCCCGGTGATCCCGCGCGCGGTGGTGCGGCGGGCGGTGATCGTGCTGCTGGCGATCGCCGCGGCCTCGGGGCTGGTGTTCAACGCCTTCACCCTGCTGCTGCCCAAGCTGATGGAAGAGCGGCTGGCCGGCAGCCCGGATTTGCTGCCGGTGATCGGCACGCTGGCCTTCCTGGTGACGCTGTGCGGCGGGCTGACGCAGTTCACCGTCGGCCGGATGATCGACCGCATGACGCTGAAGCGCGTCTTCCTGCCGATGGCGCTGGTGCAGGTGCCGGCGATGCTGGCGCTGGCCTGGGCGCAGGGCTGGATGGTGCTGCCGCTGGCGGCGCTGCTGGCGGCCTCGATCTTCGGCCAGGTGACGGTGAACGAGACGATGACGGCGCGCTACATCGCGCCGGCGCTGCGGGTGAAGCTGTATTCGATCCGCTTCTTCGTGGGCTTCCTCGGCGCCGCCGCGGCCTCTCCGCTGATCGGGCTGCTGCACCAGGCGACCGGCAATCTGAGTGCGACCATCGTGGTGCTGGCGGGCTTCGGCTCGGTGACGCTGCTTTGCGCGCTGTTCTTCCCGGACCGGGAGGAGGAGCTGAAGCCGGAGATGTGGGCGGTGGCGCCGGCGGAGTAAGCCTGACGAATAAGAAGAAGCGTTCTTTTTTGGAAAAAAGAACCAAAAAACTTCTGTTAATTCAGAGTCCCGCTTCGACGTGAGACGGCGGCAGCCCGGAAGAAAACTTCTTTTTCTTCAGAAAAAGAAGATTCTGCCGGATGAGTCCTGGCTTGAAAGACTCCCCTGGAATGGGCTATGTCGCCCGCCGCACGCCGGCACCCCTGGAGGCCGGCGTGCTCGCGTTCGGGCATGGGCCTGGGCGTGCGGCGGGCGCCCCGGATTGGCGCCCATAGAAGCGGAGCTTTTCAGCAATGGTCCAGACCATTCGGATCGAGGCCGAGGCGCGCGAGCGGGCCGGTAAGGGGGCGGCGCGCGCGACTCGGAAGGACGGGCGTGTGCCCGCCGTCATCTACGGCGCGAAGCAGGAGGCGGTGCTCCTCTCGCTCGACCCGCGCGACGTGATGAAGGAGATGCACAAGGGCGGCTGGCAGTCGCACCTGTATGAGGTGGCGGTGGCGGGCGCGGCCCCGGTGCGCTGCCTGATGCGCGAGGTGCAGTTCCACCCCGTCAAGGACAGCCCGCTGCATGTGGACTTCCAGCGCCTGGCGCCGGGTCAGCTGATCCGCGTGAAGGTGCCGGTCGTGTTCCTGAACGAGGAGAGCGCGCCGGGCGTCAAGGAGGGTGGCGTGCTGAACGTCGTCCGCCGTGAGCTCGAGGTGCTGTCCGACCCGGACCAGGTGCCGGAGCAGTTCGAGGTCGACCTGGCCAACGCCACGATCGGCGACAGCCTGCGCTGGTCCAACGTGCTCGACCACAAGGGCACCAAGCCGGTGATCGTCGGCCGCGACTTCGTGGTGGCGACCATCGCGCCGCCGACGGTCGAGGAAGAGGTCGTGGTGCAGGCCCCGGTCGCCGCCGCCGCGCCCGCCAAGGGCAAGGCCGCCGGCAAGAAGAAGTAAGACGGAGCCGTCGCGGTGCTGCTCTGGGTCGGCCTCGGCAATCCCGAACCGGGTCAGGCGCGGCACCGCCACAATATCGGCTTCATGGCGCTCGACGCCATCGCGCGCCGCCACGGCTTCACGCCGTGGCGGCAACGCTACAAGGGCCTGGTGGCCGAGGGCAGCATCGACGGGCGCAAGCTCCTGCTGCTGAAGCCGCAGACCTATATGAACCTCTCCGGCGAATCGGTGCAGCCGGCGGCGGCCTTCCACAAGATCCCGCTTTCCGACATCACCGCCTTCCATGACGAGCTCGACCTCGCCCCCGGCAAGATCCGGGTGAAGAAGGGCGGGGGTGCGGCCGGCCATAACGGGCTGCGCGACATGGATCGCCGCCTGGGCGCGCCGGATTACTGGCGGGTGCGGCTCGGCATCGGCCATCCGGGGTCGAAGGAGAAGGTCACCGGCCATGTGCTGGGGAATTTTGCCAAGGTGGACACCTGGCTCGAACCCATGCTGGATGCGGTGGCGGAGGCCGCGCCCCTGCTCGCCCGCGGCGAGACCGAGGCGTTCATGACCCGCGTGGCCCTGCTGACCCAGGAGAGCTGAGACATGGCGATGGAAGACGCGGCGGCCGATCTCGCCGCCGAATTCGGCGGACCCGGGCCCGAGGACATGGCGAATGGCGCCGCCGCCCTGGCCGCCGGGCTGCTGGCCCAGGCGCAGAGCCTGGCGGGCACCGCCGCCGCGCTGGAACGCAGCCGCACCGGGCACAAGGCCGCCATCGAATCCGCCGCCGCGCGCGCCTCGCTGGCGCTGGCCATGGCGCAGGTGGTGTCGGAATGCGCCGGCCCCGCGCGGGCCGAGATGATCGCCGCCGCCGCCCGTTCGCTGGAGGTGCCGCTGGGCGGCGCCGTGATCCAGCTGCGCGCCGCCGCCCTGGCGCTGCCCACCGACGACGCGGCGGCGCGCATCGCCGCGGCGCAGATCTGCAGCGAGATCGCCGGCAGCCTGTCGGGCGCCGCCTGATCCCGCGCGGCGGGCGCGCCCCGCCGCCCTTTTCCCGCCGGGCCGCCCCTGCCACAGGGCGCGGGCCCGGACCCCGCCTGCCGCGGCCCTCCGCCGCGTGGCGCCTTCTGCCTCCGAGGACCGGTCATGGGCTTCAATTGCGGTATCGTCGGGCTGCCGAATGTCGGCAAGTCCACCCTGTTCAACGCGCTGACGCAGACCGCGGCGGCCCAGGCCGCCAACTATCCCTTCTGCACGATCGAGCCGAATGTCGGCCGCGTCGCCGTGCCGGACCGCCGCCTTGACGCCATCGCCAAGATCGGCAAGAGCCAGAAGATCGTGCCCACCAGCCTGGAATTCGTCGACATCGCCGGGCTGGTGCGCGGCGCCTCGCGCGGGGAGGGGCTGGGCAACCAGTTCCTGGCGAACATCCGTGAGACGGATGCGATCGTGCACGTCCTGCGCTGCTTCGAGGATGGTGACGTCACCCATGTCGAGGGCAGCGTCGACCCGATCCGCGACGCCGACACCATCGAGACCGAGCTGATGCTGGCCGACATGGACAGCCTGGAGAAGCGCATCACCGGGCTGCAGAAGCGCGCCCGCGGCGGCGACAAGGAGGCCGCCGGCCAGCTGGCGCTGATCGAGCCGATCCTGGCGGGCCTGCGCGACGGCAGGCCGGCCCGCGCCTCCATCCCCAAGGGGGAGGAGGAGGCGGTGAAGCGCCTGCAGCTGCTGACCTCCAAGCCCGTGCTCTATGTCTGCAATGTCGAGGAGGGCGCGGCCGCCACCGGCAATGCGCAGAGCGCACGGGTGTTCGAGCGCGCCGCCGCCGAGGGCGCCAAGGCCGTCGTCGTCTCCGCCGCCATCGAGGCGGAGATCAGCCAGATGGACGCGGCCGACCGGGGCGAGTTCCTGGAAGGGCTCGGCCTGTCGGATTCCGGGCTCGATCGCGTCATCGCCGCCGGCTACGGGCTGCTCGGCCTGATCACCTATTTCACCGTGGGGCCGAAGGAGGCGCGCGCCTGGACCATCCTGAAGGGGATGAAGGCGCCGCAGGCGGCCGGCGTGATCCATGGCGATTTCGAGCGCGGCTTCATCGCCGCCGAGACCATCGGCTATGACGACTATGTCACGCTGGGCGGCGAGCAGGCGGCCAAGGAAGCCGGCAAGATGCGCGTCGAGGGCAAGGAATACGTCGTCAAGGATGGCGACATCATGCTGTTCCGCTTCAACGTCTGACCCGCGGGGGCGGGCCCGCCGGCCCGCCCGCCATCGCTGCCCTGCCCACGCCATGAAAGGCCTGCCAGCCCGGCGCCTGGCGGCATTTTCCGTCGGCGCCGCGCCGCTGTGGGTTGTTTTCCGTCTAGGGCCGGGGCGCCGCCACCGCTAAGAAGGGCTGGGGCGCTGCCGCGCCCCGGCGTTTCCCGCGGCGAACCGGGCCTTTTTCGTGTCTCTCGACAGCTACACCCTGCTCACGGTCAGCGTCGCCCTCGGGGCGCTGCTGGGGCTCATCTGGCTCGGCCTGTCGATCGGTCGGCACAGCCTGCCCGGCATCCGCGCCTGGGGCATGTCGCTGCTCGGGCTCAGCACCGCCTCGCTGCTGCTGGCGCTGCGCGGCAAGGCGCCGGTCTTCCTCTCCATCGACATCGCCAATCTCGTGGTGCTGCTGGCCCTGGCCTCGGCCTGGCACGGCGCGCGCCGCTTCGACGGGGAGCGCCCGCTGCTCTGGCCGCTGCTGCTGCCGGGGCTGATCTGGCTCGGCCTGCGCGCCCTGCCGGCGCTGACCGCGGCGGTGGAGACGCGGGTCATCATCATGTCGCTGCTCAGCACGCCGCTGATCCTCGGCACCGCCTGGCAATTCGCCAAGGGCCGGGCGGAGAGCCCGATGCTGCGCGGCATCCTGGCCGCCACCTTCGGCCTGCAGGGCGTGATGATGCTGCTGCGCATCCCGGTGGTGGTGTGGATGGGCAGCTGGAAGCCCAGCGAGGCGCTGCCGGACAATTTCTGGGTCCAGCTGGTGATGCTGCAGGCCATCCTGCAGGGGGTGGGGGTCAGCTTCCTGCTGCTGGCGCTGTTCCGCGAGCGCGGCGAGCGCCGCGCGGTCGCCGCCGCCGCCGCGGCCGCGCGCAGCGCCGAGCAGGCCAGCGAGGCGAAGTCGCGCTTCCTGGCGCGGATGAGCCATGAGCTGCGCACGCCGCTGAACGGCGTGCTGGGGCTGGCCCAGCTGCTGGCGGCGCGGCGCGACCTGCCGGAGGCGGCGCAGGCGCAGCTGGCGGTGATCGAGCGCGCCGGGCGGCATCTGCTGGCCCTCGTCAATGACGTGCTGGATCTGGCGCAGGTCGAGGCCGGGCGGCTCAGCCTGCAGCGCGCGCCGCTGGCGCTGCAGCCGCTGCTGGAGGAGGCGCTGGCGCTGGTGCGGCCGGAGGCGGAGCGCAAGCGGCTGACGCTCGGCCTGGTCACCGCGCCGGGCCTGCCGCCGGCGGTCTGCGGCGATGCGAGGCGGCTGCGCCAGATCCTGCTGAACCTGCTGGGCAATGCGGTGAAGTTCACTCCCGCCGGCGGGCAGGTCACCCTCTCGGCGGCGCCGCTGCTGGGGCAGGGGCTGCGGCTGGAGGTGCTGGACAGCGGCCCCGGCATCGCCCCCGACCAGGCGGCGCGGCTGTTCCGCGACTTCCAGCGCCTGGGCGATGGCGCGGCGCGGGAGGAGGGCAGCGGCCTCGGCCTCGCCATCTGCGCCGCACTGGCGCTGGCCATGCAGGGCCGGATCGGCGTCGAGGCCGGGCCGGATGGCCGTGGCAGCCGCTTCTGGGTGGAGCTGCCGCTGCCCCCCGCCGCTCTGCCGCCGGCGCCGCACCCGGCCGCGGGCGCCGCCATCACGCCGCGCCGCGTGCTGGTGGTGGATGATGTGGCGGTGAACCGCGTGGTGGCCGAGGCGCTGCTGCAGGCCGATGGCCACAGCGTGCTGCTGGCCGCCGGCGGCGAGGAGGCGCTGGCCCTGCTGGAGGCCGATGCCGGCATCGACCTGATGCTGCTGGATGTGCAGATGCCCGGCATGGACGGGCTGGAGACCGCCCGCCGCCTGCGGGCGCTGGAGCCGGTGCTGCGCCCGGGCGCGGCGCGGCTGCCGGTGCTGGCGCTGACCGCCGAGGTGGGCGAGGCGCAGCGCCGCGCCTGCCTGGCCGCCGGTATGGATGGGCATGTCGCCAAGCCGGTGGAGCGCGCCGCGCTGCAGGCGGCGATCGCCGCCGCGCCGCGGCCGGAACTGCAGCAGCCCGCGCCAGGCGCCTGAGCGGCGGCCGGCCGCGCGCCGGCTCGGCCCCCTGGCGGCGACCCGCCGCGGGGCTGTTCAGCCCTTCTCCGGCCCGCCTTCCTCCTGCCGGGCGCCGTCCAGCAGCGCGTTGCGGCGCGCCTCGGCCTCGGCATCGCGCGCCCGCTGCTCGCGGCTGCGACCGAATTTCTCGCGGTTGGCGGCGGCCTGGCGGGCCTCGGCCGCGCGCGCCGCCTGTTTGCGCCGGCGGTTGAGGTTGACGATCTCTGCCATGCTCCGAGGATAGGCGGGCAGGGCCGGGACGGGAATGGCCCGCCGCGCCCCAGGGCAGGAGAGAGGCATGCAGGTCGAACTGGTCGCCGCCGATGGCCACAGGCTTTCCGCCTGGCGCGCCGGGCCGGAACAGGCGCCGATGGCCCTGGTGGTGGTGCAGGAGATCTTCGGCGTGAACCGGCATATGCGCCGCGTCTGCGACCGATTCGCCCAGCAGGGCTATGCCGTGCTGGCCCCGGCCCTGTTCGACCGGGCGGAAAAGGGGGTGGAGCTGGGCTATACGCCGGAAGATGTGAAGCAGGGCCTGGCGCTGCGCAGCGCCATCGACCCCGCCGCCACGCTGCTGGATGTCGAGGCCGCGGCCGCCGCCCTGCCCTCCGGCGCCCGCATCGGCCTGATCGGCTATTGCTGGGGCGGCACCGTCGCCTGGCACGGCGCGACCCGCAGCGAGGCCTTCGCCGCCGCGGTCGGCTATTACGGCGGCGGCATCGCCGCGGCGAAGGAGGAAGCGCCGCGCTGCCCGGTACAGCTGCATTTCGGCGAGGCCGATAGCGGCATCCCCATGGCCGATGTCGAGGCGATCCGGAACGCCCAGCCGGGGGTGGAGGTCTTCACCTATGCCGGCGCCGGGCACGGCTTCGCCTGCGAGGAGCGCGGCGCCTACAGCCCGGCCGATGCGGTGCTGGCCGAGCAGCGGGCGCTGGGCTTCCTGGCCCGCCATCTCGGCGGCTGAGCCGGCGGGCGGGGCGGTGCTCGGCTATCTGGCGCTGGTGGGCGTGCTGCTGGCGGCGCTGACGCTGCTGGCCATGCATGACAGCCACGGCTTCGACAGCATGCCCTGGGCGATGCTGACGCTGCTGGCGGTGGCGGCGCTGGTGATGGCCTTCCGCCGGCCGCCGAAAGACGATTGAGGGGGCTTTGCCCCCTCAAACTCCCGCCTTCTTTTTCCTCGGGCAGGGGACGGGGTCCCCTGCACCCGCCTTCAGAGGCCGCGCAGCCGGGCGGCCAGATGCGCGGCGTAATTGTCGGTCATGCCGGCGACGAAATCCACCGCGCAGCGGATCGTCTCCGACGGCGAAAAACCCGGGCGCGGATGGTAGTCCTGCATCAGCGACAGCGCCTGGCGCGAGGGGGCGGCGACCTTCTCCACCTCGCCACCGGCGCGCACATAGGCGAGCGAGGCCTCCAGGAAGACCGAGAGCGTCTTCTCCAGCACATCGCCGGCGCCGATCTCGAACTCCGCCTTGCGCGGGTGGAAATACAGCGTGTCGCGGTTCTTCGCCTCGATGGCGCGGAAGGGCTCGCGCAGCGCCGGGGCGCAGAGCTTGATCAGCGAGCGCCCGGCCTCCAGCTCGCCCGCCATGATCGCCGCCGCATGGTCGCAATAGGCGCGCGCCACGGCGTTGATCATGCGGCCGATCGCCTTGCTGCGCAGCAGGGCGATCTTCTGGATGCGGCTATCCTCATCGGCCAGCCGCGCCTGGCTGACCTCGCCCAGCGGTGCCACCAGCGCCTCGTAGTCGCGATAGGGCACCATATCCAGCTCGACCGCGTCCTCGAGATCGGCCAGGCCATAGGTGATGTCGTCCGCCGCCTCCATCAGCCAGACGGCGGGGTGGCGCGGATGCGGGCCCGACAGGCCGCAGCCCTCGGTCACCGCCTGGAAGGCCGCGGCCTCGGTGGCGAAATGGTTGAACTTCACGCCGGGGCGGCCGTCGCGGGCGGCGCGGGGATCCTCGCCCCCCCAGGGATATTTCAGGAAGGCGCCGAGGCTCGCCAGGCTCAGCTTCAGCCCGCCGCGCTCGCGATAGCCATCGGCGCGGGTCAGGATGCGGAAGCCCTGGGCGTTGCCGTCGAAGAAGCGGAGGTCGTGGTCGAGCTTCAGGCCGCTGGCGGCGCCCGGCCCGTCCAGCCAGCGCGCCATATGGGTGGCGATCACCGCCTCCCCGGCATGGCCGAAGGGCGGGTTGCCGATGTCATGCGCCAGGCACACCGCCTGCACCAGATAGCCGAGATCATCCGGCGTGTGGCCGGCCGCGCGCAGCTCGGCGGCCAGCTCGGTGCCCACGGTGAAGCCCAGCGAGCGGCCGACGGACGCCACCTCCAGCGTGTGCAGCAGGCGGTTGCGCACATGCGCGTTGAAGGGCAGGGGGTGGACCTGGGTCTTCTGCTGCAGCCGGCGGAAGGGGCGGCTGAAGACGATGCGGTCCTGGTCGATCTGGTAGGCGTTGCGGTTCAGCGCCGGCTTGCGGGCCGCGTCCAGGAAGCGGCGGCTCTCGAACAGCCTCTCCCAGCGCACGCGGCGCTCAGCCCCGCATCCGTGCGACGGTGGCGGTGGTGGAATTGCCCGGCAGCAGCTCGGCCAGCTTCACCACGCCGCCCCATTCCTGCACCAGCTCGCCGCCCACCACCTGGTCCACCGTGTAGTCGGCGCCCTTCACCAGCACATCGGGGCGCAGCAGGTGGATCAGCTCGACCGGCGTGTCCTCCTCGAAGATGGTCACCAGGTCGACGGTGGCGAGCGAGGCCAGCACGGCGGCGCGCGCCGCCTCGGGCTGGATCGGCCGGGTCGGGCCCTTGAGGCGCTTGACGCTGCTATCGGCGTTCAGCCCGACCACCAGCCGGTCGCACCAGCTGCGCGCCTGCTCCAGCAGATGGACATGGCCGGGATGCAGCAGGTCGAAACAGCCATTGGTGAAGCCCACGCGCCAGCCGCGCTGGCGCCAGCGCTCCACCTGCTCCGCCGCCGCCGCCCGGCGCAGCACCTTTCGCAGTGCCCCGCGCTCGGGGGTCAGCGCCTCCAGCAGGTCGGATTCGCGGGCCACCGCGGTGCCGACCTTGCCCACCACCAGCCCGCCCGCGATGTTGGCGATGCGGGCGGCCAGCGGCAGGGCCAGCCCCGCCGCCATGCCGGCGGCCAGCACGGCGACGGCCGTGTCGCCGGCGCCGGAGACATCATGCACCTCCGGCGCCTCGGCCGGGAAATGATGGACCTCGTCGCCCTCGAGCAGCGTCATGCCGTCCTCGGAGCGGGTGACCAGCACCGCGCCGAAGCCATGGCGGTCCCGCAGGGCGCGGGCGGCAGCGACGATGTCCTCCTCCGAATCGATCGGCAGCCCGCTGGCCAGGGCCAGCTCCGCCCGGTTCGGCGTGACGATGTCGGCGCCGGCGTACCGGGAGAAATCCTCGCCCTTGGGGTCGACCACGACGCGGCGGCCGGCCGATTTGGCGGCGGCGATCAGCCGCGCCGGCACGTCGCCGGAGAGCACGCCCTTGCAGTAGTCGGACAGCACCATCACCGAGGTGGCGGCGACCGTGTCGGTGGCGATGCGCACCAGCCGGTCGGCCAGGCGCTGATGGATCGGCCGGGCGATCTCATGGTCGGCGCGCAGCATCTGCTGGCCGCTGGCGATGAAGCGGGTCTTGGTGGTGGTGGCGCGGCCGCCCTGCACCAGCAGCCAGGGCTCGACCCCCGGCTGGCCGCCGACCAGGCCCGTCAGGTCCGACCCCGCCTGGTCATCGCCCACCACGGACAGGAAGGCGACGGCAGCGCCGAGGGCGGTGAGGTTGCGCACCACATTGCCGGCGCCGCCGGGCATGGCGACCTCGCGCTCCACCGCCAGCACCGGCACCGGCGCCTCGGGGCTGATGCGCTTCACCGCGCCATAGACGTAGCGGTCGAGCATGGCATCGCCCACCACCAGGACGGAGGCGCGCTTGAGCTGGCGCACCGCCTCGGTGAGGTCGGCCTGATCGGGAACCGGCGGTGCCCCCTCGGGCGCGGCGGCGCTGCCGGCAGGGGTGGCGGAGGGGGGCTCGTGGCCTTGCATCGTCCCGCTGCCTAGCGCAGTGGCGCGGGCGGGCGCAAGGCGCCCCCTCACGCCGAGAGGAAGCGCAGCCCCGCCTCCTGCAGCACCAGGCAGGTCAGCGCGCCGCCGCCCACCGCCCCGGTGTCGATGCCGATGCGGTTCGGCCGCAGCTCCGGCGCCCGGCAGGGGGTGTGGCCATGCACCACAACCATCGGAAAAGCCCGCGGCCAGGACAGGAAGGGCTCGCGGATCCAGAGCAGGTCCTGGCTGCGCTGCGCCTCCAGGCTGCGGCGCGGATCGATGCCGGCATGGACAAAAAGATAATCGCCCGCCTGCCATTGCAGGGCGGTGGCCTGCAGCAGCGCCAGATGCGCCGCTGGCGGGGCGAAGCCGGCATCGCGCGCCCCATAGGAGGCGAGCGTCGCGTCGCCGCCATTCCACAGCCAGAGATCCTCGGCCAGCGAGCCGGGGCCGCCCTGCAGCCCCTCCAGCATCATCGCCTCGTGATTGCCGCGCAGCAGCACGGATTCGGCGCCCGCCACCGGGAGGGGGCCCAGCAGCGCCTCGATCACCGCGGCGCTGTCCGGGCCGCGATCGACATAATCGCCGAGATGGATGATGGCGCAGCGCTCGGCCGGGCGGGATTGCCAATCCTCGGTGATGCGGCGGTGCAGCGTGGCCAGCCGGGCGGCGCAGCCATGCACGTCGCCGATCGCATAGACCCGAAGGCCCTGCGGCAATCGGCCCGGCGCCGGCCTCTCCGCCTCTCTCGCCATCACAGCACACACGCCCCCGGAAGCGGGACAGGCCCGCACCCGATCCTGCGCGCCGTTCCCGGCTGAGACAACGCCGCAATGCGCCGCGGGTTGGCCATTTTCCGCAGGCGAGGGGCGGTTTCTGGACAGGGCGTTCTAGAACGACTATTCCAATTGCATGGTCCGCACCGCCCGCTACTCCGCCGAACTGTTCGTCGACGCCGCCATGACCCTGGTGGCCGAGCACGGCCCCGCCGCCGCCTCGCTGCAGGCGATCGCCCGCAAGGTGGGGGCGCCCACCGGCTCCATCTATCACCGTTTCGAGTCGCGCTCGGCGATCCTGGGCACCGCCTGGAACCAGGCCTATGGCGGCTTCGTCGCGCGGCTCGCGCCGCTGCTGCGGCAGGGGCGGATGCGCGAGGCGGCGCTGGCCATCCTGCCCTGGGCCGCCGAGGACCCGCGCCGCGCCCGTTTCCTGCTGCTGCATGAGCCGGTGGAGCTGTTCGAGGACACGCCGCCCCCCGCGCCGCTGCGCGCGGCGCTGGAGCGGCTGGAGGCCGAGCTGGATGGCGCCTTCCGCCAGGGGCTGGCGCTGCGCCGCGGCGGGGACGCCCTGGCTGAGGCAGGCCTGGCCGAGGAAGACCTGGCCCGCGCCCGCTTCCTGGTGTTTGACGGGCCGATCGCCCTGCTGCGCCCCGCCTTGCTGGCCGGCGGCGGGCTGCCGCCGCATCTCGGCGCCATGATCCATGAGCTGCATGGCGGTGTCGCCCTGCTGGCCGGCGCCGTGCCGGCCGCGGCGCCACGCGCCGCCACCCTGCGAATCGCCTGAGGAGGGCGTCCCGATGAACCGCATGACCCGCGAGATCCCGCTGCACGGGCCGGAGGGCTTCGCCGGCATGCGCGCCGCCGGCAGGCTGGCCGCCGCGACGCTCGACATGATCGCGGCGGAGGTGCGCCCCGGCATCACCAGCGCGGCGCTGGACCGGCTCTGCCATGATTTCATGCGCGACCATGGCGGCGTGCCGGCCTCGCTCGGCTATCGCGGCTACACCCATGCCACCTGCATCTCGGTCAACCATGTGGTCTGCCACGGCATCCCGGGTGAGCGCGCCCTGGCCGAGGGCGACATTGTCAATATCGACCTGGCGGTGATCCTGGATGGCTGGCATGGCGACAGCAGCCGCATGTATGCGGTGGGCCGCATCGGCACGCTGGCGGCGCGGCTGGTGGCGGCGACGCATGAGGCGATGATGCGCGGCATCGCGGCGGTGCGCCCCGGCGCGACGCTGGGCGATATCGGCCACGCCATGCAGAGCTACGCCGAGGGCGAGCGCTTCAGCGTGGTGCGCGATTTCTGCGGCCATGGCCTCGGCCGGAGCTATCACGCGCCGCCCGATGTGCTGAATTACGGCCGGCCGGGGGAGGGGGCGGTGCTGCGCCCTGGCATGTTCCTGACCATCGAGCCGATGCTGAATGCCGGCAAGCCGGGGGTGAAGGTGCTGGCCGATGGCTGGACGGCGGTGACGCGCGACCGCAGCCTCTCCGCCCAGTTCGAGCACAGCATCGGCGTGACCGAGGAAGGCTGCGAGATCTTCACCCTCTCCCCGGCCGGCCACAGCCAGCCGCCCTATCCGGTCTAGCCGGGGTCTAGCCGCGCCGCAGCCCAGCGGCGTGGCGCGCCTGGGCGGCCATGCGCACCCCGGCATTGGGCGCGCCGAACTGGCGGTAGCCGCCCTGGCGCTCGACGATCTCGAAGAAGAAGCGGTCGGCGAAGCTCACCGTATAGGCATGGGTGAAGCTGCCGCCCTCGGCATCCTGGTCGTGCAGCAGGTGCAGTTCGCGCAGCTTCTCCAGATGCGCAGGCTCCAGGCCGAAGCGCGCTTCCAGATCGTCATAGTAGTTGTCCGGGATCGGCAGCAGCGGCGCGCCGCGGGCGCGCAGGCTCCGCACCGTCGCCGCCGCGTCGCGCGTCAGCAGCGCGATATGGTGCACGCCGGCGCCGGCGACCGCCGAGACGAAGCGGCCGGTCGCCGTCTCCCGCGCCTCGGAGGCGTTCAGCGCCAGGCGCAGCTCGCGCTCCGGCGTCACCATGGCGCGGCTGCGCACCAGGCCGCGCGGGTCCGGCAATTCCCAAAGCCCCTCGGGCTGCATGCCGAAGAGCGCGCGGTAGAACAGCACGAAGCTGTCCATCTGCCCCGGCGCCAGGGCCTGCGCCACATGGTCGACCGAGAGCAGGCCGGATTCGCTCTCCACCCCCTCGATCAGGTGGAAATCCGCCTCCCAGGAGGCGGCCTCGCCCGGGCGGTGCTCGACCAGGCAGAGCAGCGAGCCATCGGGCGCGCGCAGCTGCGGCAGCGGGCGCTCGCCCTCGCCGCGCGGCTCCTGCCAGCTGGAGCAGAGCAGGGCATTGGCGCGGGCCAGCACGGCCTCGGCATCCTCGACCGCCAGCGCCATGGCGCAGACCGAGGGGCCGTGCATCTCGAAATGGCCGGAGGCGGCGCTGTCCGGCTCGGCATTCAGCACCAGGCTGACACCGCCCTGGCGGTACAGCTCCACCGCCTTGGAGCGGTGCCGCCCGGCCAGCCGGAAGCCCAGCCTTCCCAAGAACCCGGCAAACTCCTGCCGCGTCGGCTCGTCCACCGCGAATTCCAGGAACTCCACGCCATGGCAGCGCGGCACCGGGGGCAGGGCGGCGGCCGGCACCAGCTTGCGCGGCGCCTCCGGCGGCGGGGCGCTGTCCTGCCGCGCCGCATCCTCCACCAGGATCAGCGAGCGCAGCCCGTCGCGCGCCGTCTGCCGCACGGGGGCGGCGCGGAACTCGTCGTTGAAGATCTCCAGCGAGAGCGGCCCGGCATAGCCGGACTCCAGCACGGCGCGCAGGAAGCCGGCGACCGGCAGCTGTCCCTGGAAGGGGAAGTTGCGGTAGTGCCGGCTCCATTGCAGCACATCCATGTCGTAGAGCGGCGCGTCCGCCAGCTGCACGAAGAAGATTTTTTCCCCGGGCAGTCCGGCGATGCCGGCGGGATCATCCTTCAGCGACAGGGTGTGGAAGGAATCGACGATCAGCCCCAGCGCCGGGTGGTCGGCGCGGCTCACGATGTCCCAGGCCTGGCGCCACAGCTTCGTGTTGCGCCCCCAGGCCAGCGCCTCGAAACCGACGCGCAGGCCCCGGCGGGCGGCGCGCTCCGCCATCTCGCGCAGATCGGCGGCGGCGCGGGCGGGGTCGTCGATGCAGGCGGGCTGGGTGTTGCTGCAGACCAGCACGAGATCGGTGCCGAGCGCCTGCATGACATCGAATTTGCGTTCGGCGCGGTCGAGGTTGCGGCGGCGCGCCGGCTCCGGCATCGCCTCGAAATCGCGGAAGGGCTGGAAGAGCGGGATGGCCAGGCCGAGATCGGCGGCCATGCGGCGCAGCTCGGCGGGCGAGCCGTTGAAGGTGAGCAGGTCGTTCTCGAAGATCTCGACGCCGTCGAAGCCGACCGAGGCCGCCGCCTCCAGCTTGTCCGGCAGATCCCCGCTCAAGCACACCGTCGCTATCGTCCGCATCTTTTTTTCGGGCTGCCGCTGTCTGGTGGTGACGGGGTCGCTCAGGGCCAGTGCTGCCGCCAGCCGACGGAGGAGGCTGGCCCTGACAGAAAGGAAGGGGGCGCGGGGGAATACTTTTCCCCCGCAGCTTTCTTTTTTACTCGAGCGTGATCCCGCGCGAGCGGATCACCTCGCCCCATTTCCGGCTTTCCTCGGTGAGGTAGGCCGGCCAGGCCTCCGCGGTGCCGTAATCGGGGAAGATCGAATTCTGCTTCAGCCGGTCGAGCACTTCCTGCGCCTGCATGGTGGCGGCGGTGGCGCTGGAGAGGCGGGCGACCACATCCGCCGGCGTGCCGGCCGGCGCCAGGATGGCGAATTCCGAGGCGCATTCATAGCCGGGCAGGCCGGCCTCGGCGATGGTCGGCACGTCCGGCGCCAGCGGGTTGCGGGCGCGGCTGCTGACGCCGAGCGGCGTCACCTGCTTGGCCGCCAGCAGCGGCAGGGCGGTGACGGCGTCGACGAAGGCGATCTCGACCTCGCCGGCGATCAGCGCCTGCACGGCGGGGGCGCCGCCGCGGTAGCTGACATTCTGCACCTCGATGCCGGTCTCGCGCAGGAACAGCTCGGTCGCCAGATGGGCGGAGGAGCCGGCGCCGGAGGAGGCGTAGCTCATCTTGCCCGGGCGCTGCTTGGCCAGCGCCACGAAGCCCGCGACATCGCGCACGCCGAGATTGTTGTTGGCGCAGAGGAAGATCGGCGTGGTCGCCACCTTGCCGATGCCGGTGAAGCCGCGCTCATCATCATAGCCGCGGTTCGGGAACAGGTGCCGCGCCATGGCGAAGGTGGAGTTGACGCCGAGCAGCAGGGTGTAGCCATCCGGCCGGGCGCGGGCCACCGAGGCATGGCCGATGGTGCCGCTGGCGCCGGGGCGGTTTTCCACCACCACCTGCTGGCCGAGCTCCTTGGTCAGCTGCTGCGCCAGGACACGCGCCACGAAATCGGTGGAGCCGCCGGGGGCCCAGGCGACCACCAGGGTGATCGGGCGGCTGGGGAAGGCCTGCCCCCCCGACTGGGCGCCGGCGGGGGCGCTGCGCAGCGCGCCGGCGGCGGCCAGCAGGCCGAGCCCGGCGGTGAGGCGGCGGCGGGTGAATTCCATGATTTCCTCCTGGGGCCGAGGGCCTCTGGCCCTGCTGGACGTTGTCTTGCTTGGTGCTGTACGTACCAGATAGTACATTAAGCCGACAAGCCGGAATCGCCGCCGCCGCCGGCCGGCCAAGACCCCTGAGGACCGCCCATGACCGCCGCCTTTCCCCGCCCCCAAAGCGCCGCCGAAACGCTGCCGCCCGCCTTCCTGGTCGGCCTGATCGGCAGCGGCATCCAGGCCTCGCGCTCCCCCGCGCTGCATGAGGCGGAAGGGGCGGCGCAGGGCTTCCGCTACCTCTACCGGCTGTTCGACCTGGATGTGCTGGGCGGCGGCGTCGATTCCCTGCCGCGCCTGCTGGAACTGGCCGAGGCGCTGGGCTTCGCCGGGCTGAACATCACCCATCCCTGCAAGCAGGCGGTGCTGCCGCTGCTGCATGAGGTCTCGGCCGATGCCCGGGCGCTGGGCGCGGTGAACACGGTGGTGCTGCGCGGCGGCCGCCGCATCGGCCACAACACCGACCATTCCGGCTTCGCCGAAGGCTTCCGCCGCGGCCTGCCGGATGCCGCGATGGGCGAGGTGGTGCAGCTCGGCGCCGGCGGGGCTGGGGCGGCGGTGGCCCATGCCGCGCTGAGCCTCGGCACCGGCCGGCTGACGCTGCTGGACCGCGATGCCGAGCGGGCCGAGGCGCTGGCCGCCCAGCTCAACGCGCATTTCGGCGCCGGGCGGGCGCGGGCGGCCACCGACATCGCGGCGGCGATGCGGGACGCCCAGGGGCTGATCCACGCCACCCCCACCGGCATGGCGAAATATCCCGGCCTGCCGCTGCCGGAGGAGCTGCTGCATCCCGGCCTCTGGGTGGCCGAAGTGGTCTATGTGCCGCTGGAGACCGCGCTGCTGCGCGCCGCCCGCGCCCGTGGCTGCCGCGTGGTCGATGGCGGCGGCATGGCGGTGTTCCAGGCGGTCGGCGCCTTCCGCCTGTTCACCGGGGCGGAGCCGGATGCGGAGCGCATGCTGCGCCACTTCCAGCGCATGATGGCAGCCGCCTGATCCTGGGCGAGGGGAGGGCTCAGCCCTCCCGCCGCAGGTAGCGCAGCACCGCCTCGGCCACCATGGCGCGCTGCGCCGCCCGCCGCTCCGGCGCCGAAAGGTCCACGCCGAAGATCGCCCCCAGCGTGTGCCGGTTGGCGACGCGGTGGAAGCACAGCCCGTTGATCAGGATATGCAGGTCGAGCGGATCGACGCCGGCGCGGAACACCCCCTCCGCCTCGCCGCGCGACAGCAGGCCGCGCATCAGCCCCACCACCGCGTCATTGCGGCCGCGCAGCGTCGCCGACTGGCCGATATGCGCCGCCTCATGGATGTTCTCGACACTGACCAGCCGGACGAATTCCGGATGGTCGGCGTGATAGTCGAAGGTCGTCTCCACCAGGCGGCGCATCGCCGCCTCGGCCGGCAGCCCCTCCAGCTGCAGCGCATGCTCGGCGCTGCGGATGCCGGCATACATCTCCTCCAGCGCCGCGGCGAAAAGCTGCTCCTTGCTGGAGAAGTAGTAGTAGATCATCCGCTTGGTGGTGTGGGTGCGCGCCGCGATCTCATCCACCCGCGCGCCCGACAGCCCCTTGGCGGCGAATTCGGCGATGGCGGCGTCCAGGATGTTGCGCCGCGTCTGCTCGGCATCCCGCGCGCGCGGCGCCTTGCTCTCCCCCATCGGCCGGATCGCTCCCCTTGGACTATCCGGTTCGTACAATCGGGGGGCGGAAACGGCCATCCTTTTTCGACGAAAGCACAGACGTTCTTTTTTGCAAAAAAGAACCAAAAAACTTCTTCCGGTCTGGCGTCCCGCCTCTGGCCTGAGGCGGGACGCAAACTGAAAAAAAATCAGGCGCGCTCGAGGATCATGGCGATGCCCTGGCCGACGCCGATGCACATCGTCACCAGCGCATAACGCGCCTGGCGCAGATGCAGCTCCTCCACCGCCGTCTGCACCAGCCGCGCCCCCGACATGCCCAGCGGATGGCCGAGCGCGATCGCGCCGCCATTCGGGTTCACATGCTCTGCGTCATCCGGCAGGCCGAGATCGCGCGTCACCGCCAGCGCCTGCGCGGCAAACGCCTCGTTCAGCTCGATGACGTCCATCTGCGACAGCGACAGCCCGGCCTTGTCCAGCACGCGGCGCACCGCAGGCGCAGGGCCGAAGCCCATGATGCGCGGCGGCACCCCGGCGGTGGCGCTGGCCACCACCCGGGCGCGCGGCGTCAGACCATGCCGCGACGCGGCCTCCGCGCTCGCCAGCAGGATGGCGCAGGCCCCGTCATTGACGCCCGAGGCATTGCCGGCCGTCACGCTGCCGCCTTCCTTGCGGAACGGGGTGGGCAGCTTCGCCAGCGCCTCCAGCGTCGTCTCCGGGCGCGGATGCTCGTCCTGCGCCACGATCAAGGGCTCGCCCTTGCGGCGCTTGATCTCGACCGGGACGATCTCGCGCGCGAACCGCCCGGCCGCCTGCGCCGCCTTGGCCCGCTGCTGGCTGCGATAGGCGAAGGCATCCTGGTCGGCGCGGGAGATCTGGAAGTCGGCGGCGACATTCTCCGCCGTCTCCGGCATGGAATCGACGCCATACTGCGCCTTCATCAGCGGGTTGACGAAACGCCAGCCGATGGTGGTGTCGTAGATCTCGGCGGCGCGGCCGAAGGCCTCGGCGCTCTTGCCCTGCACGAAGGGCGCGCGCGTCATGCTCTCGACGCCGCCGGCCAGCATCAGCTCCGCCTCGCCCGACTTGATGGCGCGCGCGGCGATGCCGGTGGCGTCCATGCCCGAGCCGCAGAGCCGGTTCACCGTGCTGCCCGGCACGCTGTCCGGCAGCCCGGCCAGCAGGCTGGACATGCGCGCGACATTGCGATTGTCCTCGCCCGCCTGGTTGGCGCAGCCGAACACCACATCGTCCAGCGCCGCCCAGTCCAGGTCGGGATGGCGCGCCATCAGCGCCTTGATCGGAATGGCGCCGAGATCGTCGGCCCGCACCGGGGCCAGCGCCCCGGCATAGCGGCCGATCGGCGTGCGGGCGGCGTCGCAGATGAAAGCGTCACGCATCTCAGGCACTCTCTCCAGGCTTGGCCAGGCGCAGCGGGGCGTCGGTGCGGGCCTGCAGCGCCTCCAGCGTCAGCCCCGGCACCATCTCGACCACCGCGAAGCCCTCGGGCGTCACATCGAGCACGGCGAGGTTGGTGTAGACCCGCCGCACCGCGCCCATGGCGGTCAGCGGATAGCCGCAGCGGCGCACCAGGCGCGGCGCGCCCTCCTTGGTGGTGTGCTCCATCACCACCCAGAGCCGCTTGGCCCCGGCGGCGAGGTCCATCGCGCCGCCCACGGCCGGCGCGGTGTCATTGGCCGAGGTCGCCCAATTGGCGACATCGCCATTCTCCGCCACCTCGAAGGCGCCGAGCACGCAGAGATCGAGATGCCCGCCGCGGATCATCGCGAAGCTGTCGGCGTGGTGCACATAGGCGCCGCCGCGCACCAGCGTCACCTGCTGCTTGCCGGCATTGATCAGCCAGGGATCGGCATCCTCCGGCGCCGGCGCCGGGCCCATGCCCAGCACGCCATTCTCGGAATGGAACACCACCTCGCGCCCGGCGGGCACGAAATCGGCCACCAGCGTCGGGATGCCGATGCCGAGATTGACATACCAGCCCTCGGGAATGTCCTGCGCCACGCGGCGCGCCATGTCCTTGCGGGCCAGCGGCGTGAAAGCGGTCTCGCTCATGCTCGGATCCTCCTCAGGCGGCGTGCGGCAGGTGGATGACGCGGTCGGTGAAGATGCCGGGGGTGACCACCTCCTCCGGATCCAGCGTGCCGAGCGGCGCGATCTCGTCGACCTGGGCGATGGTCAGCTTCGCCGCCATCGCCATCACCGGGTTGAAGTTGCGGCCCGAGCGGCGATAGGTGAGGTTGCCCCAGCGATCGCCCTTGTAGGCCTGCACCAGCGCCACATCGCCCGGCAGGGCGTGTTCCAGCACGCACATCGTGCCGCCGAACTCGGCCGAGGGCTTGCCCTCGGTCAGCAGCGTGCCGTAGCCGGTCGGCGTGTAGAAGGCCGGCACCCCGGCGCCGGCGGCGCGCATGCGCTCGGCCAGCGTGCCCTGCGGCACGATCTCCAGCTCGATCTTCCCGGCCTTGTACAGCTCCTCGAACACCACCGAGCCGGCGCTGCGCGGGAAGGAGCAGATGATCTTGCGCACCCGCCCGAGCTCCATCAGCCGCGCCAGCCCGACACGCCCGGCGCCGGCATTGTTGGCGACGATGGTCAGATCCTTGGCGCCGTGCTCGATCAGCCCGTCGATCAGCGCGTCCGGCTGGCCGACCGAGCCGAAGCCGCCCACCAGCACCGTGGCGCCATCGGCGACGCCCTCCATCGCCGCGGCCATGTCTCGGACGATCTTGTTGATCATGCGCTTCCTCACTGCCCTGGGGCTGCCTGGGGCCGGTCGCCGGAGCGGTCCCGGGGCGGCCCGCCCGGCCCTGGACGGCCGGTGGCCGAGACTAGGTCGCGCCGGGCGGTGGCGGCAATCGCGTGCGCTATGCGCACAACGCGCCGGCCCGGGGCGGCGAGAAACCTGGGCTTGGCCGTGCAACTCCGCGGCCCGGCCCGGTTTATGCCACGATTTCCGGTTTCCTTGCGCGGTGTCTCTCATTCGCGGAGAGGCAGGGCGCCCTCCATGGGCGGCATGGCCGGGCTGCGCTACAGGACCCGGTTCAGGACGGACAGCGCGGCGGCCCCTGCCGCCGCGCATTTGAGGTGGTGCATGGTGGTAGGCAGTTCCGGCGGGGTTTCGGGGCCGGAGGTGGGGGAACGGACGGTTTCGCTGGAGCGGCTGCATCGCTGGTGGTTCGCGCGCGAGCTGGCGGCGGGCCGCCGCGTGCTGGCGCTGGGCCCCGACCCCGGGGCGGCGGCGCGGCTGCTGGACGGCCAGGCCGCCGCCCTGCGCGCGCTGCCCTGGCCGGCCGGCGCCGCCCTTCCTGCCCAGGCCCTGCCCGAGGGCGAGGCCGAGCTGCTGCTCTGCCTGGAGGATGCGCCGGCGGGGGCCGAGGCGCTCGCCGCCCTGCGCCGCGCCTTGGCGCCGGGCGGGCTGCTGCTGCTGGGCGGCGCGGTGGCGCCGCTGCAGGCGGCGCTGCGGCCGCTCTTCGCCCAGGTCGCCGTGCTCGGCCAGCACGCGGTGGCGGGCAGCCTGCTGCTGCCGGAGGCGCCCGCCGAGCTGCGCTGGCTGCGCCAGGCGGCGGAGGCCATGCCGGACGCCGCGGCGCCGGAGCGCGGGCAGGGGCTGGTGCTGGCCTCCGACGCGCCGCTGCCGCCGCTGCCGGCCAGCCTGTGCCAGCCGGCATCATCGCCGGCCAGCCAGAACCAGCCGGCATCATCGCCTTCCAGCCAGAACCAGCCGGCACCAGGGCCGGCCGGTGCGGGGCAGCCCCCATCGCAGGAGGCCGACTGGCCGCGGCGCGAGGCCGAGCTGCGCCAGCAGCTGGCCGAGCAGACCCGCTTGGCCGAGATCGCCACCCGCCGCACCGAGCAGCTGCGCCAGCGCGGCCTGGCGATCGAGAGCAGCACCTTCTGGCGCGCCTCGGCGCCGCTGCGCGCGGCGCTGTCGCGCTTCCCCGGGCTGCGCCGCCGGGGCCGCGCCATGCTGCGCAGCCTCTACCATGCCAGCCACCGGCTGCGGCATCTGCGGGCGCGCCGCCGCTTCAGCCGCGACTACCAGCCGCTGGTAAGCGTCATCGTGCCCAACTACAACCATGCGCGCTTCCTGCCGCAGCGCATCGACAGCATCCTCGGCCAGCGCTACCGCAACATCGAGGTGATCCTGCTCGACGACGCCTCGACCGATGACAGCGCCGCGGTGATCCGGCGCTATGCGGAGGCGCATCCCGGCCGCATCCGCGCCGTGCTGAACGAGGCCAATTCCGGCAATGTCTTCCGCCAGTGGCGCCGCGGCGTCGCCGAGGCGAAGGGCGAGCTGATCTGGATCTGCGAGAGCGATGATTTCGCCGATCCGCGCTTCCTCGAGCGGCTGGTGCCGGTCTTCACCGATGAGAGCGTGCTGCTGGGCTTCGGCCGCATCCAGTTCGCCGATGCCGAAGGGCGGCCCTATGACGGGCTCGACGCCTATCGCGAGCGGGCCGAGCCCGGCCTGTGCGGCCGCCCGGTCAGCCGCCCGGCCAAGGCCTGGTTCGATGGCGGCTTCGGCGTCTCCAACCTGATCGCCAATGTCGGCGGCTGCCTGATCCGCAACCAGCCGGTGGAGGAGGCGGTGTGGCAGGAGGCCGCGACCTACCGCATCCTCGGCGACTGGTTCCTCTACGCCACCCTCTCGCGCGGCGGCCGCATCGCCTATGAGCCGCAGGCGGTCAGCTATTTCCGCCAGCACGGGCAGAACACCTCGGCCGGCAGCTTCACCACCGAGGGCTATTACCGCGAGCATGCAAGGCTGCTGCTGGCGCTGCGCCGCCGCTTCGGCATCCCCGAGGCGACGGTGGAGCGGTTCCACACCCAGCTGGAGGCGCAGTTCGGCCATGCCGGCGCCGCCGCCGCGCTCGGCAGCCTCTCCGCCGTGTTCGACAGCAATGCGGCGCTGGCCGCCCCGCGCGAGACGCGGCATGTGCTGATGGTGACGCTGGGCTTCTATCTCGGCGGCGGCGAGATGGTGCCGATCCACCTGGCCAATGCGCTGGTGCAACAGGGCCATGTCGTGTCGATGCTGGCGCTGATGCCGCATGACTGGAACCCGCAGGTGCGCGCCCAGCTCGACCGCCGCGTCGCCGTCTACCACGCCGAGGATGTCCGCCGGGCCGGGCCGGAGCGTTTCCTGGCCGAGACCGGGGTGACGCTGATCCATTCGCATTTCGTCGGCGGCGAGCATCTGTTCCTGGCCGGCGAGGCGCCGCCGCCGGTGCCCTATGTCGTCACCCTGCACGGCTCCTACGAATTCACCGCGATGGAGGAGGGCTTCCGCCAGCGCCTGGCGCGCGGTGTCGACTGTTTCGTCTATCTGACGCCGCGCAATTTGCAGCAGTTGGGGGGGGCGGAGCGGCAGGTGCCGGTGCGCCGCATCCCCAACGGCATGGCCCTCGACGACCGGCCCTTCCCGCAGGACCGCGCGGCGCTCGGCATCGGCGAGGACGAGCTGGTCTTCGCGCTCGCCTCGCGCGCCATTCCCGACAAGGGCTGGGGCATCGCGGTGGAGGCGCTGCGCCGCGCCCAGCCGCGCAGCCCGCGCCGGCTGCGGCTGCTGCTGGCGGGGGAGGGGCCGGAGGCCGACCGGCTGCGCGCTTTGCCGGAGCTGCCGCCCGGTGTGCATCTGCTGGGCTTCCAGGAGCGCATCCACGGCCTGTACCGGCTGGCCGATGTCGTCATCCTGCCGACGCGCTTCGCCGGCGAATCGCATCCGCTGGGGCTGATCCAGGCGATGCAGGTGGGCCGGCCGGTGATCGCCACCGATGTCGGCGAGATCCGCGGCATGCTGCTGCAGGAGGGGCGCCGCGCCGGGCTGGTGCTGCCGGCCGAGCCGGAGGATGGCGCCTTCGCCGAGGCGCTGGCCGAGGCGATGCTGGCCATGGCCGACGAGCCCACCCGCGCCGGCTTCGGCCGCGACGCCGCGGCGCTGGGCGAGGCCTATGGCATGGAGCGGGTCGCCGCCGCCTATCTCGACTGCTACGCGGCGGCCGAGGCGCGCCACGCCGGGGGCCGCGGCGCCGCCCCCTAGCCCAGCAGCAGCATGCCCCGCAGCGCCCAATCCTCCACCGCCCGCTGGCGGTAGAGGCCGGCGCGGCGGGCGAGACGCAGCCGCTGCAGCGGCCCGGCGCCGCGCAGCGGGGCCAGCGCCGCCAGCGCCTGGCGCGCCTGCGGCACCAGCAGCGGCCCGGCCCCGGCCAGCGCCGCGCGATGCGCCTCCAGCGTGTCGAGGAAGCGCGTGGCGCCGCGCCGCAGCGCGCCCCGCGCGCGGGCGAGGTCGGCGCCGCTGGCGCCCACGCTGTTGCGCCCATGCTGGCGGTAGAGCAGGGCCGGGCGCGGATCGAAGCGCAGCGCGCCGCCGGCGCCGCTGACCAGCAGATAGGCCCACCAATCATGCATCGAGGCCGCCGGCATCGGCGGCGCCGCCAGGATCAGCCGCCGCGCCGCCGGGTTCAGCATCACCGTGCAGCCAGTGGCGATGTTCTGCACCAGCGCATTGCCGAAGCCGGGCGGGCGCGGCGCGTCGGGGGACAGGCCGATCGGGTTCAGCGCCGCATCCACCAATTGCTGCCGGGCGCAGTACAGCGCCGGCCGCTCCGCCGGCTGCGCCGCGATCCAGCCCCAGGCGCTGGCCAGCTTGTGCGGCAGCCAGACATCGTCCTGGTCGCAGAAGGCATAGGCCGGCGCATCCTCCGGCGCCGCCGCCAGCAGCGCCAGGAAACCCGGGCCGGGGCCGAGCCGCCCCGATTCCCCATGGGCCCCGCCCGGCACCTGCCGCGCGCGCGGATGCGCGGCCAGGATCGCCGCGCTGGCATCGCTGGAGCCATCATCGCGCCACAGCAGCCGCCAGTCCGGCGCGGCCGCCTGCGCGTCGAGGCTGGCCAGCTGCTCCGGCAGCCAGGCGGCGCCATTGTAGCTGGCGAGGAGGATCTGCAGCGGCGCGGTCATGCCGCCTGCTTAGGGCCCGCCGCAGCCGGGGAGAAGCGCCGATCGCTCAGCCCGGGATCACCCGGCGCAGCTCGGCCGCCGCCGCCAGCAGCGCCGGCAGCAGCCGCTCCTGCAGCACCGGCTCCGGCGCGCGGGCCGTCTGCACGCCGATATTGATGGCGGCGACGCAGCGGCCGCGCTGGTCGCGCACCGGCACGGCCAGCGAGCGCAGCCCGATCTCCAGCTCCTCATCCACCAGCGCATAGCCCTGGGCGCGGGCCTCGGCGATGGCGGCGCGGATCCCGGCGCGGCTGGTGCGGGTGTGGCTGGTCAGCGCCTCCGGCGTCAGGGCGGCGATATGCTGCTCCAGCGCCCCCTCCGGCAGGGCGGAGAGCAGGGCCCGCCCCAGCGCCGTGCAATGCGCCGGCAGCCGGCTGCCGACGCCGAGGCTGATCGACATGATCCGCCGCGCCGCGGCGCGCGCCACATAGACCACCTCCGTCCCGTCCAGGATGGCGGCGGAGCAGCTCTCCCCCGTCGCCTCCCGCACCGCGTCCAGCTGCGGCTGCAGCAGCTCCGGCAGGGTGGCGCTGGACAGCCAGGCGCCGCCGAGCCGCAGCACGCGCGGCGTCAGCCAATAATGGCGGCCATCGCCCTCGGCATAGCCGAGCTCGGCCAGCGTCAGCAGGCAGCGCCGCGCCGCGGCGCGGGTCAGGCCGGTGGCGCGGGCGATGTCGGCGATGCTGGCGCGCGGCCGGGTGGCGTCGAAGGCCTCGATCACCGCCAGGCCGCGCGACAGGCCGCCCAGCAGGTCGCGCGCCGCCGGGCCGCGCTTCACGCTGCGCTCCCGCGCGGCGTCTCGGCCGCCACCTGCAGCAGCTGCGCGCGCAGCCAGGCATGGCGCGCATCCTGCTGGTCGCGCCGGTGCCAGGCCATGTGCAGCGGCAGCGCGTCCAGCCGCCCATCGGCCAGGGGCAGCGGCACCGGCACGCCGGCGAAGCCGGACAGCGCCGCATGCCGCAGCAGCCCGGGCAGGGTGGCGAGCATGGCGCTGCCGCGCAGGAAGGCGGCGATGCCGGTGAAATCCGGCAGGCGCAGCGCGATGTCGCGATGGATGCCCTCCGCCTCCAGCCGCTTGTCGAATTCCAGCGCCTCGCCCTCGGGATGCACCACGGTGATGTGGCGAGCGGCGAGATAGTCCTCCGCTGTGCGCGGCGCGGCGCGGCATTCCGGGTCGTAGAAACAGGCGAAGCGGTCGGAGAGCAGCCGCCGCCGCAGGATGTCGGTGCCGGCGGGCGGGATCGGGGTGATGACCAGGTCGCAGCCGCGCTCGCGCAGCAAAGCGGCGCCGGGCGCGCCGGAGGGCACCACCTTCAGGCTGAGATCGGCGACCTGCGCCGCGATGCGCGCATGGAAACGCGGCAGCAGCAGGTCGCGCTGGAAGTCATTGGCGGCGATGGTCAGCGACAGCCGGGCGGTGGCGGGGGCGAAGCTCTGCGGCCGGGCCAGCGCCTGCAGCCCGTCCAGCAGCGCCTGGGCCGGGCCGGCCAGCGCCCGGGCCTGCGGGGTGGCGGTGATGCCGCGGCCGGATTTGACGAAAAGCGGGTCGCCCAGCAGGGCGCGCAGCCGGATCAGCCCATGGCTGGCCGCCGACTGGCTGAGGCCGAGCCGGCTGGCCGCCGCGGTGACCGAGCCTTCCTCCAGCACCGCCAGGAACAGGCGCAGCGCGTGCCCATCCAGCGCCAAAGCATCGATGCCGTTCATGCATCGCATGCTACTTCCCCGGTTCCTTCATGCAAGCGGGCACGGCATGCTGCGGCGGACCGGGCCCTGCCGCCCGGCGGAGGAAACGCCATGCCCGAGCCGGGTGACATCATCAAGCGCAACCGCGCCCTGCATCCGCCCGCCTACACGCCGCAATACAAGACCAGCGTGCTGCGCAGCCCGCGCTGCGCCCTGGTCTCGGTCGAGCCGGGGCCGGGGGAGAACACCGGGCCGGTGTTCCGCGCGAACATCCTGGCGCCGCTGGAGAACGACCTGATCCGCAACTATGCCAAGGATGGCGAGGCGATCGGCGAGCGGATCATCGTCTTCGGCAAGGTGCTGGACGAGAATGCGCGCCCCGTGCGCAACACGCTGATCGAGGTGTGGCAGGCCAATGCCGGCGGCCGCTACCGGCACAAGAACGACGCCTATCTGGCGCCGCTCGACCCGAATTTCGGTGGCGCCGGGCGCTGCATGACGGATGGCGACGGCAACTACTTCTTCCGCACCGTGCGCCCCGGCCCCTATCCCTGGCGCAACCACGGCAGCGACTGGCGGCCGGCGCATATCCATTTCTCGCTGTTCGGCGATGCCTTCGTCCAGCGCCTGGTCAGCCAGCTCTATTTCGAGGGCGACCCGCTGATCGGCCTCTGCCCGATCCTCGGCACCCTGCCGGATGCAGCGGCGCGGGAGCGGCTGGTGGCGAAGCTCGACATGAACCACAGCGTGCCCTTCGACGCGCTGGCCTATCGCTTCGACATCGTGCTGCGCGGCCGCCGCCAGACCTTCTTCGAGACCCAGCCGGAGGGGATGTGACCATGCCCGTGCAGCATCTGCAGGAAACGCCGAGCCAGACCGGCGGCCCCTATGTGCATATCGGCACGCTGCCGGCCTTCGCCGGGCTCGAGATCCGCACCCAGGAACAGCCGCATCTGATCACCGGCCCGGGCGAGCGCATCCGCATCGAGGGGGTGGTGATCGACGGCTCCGGCCACATGGTGCGCGACGCGCTGCTGGAGCTGTGGCAGGCCGATGCCGAGGGGCGCCACAACGCCCAGGGCTTCTCCGGCTGGGGCCGCGCGGCCGCCGATGCGGCCACGGGAGAATGGTTCTTCGAGACCATCCGCCCCGGCGCCGTGCCCTGGCGCGACGGCCGCAAGCAGGCGCCGCATGTCTCGCTGCTGGTCTTCGCGCGCGGCATCAACATCCACCTGCACACCCGCATGTACTTCCCCGAGGATGCGGCGGCGCTGGAGGCGGACCCGGTGCTGCGCTGCGTCGAGCAGGTCGGGCGCCGCGCCACGCTGATCGGCCGCAAGGTCGAGGGGCAGGGCCTGCCCACCTACCGCTTCGAGATCCGCCTGCAGGGCGAGGGCGAGACCGTCTTTTTCGATATGTGAGGCGCGGCGCGGCGGGGTGCGGGCCCCGCCGTTTTTCTGTTTTTCTGTCAGGCGGGCGCGCTGCGCCCGGGCTTTCGGGAGGCCGCCCCGCGGCAGCGTCTCGGCGGGGTTTCGGCCGACCGCTCCGCGGCGGGGAGGCGGCTCAGGCCGGGCAGAGCTTCCAGGCGCAGCCGGCGCTCTCGACGCGCCGGAAACCCTCGATATGCGACCCGGCCACCACCCAGCCCTCGGCCGCGCAGCGCCGCAGCAGGGCGTGGCGCGTCGCCGCCGCACCCAGGGGGTCGAGGTCGAAGGCCATGCCGATATCCGGATCGGCCGGCTGCAGCTCGGCCAGGTGCAGCGCATCGCCCCAGAGCAGCAGGTCGCCCAGCAGATAGCCGGTATGGCCGGGCGTGTGGCCGGGCAGCGGCAGCGCCTCGATCCCCGGCAGCACGGGGCCGGGGCCGACCGGGCGCAGCTTCCGGGGGCAGAGCCGTTCCAGCCGCGCCGCCAGCTCGAAGCCGCCCTGGCGCGCCTTGGGCAGGCGGGCGCGCTCCGCCGCATCGGTGAAGAAGGCCAGGTCGCTGCGCGGCAGCCAGATCTCGGCGCGCGGGAAATAGGCCGCCTCGCCCTCGAACAGCCCCAGCACATGGTCGCTGTGCAGATGCGTCAGCAGCACCCGCTCGATCGCCTCCGGCGCCACGCCGAGCCGCGCCAGCGCCGTGCGGGCGCCGCCGAAGCCCTCGCCCCAGGCGGAGCCGCAGCCGGCATCGACCAGGGTCAGCCCGGTCGGGCCGCGCAGCAGGAAGCAGTTCACCGGCAGCTGCAGCACGGTGCGGCCGAGCCCATCCGGCGCCGCCTTCTCCTCGCCGCCCGGGGCGCTGCCCCGCGTGTGCAGCACTACATCCGGTGGAGCCTCGAACAGCCCGTCGCGCAGCAGGAAGATGTCATGGGAAGCATGGTGCCGGGTGGACAGCGGCATGCGGCAAGGCCTCGTCAGCAGCAGAGCGGATGCGCGTCGGCGGGGTCCGGCCTCACCCGCCTTCGCGCAGCTGCTCCTGTAGCCTGCGCAGATCGCTCCGCACAGCCTCGTCCTGCAGCTGCACCATCAGCGCGGCGGTGCGGGCGACCAGCGGCAGCCGCGCCTCGGTCGACAGGGCCGGGCGCAGCAGCGGGACATCGGCGGCCAGGGCGGCGGCGATCGGCCGCGCATTCTCCACCTCCAGCCCGCGATCGCTGAGGATGGTCAGCATGCCGCCGATGCTCTGCGCCGAGGCGCGTGACAGCCGCGCCAGCACCGCATCGCCCTGCGCCGGGTTGGCGGCGGCGCGCGCCATGGCGGGGGCGAAGAGCGTGGCGCTGATGCGGAAGACGAAGACGGTGGCGAGGGTGATCTCCTCCTGCAGCGCCAGGGCGGCGGCGCCGCGCGTCGCCGGGTCGCGCAGCTGCGCGGCGTAGCGCGCCAGCACCTTCTGCCCGGCCTCGCTCCAGGCGGCCAGCGCCGGGCCGGAGACCTGGCCCACCGGGCGCAGCGCCACCACCGCCTCGCTGTCGAAGAGCCGGCGCAGCAGCGGCGCCGCCTGCGGGTCCGCCAGGCTGGGCGGCGCGCTGCCCGCCTCGGGGTGCAGCCGCTCCAGCGCGCGCGCCGCCTCGATGCCGCGTTGCGCCGCGGTGGCGACGGCGGCGGCCTTGTCGATATCGGCATCGTTGGGCGGCAGGGCGGGCGGGGCCGGCCGCGCGGCCTGGCCGCCGGGGGAGGGCGGCGCCGGCGGCGCCGGGGCGGGCGCCGGGCTGGGCGCGGGCGCGTCCTTGCGCAGCGGCGTGCCGCCGCCCGGGGCGGGGGATTGGGAGGGGCTGGGCGCCAGGCCCTCGCCCGGCCGGCCGGCCGGCGCCTCGGCGGGCGCCATGCCTGGCTGCGCCTGCGCCGGCAGCGCGCTGCCGCAGGCCAGGCCGAGCAGGGCCAGGCCGGGCAGAACCAGACTTGGCAGGGCCAGGCGGGCCCGGCGGAGGGCAGGGGGGCGGGGGGCAGGCTGCGTCATGGATGGCGTCTCCCGGGGGGAGGCCAATGTTTCGCGCCCGGCCCGCCCTGTCGTCTCACCAGCGCGCCAGCCCGTTGAACTATGCGCGACTCGGCGCGGCCCGCATGGAATCGGTCCCGGGCGCGGCGCCGCGCGGCCGGCGCGGCGCCTCTCCGGTCAGCCGGCGGTAGAACCGCGAAAAATAGGCCGGGTCGCGGAAGCCCAGCCCATAGGCGATCTCCGCCACCGACTGGGTGCCGTAGCGCAGGCTGCGCCGCGCCTCCACCAGCTTGCGCGCATGGATCAGCTGCAGCGGGCTGCGCCCGGCATGCTCGCGGCACAGCGCCGCCAGCTTCTTCTCCGACAGGCCGAGGGCGCGGCGATACTCCGCCAGGGCGCGATCCTCGCGGTACCATTGCTCCACCAGGGCGCGGAAGCGGGCGAAGAGCAGCACATCCGGGGCGGTGGGAATGGCGGCGTCCGGCCGCTCGGCGCGCAGCCGGGCCAGGGCCAGCAGCACCAGCCGCAGCTGCGCCGACAGCGCCGCGGCGCGGCCGGGGCGGCTGCCGCGGAATTCCTCGGCCAGCTCGGCGAAGCGGCGCAGCACGCGGTGGCGCAGCAGCGCGGCGCGGTCCAGCGGCAGCAGCGCCGCCTCCTCCGGCAGGCTGTCCTCGGCCAGCAGCTCCGCCGCATAGGGCAGGGCGATGCTGAGCACCCAGCCATCCGTGCCGGGGCGGAAGGCGAAGCCATGGATCACCGAGGGCGGCAGCAGCAGCAGGGCAGGGGCGGCGAAGCCATGCTCGGCGCCGTCGAACTGCACCAGGCCGCCGCCGCGGGTCGCCAGCAGCAGCTGCAGCAGGCCGGGATGCCGGTGCGGCGCGATGCGCCAGCCATGCGGGCGGCTGCGCGCGGGAATGGTCTCGATATGCAGGAAGCGGCTCTCCGCCGCATCCTCGGCCTCGCCATACAGGAAGAAACGGGGCACCAGCTGCATGGCGGAAAAGTGCCGGAAATCCGCCCTTCCGTCCATTCCGGAGCGTTGCGGCGCCTGGATATCCTGCGGCCAAGACGGATTGGAGGAGGGAAAAGTCCATGAGCAGCACGCAGCGCCGCGTCACCCGGGTGGGCATCGTCGGCTGCGGTCCGGCCGGGCTGTTCCTGGCGCATCTGCTGCACCGCGCCGGCATCGACAGCGTCATCCTGGAAAGCCGCAGCCGGGCGGAGGTGGAGGGCACCATCCGCGCCGGCGTGCTGGAGCATTGGGTGACCGAGCTGATGCACCAGATGGGGCTCGGCGAACGGATGCGGCGCGAGGGGCATTTCCACACCGGCATCACCCTGCAATGGAACCGCCAGCGCCTGCATCTGGACATGGAGGAGCTGACCGGCGGCAAAAAGGTGACGGTCTATGCCCAGCACGAGGTGCTGAAGGATCTGATCGCCGCGCGGCTGGCCGATGGCGGCGAGATCCTGTTCGGTGTGGCCGGGACCGCGATCCATGATGTCGACACCGACCGGCCCTACCTGACCTGGCGCGACGGGCCAGGGGGCGAGGCGCAGCGGCTGGATTGCGACTACATCGTCGGCGCCGACGGCTTCCACGGGCCGGGGCGGCAGGCCATTCCCGCCGCCGCCCGCACCGAATACCAGAAGGTCTACCCCTTCGGCTGGCTCGGCATCCTGGCGCGCGCGCCGCTCTCCTGGCACGAGCTGATCTACGCCAATCAGGGCGAGGGTTTTGCCCTGTTGTCCACGCGCTCGCCCGAGATCCAGCGCATGTACATCCAGTGCGACCCGCAGGACGACATCGCCAACTGGTCCGATGCCCGCATCTGGGACCAGCTGCAGGCGCGGCTGGCCACCGAGGATGGCTGGCAGCTGCGGCAGGGAGAGATCTTCCAGAAGGGCATCATCCCGCTGCGCAGCTTCGTCTGCGAGCCGATGCAGCATGGCCGGCTGTTCCTGGCGGGCGATGCCGCGCATATCGTGCCGCCGACCGGCGCCAAGGGGCTGAACCTGGCGGTGGCCGATGTGCTGGTGCTGTCCCGCGCGCTGGAAGCGAAGTATCGCCGCAATGATGGCGAGGCGCTGGCGCGCTACAGCGCCACCGCGCTGCGCCGCGTCTGGAAGGGCGAGCGCTTCTCCTGGTACATGACCACCATGCTGCACCGGAACGCGGCGGAGACGCCCTTCGAGCAGCGCATCCACCTGGCCGATCTCGACTTCGTCCGCACCTCCCGCGCCGCGGCCACGGCGCTGGCGGAGAATTATGTCGGGCTGCCCTTCGACGACTAGGCATGTGACCTGAGGGGGCTTTGCCCCCTCAGACTCCCCCAGCAGGGGACAGGGTCCCCCGCACCCGCCTTCAGGCCGGCTCGGCGGCCAGCAGCCGGTGGCGCGGCAGGGTCATCCAGGTGCGCGCGCCGATGCCCTGCACCGCCTCGATGGTCAGCTCGCCCTCATGCGCGTGCAGCAGCTGGCGCGCCACCAGCAGTCCGAGGCCGAGGCCGCGCGTGCCGGAATGCCGGCCCAGCATCGACAGATCCTCGGCCGGCAGGCCGGCGCCCTCATCCTCCACCACGATGGCGATGGTCTCGTCGCTGCGCACCAGCTGCAGCGCGATCGGGTCGCCATCGCGGCTGTGGCGCACGGCGCGGGTCAGCACCTGGCGCAGCGCGCCGCGCAGCGCCCGCGGATCGGCCAGCAGCGATGCCTGGCGCAGCTCCGGCGCCACGCACCATTGCCGCCGGCCGGGGGCGAGGGCCAGCGAGACCTGCTCGATCGCCTCCTGCAGCACCGGGCCGAGGGCGATGCGCTCCTCCTTCAGCACGCGCGGGCCGGATTGGGCCCCGGCGGTGTCATGCACATCGGCGGCGAGGCCGAGCAGTGCCCGCGCCTGCCGCTCCAGCCGCTGCTCGCGCCCGGCCTCGCCCATCAGCGTCAGGCCGAGCCCGTGCAGCTCCTGCGCGAAGAGATCGAGCTGCCGGCCGCGCTCGGCCAGCGCCGCCTCCACCCGGGTGGCGCGCGTCTCGGCCTGCCGGCGGCGGCGCCACTGCCAGAAGGCAGCGCCGGCGAGGCAGGGCAGGAGGCCGAAGGAGACGGACAAAAATTGAGACATGTGCCGATGCTCGGCCATGCCGGTTAAGCAAAGGTAAAGCCAGCGCACGAAATCGAGAAAAAACCGCCGCCGGAGTGGCGGGCCCCGGGCCGCGCTGGCGGCAGGGCATGAAAAAACGCGCCATGCGGGGCATGGCGCGTTGTCTCATCCGGCGGCGGGGCCGCCGGCAGCGTCCCGAAGGATCAGGCGGCCGCGGCGGCGGCGGCCTTCTTCTCCTGCGCCTTGGAGATGCGGCGCTTCAGCACCAGCGCCTCGGCCGGCAGCTTGCGGTCGGGGGTGCCGAGCAGGAACGAGTCCAGCCCGCCATTGTGCTCCACGGTGCGGATGCCGTTGGTCGACAGGCGGATCTGCACGGAGGTGCCGAGCACGTCGGAGAAGAACGAGGTCTCCTGCAGGTTCGGGAGGAACCGGCGACGCGTCTTGTTGTTGGCGTGGCTGACGTTGTTGCCCGTCAGCACGCCCTTGCCGGTGATGCCGCAACGGCGAGCCATGGCGCTACCCTTCAAAGGACGATCAGGGTCGCGGCAAGCACCGCACACCCAAGATGAAAAACAGACGGGGCGTATGGCGCGGCCCCGGGGGAGAGTCAAGGATTCTGCGGCGCAAAACCCGCCCCCCAGGGCGCTGCCCCCCCCTGGGGCGGCCGCCCGGCAGGCCGGGCGCGGCCGCCCGCCGCGTCACATGCTGCCGGAGCCCGGCTGCGGCGCGGATTGCCGCATCTCCGACAGCTCGCCCGCCTCGACCGAGGCGAGGGCGCTGCGCAGCACATTGGCGATCGACTCGTCGCGCATCGAACGCGCCATCAGCCCCAGCGCGCCGCCCAGCAGGGCGGAGGCGATGGAGATCGGCGCGATCTTCTGCTCGATCATGTATTCGATGGCCTTGTCCACGACGGAACCGGCGTGGCTGAGGTCCTCCGGGGCCACCCCCTGCGGATCGAGTTGCATCTGGTGCCCTCCTGATACGGTCCGGTCACATAGTCAGGATGAGGGTCCGGCAAAACCCCCGGGAAACTTTCCATTTTGTCATGTTGTAAAATGGCACCGGTCCCGCCGCGCCAGGGCGCCGGGCCGGTGCGGGTGGCGCCTGGCCTCAGCTCGGCGGGTTGGCGGGCTTGGCGCCCGGTTCCACGCCGGCGGCGCGCGCCGCCTCCTGCGCCGCCGCGGCGGCCTCGGCGGCGGCCACCGCCTCGGATTGGCGGCGCCACATCTGGGCGTAGAGCCCGTCCCGGGCCATCAGCTCGGCATGGCCGCCGCGCTCGGCGATCTGGCCGTCCTGCAGCACGATGATCTCATCCGCATCGACCACGGTGGAGAGGCGGTGCGCGATCACCAGCGTGGTGCGGCCGGTGGAGACGCGCTTCAGCGCCGCCTGGATCTCCTGCTCGGTGCGGGTGTCGAGGGCGCTGGTCGCCTCGTCCAGGATCAGCACGCGCGGATCCTTCAGGATGGTGCGCGCGATGGCGACGCGCTGCTTCTCGCCGCCCGAGAGCTTCAGCCCGCGCTCGCCGACCCGGGTGTCGTAGCCCTCCGGCAGGCGCATGACGAAATCATGCACCTGGGCCAGCCGGGCGGCGGCCTCGATCAGCTCCGGCTCGGCATCGGGGCGGCCATAGGCGATGTTGTAGCGGATGGTGTCGTTGAACAGCACCGTGTCCTGCGGCACCACGCCGATCGCCTGGCGCAGGCTCTCCTGCGTCACCGCGCCGATCGGCTGGCCATCCAGCAGGATGCGGCCCGCTTGCGGGTCGTAGAAGCGGAACAGCAGGCGGGAGATGGTGGATTTGCCCGCCCCCGTCGGCCCGACGATGGCCAGCGTCCGCCCCGCCGGCACGGTGAAGGAGACACCCTTGAGGATGGTACGGTCGGGGCGGTAGCCGAAGCGCACATCCTCGAACACCAGCTCGCCGGGGCCGGCGGCCAAAGGCTGCGCGCCGGGCGCATCCGCCACCTCCTGCTTCTCCCGCATCAGGGTGAACATGGCTTCCATGTCGACGAGCCCCTGCTTCAGCTCGCGATAGACGAAGCCCAGGAAGTTCAGCGGCAGATAGAGCTGGATCAGGTAGGTGTTCACCAGCACGAAATCGCCCACCGACATGCGGCCCGCGGCGACGCCCTGCGCCGCCATCAGCATCACCGCCGTCAGCCCCACGGCGATGATCGCCGCCTGGCCCATGTTGAGGTAGTTCAGCGTCACCTCGGAGCGGGTATAGGCCTGCTCGTAGCGCGCCAGCGTCGCGTCGTAGCGGCGCTCCTCATGCTTCTCATTGCCGAAATACTTGACCGTCTCGTAGTTCAGCAGGCTGTCGATGGCCTTGGTGTTGGCCTCCTGGTCCATCTCGTTCATGGCGCGGCGGAAGCGCAGGCGCCAATCGGTGAAGACCAGGGTGAAGCCGATATAGAGCCCGATGGTCAGCAGCGTGACCAGCGCGAAGGACGCGTCGAACATGCCCCACAGGATCGCCGCCACCAGCAGGATCTCGATCAAAGTGGGGACGATGTTGAACAGCATGAAGTCGAGCACGAAGTTGATGCCGCGCGTGCCGCGCTCGATCACCCGGCTCATGCCGCCGGTCTGCCGGTCCAGATGGAAGCGCAAGGAGAGCGCATGCAGGTGGCGGAACACCTGCAGCGCGATGACGCGCCCGGCGCGCGCCTGCACCCGGGTGAAGACGGCGTCGCGCAGCTCCGCCATCCAGGAGGAGGTGATGCGCAGCAGGCCATAGCCCAGCACCAGCGCCACCGGCACGGTGGCGATGGCGGCGGTGGTGCCGCCCTTGGGGCCCAGCGCATCCACCGCGCGGGCATAGACGATCGGCACCAGCACATTGGCGCCCTTGGCCAGCACCATCAGCACCAGCGCGATGACGACCCGCGCGCGCAGCCCCGTCTCGCCTTTCGGCCAGAGATAGGGGGCAAGGGTCAGCAGGGTGTGGAAATGCCCGCGTGGGCGGGAAGAGGCAATCACGGGGGGAAGTCTCCGGAACGTTGCCCGTTACATGGACGGCCGGGGGGAGGCTGGCAACGCCGGGAGAAGACAACAAAGATGTTCTTTTTTGAAAAAAAGAACCAAAAAACTTTTACCAGTTTGGCGTCCCGATTCAGGCCTGAGGCGGGACATCAAACGGAAAGAAGTCTTTTTGCTTCTTTTTCTTCAGAAAAAGAAGATACCTTAAAATCTGTTAAGCCTACCCCCTTCCGCCCTGTTGCCGCCTGCGCTCCGGGTGCAAAACCCCCGCATCATGACGACCGGATTCGCCCGCCACATCGCCGCCTGCAACAACCTGGCCTCGCCGGCCGGGCTGGTGGCCTTCCATATCGGCCCGCAGCAGGTGGGCTGGCTCGACCCCGACCTGGCGCGCTGGCTGGCCTTCCGCCCGCGCGATTTCCATTTCGACGGGCGCGGCGTGGCGCTGGCGGCGCGGCTGCGCGGCGCCGCGGCGTGCGGCCAGGCTTTGGCCGAGGCGGCGCAGGGCCTGGCCAAGGCGGGCTATCTGCGGCTGCGCGGCGAGCGTTTCGACGTGCGCGCCGAGCCCGAGGGGCCGGTGCTGGCCACGCTGGACCGCGGCGCCGTGCCGGCCTTCGGCGTGCTGGCGCAGGGGGTGCATCTGAACGGGCTGGTGCGCCGGCCGGACGGGCTGCATCTGTGGCTGGGCAAGCGGGCGCGCGACAAGGCGGTGGCGCCGGGGCAATGGGACAATATCGTCGCCGGCGGCACGCCGGCCGGCCTCTCGCCGCAGGAGACGCTGGTGAAGGAGGCGGCCGAGGAGGCCGGCCTGGCGCCGGAGCTGGTGGCGCGGGCGCGCCCGGTCTCGCGCCTCTCCTACATCATGCAGGTGCGCGAGGGGCTGCGGCGCGACATCCTGCATGTCTATGACCTCGACATCCCCGAGGATGTGACGCCGGTGCCGCAGGATGACGAGGTGGAGCATTTCGAGCTGTGGCCGGCCACCCGCGTGCTGGAGGCGGTGCGCGACACGGATGACTTCAAGTTCAACGTCAATCTGGTGCTGATCGACCTGTTCCTGCGCGAGGGGCTGATCGATCCCGACAGCGCCGAGGGGCGCAGCCTGGCGCTCGGCCTGCGCGCCGGCGAATGAGAAGGGGCGCATGAAAAAGGCCCGGGGGCGATGGCCCCCGGGCCGGTTTGTGTCGGGCGGGTTCCGCTCAGCGCAGCGGCTGGGACTGCACCCCGCCGCCCGGCTGGTAGGAGGGCGGCGGCTCATAGCCGGGCGTGGTGGGCGGGATCGCCGCCTGGCCGGCCGGGGCGGGCGGCACCGCGCCGGCGGGCGGGGTCTGGCCGCCGAAGCGCAGCAGCACGGCGCGCAGCGGGTCGGCGCCCGGATTGTGCGCCGCCATGTCGATGACGATCTGCCGCGCGCTGTAGCCCTGGCCGTAATAGGCGCGGTTGGCCTCGCTGCGGCTCGACAGCAGCGAGCCGTCGAGCGCGATGCCGGCATAGAGGCCGCGGCTCTTGGCGAAGGTGACGATGTCGGCGCCGACGGCCGCGGTGGTGGAGCCGGCGATGCCGCCGCCGATCGTCGCCACCGCGATGGAGGCGTCCGCGCCGATCTTGAACTGGCTGTCCATCAGGGCGGAGAGGCCCTTGTCGGTCAGCACCATCATCATGACCATGGCGTCCTGCACGCCGATCTGGAAGCCGATGCTGCCGCTGCCCATGCCGTAGAAGGCGGGGGAGGACCAGGAGCCGGCGCCGTCGCGCGCCAGCAGCACGCAGGAGCCGCCCTGGCCGCCCAGGATGAAGCCGGCGCGGAAGATGCGCGGGCAGACCATCACCGCGCGCGCCCGGCGCAGCAGGGCGATGGCGTCGTTGAAATGCGCCGCATTGTCGCCGCCGCCGGCGCCGAGCATTTCCTGCACGGCCAGCGTCGAGCGGTCGACCAGCGCCTGCTCCTCCACCTGGGCGGCGGCGGGGCGGGCGAGGGCGAGCATTCCGGCCAGCGCCAGGGCCAGGGGGGCCATGAGCGGGGCCATCACCGACCGTGCCGAGACCGATGCGCAGATCGAGCGCCGCATGAGCATCCTCCGCCAAGCTGTTGGGGAGACATGAACTCCTGACTGCGGCATGACAAGGGCAAGTTGCGGCCGGCCGGTGGCGCGCGGCCGGGCGCGGCAACACAATTGCGGGCGTTGGCGCGGCCGGGGGCGCGGCGGGCCGCCGGTGTCAGGCGCTGGCGCCGGCCGGCGGCTCCTCATTGACCGAGACGATGCGCCAATCCGCCCCATGCTTCTCCAGCCGGGTCAGGGACAGGTTCTTCACCGAGAGCTGGAAGGCCTGGTGCGGGTCGAGCCGCAGCGCATGGGCGAGTGCGGCGCGGATCGAGCCGCCATGCGCCACGATCACCACATCCTGCCCTTCGAGCGCCTCGGCCATCTCTTCCAAAGCGGGGCCGACGCGGCCGATGACGTCCTGCAGGCTCTCGCCGCCGGGCGGGCGCTCGAAGGCGCCATGCGGCCAGAAGGGGTGGGGCGGGTCGTTCAGCAGCTCGGTCAGCGCCTCATGGGTGATGCCCTGCCACTGGCCGAGATGCTGCTCGGCGAAGCGCGGCTCGACGCTCATCACCGGCGCGGCGTAGCCGGCGGCGAAGATCGCCTCGGCCGTGGCGCGGGTGCGCGACAGCGGCGTGTGGAACCAGCGCGCCCCTTCCGGCAGGCGCTGGGCCAGCCAGCGATAGGCGGCGCTCTCCTGCGCCAGGGCCAGGGCGCAGATGGAGACGTCCATGTCGCCATACATCACCACCCGGGCGGAGGGTTCGACGATGGCGTGGCGGATCAGGAAGAAGCGGGTCGGGGTCACGCGGCTGCTGTAGAGCAGAAACCCGGCCGAGGAAATCCGCCCCTCCCGCCGCCGCGCCGCGCGGCACGGCGGGTCCGCCTCGATTTACCGTAACTTTACCGAAACGGAGTGATGCTGCGCCCCGACAGAAGGACGCGGTGCCGTGGGGCCAGTCCCGCCACCGCCTGACGCACCCCCGTGGGGGGTGGAGGAGCGCAGGATGCCGCTTTCGCCGCACGACATGCCGCTGCCCGCCGAATGGCCCACCACCGTGCCGATGGCCATTTCCTGGACCGGCCCCGCCGCGGCTGCCGCCTCGGCGCCGGCCTCGCCCGCCGCGCCATCCTCCCTGGCCGAGGGCGCGCTGCCGGCCTGGTCCGCCGCCCCGGCCGCCCTGGCCGAGCAGGCGGCGCAGCTGGCCTTCAACGCCACCCTGCCGGGCTGGGACGAAACCCCGCCCCAGGCCGAGCTGGCTTCGCTGGCCGCCGCCCTGGCCCTGCATCTGAGCCTGCAGCCCGAGGCCTGCATCGGCTTCGACGCCGCCGCGGTGCTGGACCCCACCGAGGATGCGCCGGAGCCGAGCCGGGAGGAGCTGGCCCAGGCGCTGGGCCGCCTGCTGCGCAGCCCGGCCGAGGCCGCCGACCGCCTCTGGTTCGGCTGAGCCGCCGCATCCGGCCGGGCGCCCGGTCCTGGGGCGCCGCCAGGCAAGGCCGCGGGCAGGGGGCGCCGGGCACGCCCCGCCTCGGTCACGGAATGGCCCGGCGGTTCAGCGCGGCTGCGCGCTACTCGCCAATATTGCTCAGCGCGCCGCTGCGCCGCGCCGCCTCGAACTGGCCCAGGAACACCCGGCCCAGCACCAGCAGCCAGAGCGCATCCAGCGCGAAGGCGGCTAGCAGATGGCCGCTCGCCACCTCGCCCTGCAGCAGCGCCGCGCGCATGCCCTCGAACACATGCGCCGCCGGCAGGGCGGAGGCCACCCATTGCAGCGCCACCGGCAACGTCTCCATCGGGTAGAAGACGCAGGCAAAGGGCGTCAGCCCGAACAGCACCGACCAGGCCAGCGGCTCCGCCCCCGCCCCGTGCCGCAGGATCATGGCGGTGACGCCGAGCGCCACGGCCCAGCCCATCATCATCAGCGCGGCGAAGAACAGCACCACCACCGGCCCCAGCGCGAACAGGCCGAAGCCGTAGAGCAGCCAGGCCAGCCCCACCGCCGGCAGCACCCCCACCAGCATGCGCAGCGTGCTCATCACGATCAGCCCCGCCACCAGCTCACGCGGGCGCAGCGGGCTGACGAAGAGATGGCCGAGATTGCGGCTCCAGATCTCCTCCAGGAAGGAGAGCGCGAAGCCCATCTGGCTGCGCAGCGCCACCTCCCACAGCAGCACACCGCCCAGCAGGATGCCGGCGGCGACGCTGCCGGTGTTCTGCTGCACGCCGGCCAGATAGGCGGTGACGAAGCCCCAGACCAGCATCTGCAGCACCGGCCAGTACATCAGCTCGATCAGCCGCGGCCAGGAGCGCCGGTAGAGCGCCAGATGCCGGTAGACCAGGCCCCAGACGCGCTGCGCCGCGCCGCCCATCGCCCCGCCGCTCATGCGCCGGCCCCCGCCGCGCTGGCCGCACCCTGGCCGCGCGCGATGTCGAGGAAGACATCCTCCAGGCTGTCGCGGCCATAGCGGGCGACCAGCGCGGCCGGCGCGCCCTGGTCCACCAGCCGGCCGCGCTTCATCACCAGCACATGGCCGCAGAGCCGCTCCACCTCGGCCATGTTGTGGCTGGCCAGCAGGATGGCGCAGCCGCTCTCCGCCCGGTAGCGCTCCAGCCAGCCGCGCACCCAATCGGCGGTGTCGGGGTCGAGGCTGGCCGTCGGCTCGTCCAGCAGCAGCAGCTCGGGCCGGTTGATCAGTGACTTGGCCAGCGCCACCCGCGTCTTCTGCCCGGCCGAGAGCTGCCCCGCCGGCCGGTCCAGGATCTCTTCCAGTTGCAGCTCGGCGGCCAGCTCGGCGATGCGGCGGTCGGCGCCGCGCACGCCGTAGAGATGCGCATAGACGCGCAGATTCTCGGCCACACTCAGCTTGTGCGGCAGGGCGACATAGGGAGAAGAAAAGTTCATCCGCGCCAGCGCCGCGAAACGGTCCCGCGCCATGTCATGGCCCAGCACCAAGGCGCGCCCCTCGCTCGGCACCAGCAGGCCGAGCAGCATGGCGATGGTGGTGCTCTTGCCCGCGCCATTGCCGCCCAGCAGCCCCCAGGTGGCGCCGCGCGGCAGGGCGAAGCTCAGCCCCTCCACCGCCGCCGCGCCCCCGCCATAGCGCTTCGTCAGGCCCTCGGCCCGGATCACCGCATCATCCTGCATGGCACCGGATTAGGGGGCGAAGCGGCCCGTGCCCAGGGGGGGGGAGGGGCCCGCGCCCGGCGCGGGGCGGCCGCGCGCCGCGCCGGTTTGCCGCCGCCATCGCGGCCATGCCATACCGGAGGCTATTGCGCTGCATCATGCCGGGAGCCTGCCATGCCCCTCTCCCCGCCCGCCGCGCGCGCCCCCCTGCACCGGCGCCAGCTGGAGATGCGGGGCTATGCGCGCGAGGACGGCCTGTTCGACATCGAAGGCCATCTGATCGACACCAAGCCCGAGGGCTTCGAGACGGTGGACCGCAGCGTCCCCGCCGGCGAGCCGCTGCACGGCATGTGGATCCGCCTGACCATCGATGAGGAGATGGTCATCCAATCCTGCGAGGCGGTGACCGACCACAGCCCCTACGCCATCTGCCCCGGCGCCGCGCCGAATTTCGCGCGGCTCGCGGGCCTGAAGATCGGCGGCGGCTTCAACCGCGCGGTGCAGGAGCGGGTGGGCGGCGTGGTGGGCTGCACACATCTGCGCGAGATGCTGGCCCAGCTGGCCACCGTCGCCTTCCAGGCCACCTATGCGGTGCGCCTGGCCCGGCGCCAGCGCGACTCCGGCAGCACCCGTCCGACCGCGCTGATCAACACCTGCCTGGCCTATGCCGAGGACAGCCCCGTCCTCGCCCGCCAGTTTTCTTCCAGGCTGCCGCCGTCTTCCTCATAGGCGGGACTCTTTTTCGGGCTGCCGCCGTCGCGCGGGGAGGCGGGGCGCCGCATGAGCCATACCGCGCCGCCGGCGAGCGCGGCGGCGCCCGGCCAGCGGCCGCCCTCGGGCGGGTCTTCACGCCGCCGCGCGGCCAGGCCCTGCCGCGCTGGCAAGGCCGGGCGGGCAGAGACAGGCCTCTCAGGCGTCGGCGCTGAAGAACTCGTTCAGCCAGCGGCGGAAGCGTGAGGGCGACGGGGCGCTGGCCTCCACCACCTCCTCCTCCGGCGGGCCGAGGCGGCGGGCCAGCGCCTTCACCCGCGTATCCTCCGGCAGCCGCTCGGCCGCCAGGGCGGCGACGCGCTGCGCGGCGCTCAGCCTGCCGCTGCGCTCCAGCGCCCGCGCCAGCCCGATCTGCGCCGCCGCATTGTCCGGATCCAGCTCCACCGCGCTGCGGTAGACCGGCTCGGCCTCGGCCGGCTCGCCGATATAGAGCAGCAGCTGGCCGAGCCAGAGGCAGGTCTCCGGCTCGTTGCCCAGCGCCTCCATCACGCGCCGCGCCAGCAGCACCGCCTCGGCCCGCTCGCCGCGCGCCGCCAGCGTCTGGCTGAGGCCGAGCAGCGCCTTGGGATGGGTGGGCTCCACCTCCAGCACGGCGCGATACTGCAGCTCCGCCCCATCCGCCTTGCCGGTGTTCAGCAGCATCTGCGCCAGATGCATGCGCAGCCCGACATCCTTCGGCACCTGCTCCACCGCGCCGAGGCAGAGCTCCACCGCCTCGTCCAGCCGCTTCTGCGCGCCGAGCGACAGGCTGAGCCCCTGCCAGGCGCCGCCGCCCTGCTGCGGGTTCAGCGCCAGGGCGGAGCGGAAGGCGCGCTCGGCCTCGGCGAAATTCTTCATGCCGAGCATCAGGTGGCCGACCCGCGCATGCAGCGCGGCATCCTGCGGCCAGGCCTTCAGCTGCAGCATGGCGATGTCGCGGGCGCGGCGGTTCTGCTTGCGGTCGCGCAGCTCCTGCACCCGCAGCGCCAGCATGCGCTGCACATCGCCGCTGATGACGCTGCGCGTCAGTCCCTGCTTGCGGGCGCGCCGCCACAGCGCGTTGCCCAGCCGCAGATGGCCGCGGCGGAAAGCGGCATTGCCCAGATGCCGCGCCCAGTGCGGGCTGTCATGCCGGCGGGCGCGCAGCTCCGCCGTCAGCCCCGCCAGGTCGCGCGCCAGGATCAGCCGGAACACCTCGCCCAGGAAGGCGCTGTCGACCAGCAGCCAGATGGCGGCATGGTCCATGAAGGGGGTGCGCAGCCAGTGCACGCCGCGCCGCGCCAGGCGCAGCGCCTGGCCGCGATCCTCCGGCATGTAGGGGTCGGCCAGCATCACCGCGAACTCGCCGGCCTCGCCCGGCAGCACCGCCATATGGGCGTGCAGCGCGGGGTGGTGGAAATTGTGGAAGCGGCTGTCCCAGGGCACCTCGTCCGGGTCGATGCTGTCCTGCGGGCAGACCGCCAGCGCATGCGCCGCCCCCAGCCGCGCCGCGTGCTTCAGCGCGGCATGGCCGCCCATGCTGTAGCCATAGGCGATGGCCGGGCCGCGCAGCGCCGCCTGCACCGCCGGCGCGGCCGCGGCCACCGAGGCGGCGGGGTACCAGTTCTCCGCCTTGGCGACGAAGCCGATGGCGTCGATGCCGAGCTTCTCCGCCGGCTCCTGCCCCCAGATGGCGTGGCCGCGCGGGCGGAAGGTGAGGTCGGCGAAGGTGATCAGCGTGGGCGCGTCCGCCGCCGGCGCAGCGGCCGGGCGGTGCACCACCAGCAGATGCTCGTCCTCGTAGAGGATGCTGCTCTCGGTCATGCGCATCTCCTCACGGCGCGAAGCGGTATCGCTGGGCGGGCCAAGGCCGCGCTCAGCGGGGGCCGCCGGGCGCCGCTTCCTCGGGCGTCAGCAGGCGCAGCGACAGCGCATGCAGCCCGCTGCCGAATTCGGCGGCCAGCGCGGCATGCACGGCGCGCGACCGTGCCACGCGGTTCATCCCCCGGAAATCCGGGGCGATCACCACCAGATTGTAATGCGTCTCGCCCCCCGGCCGGGCGCCGGCATGGCCGGCATGGCGGTGGCTGTCATCCTCGATCCGGATCTCGGCCGCGGCGAAGGCCTCCAGGAGGACTTCCCGCATGCGTTCGGCGCGTGTCAGCATGGCCGGTGGTTTTCCACGCGCCGGCCGCTCTGCCAAGCGAAAGGTTTGCAATCTGCCGCCTTGCGGCCCCACTCATCCAGGACCATAAACCTCCAAATGGCCCGCCGCGGCGAACGTCCCCGATCCGACAGCTCCACCCCCTTCAGGCCCTGCGACGCGCCGGGCTGCGAGGCTGCGGGTGAGTTCCGTGCCCCGCGTGACCGGTCACGCCTGCGCGACTACTACCATTTCTGCCTGGAGCATGTCCGCGCCTACAACCAGGCCTGGGACTACTACAAGGGCATGGCGCCGGATGAGATCGAGACGGCGCTGCGCGACGACAGCGGCTGGCAGCGCCCGACCTGGCCGCTCGGCCGGCTGGGCGGCACGCGCAAGCTGAACCCGGAGATCTTCCGCGATCCGCTGGGCCTGTTCGGCGAGGCGCCGCCGACGCCCCGCAAGAGCGCCAAGGAAGCGCCGCCGGAGCTGCGCGCCGCGCTCGACATGCTGGGCCTTGGCTGGCCGCTCGAGGAGGAGACGCTGCGCGCCCGCTACAAGGAGCTGGCCAAGCGCTACCATCCGGACACCAATGGCGGGGACAAGACCGCCGAGGATCGTCTGAAGGACATCAATCGCGCCTACAGCCTGCTGCGCAAGCGGCTGGCGGCGGCGGCGCAGGAGGGCGCGGCCAAGCCCGACCCCTCCGCCGCCAGCCGGGCCGCATGAGAGACACGGGCGAGACGAACCAGGCCGGCCGCGCGCCGCGCGGCGGCGAAGCCCAGAGCGAAGAGAGCAGAGCGAAGAGAGCCCGATGACCAAGGTCGCTACCCTTTCCGACGTCCGCCCCACCTCCGCCATCGACCTTCCGGACATGACCGTGAAGGTGCGCGAGGTGTTCGGCATCGACAGCGACCTGGAGGTGCCCGCCTTCTCGGTCCGCACCGAGCATGTGCCGGAGGTCGATCCCACCTACAAATTCGACCGCGACACCACGCTCGCCATCCTCGCCGGCTTCGCCTTCAACCGGCGCGTCATGGTCCAGGGCTATCACGGCACCGGCAAGTCGACGCATATCGAGCAGGTGGCGGCGCGGCTGAACTGGCCCTGCATCCGCGTCAACCTCGACAGCCATATCAGCCGTATCGACCTGATCGGCAAGGACGCCATCGTCCTGAAGGATGGCAAGCAGGTCACCGAATTCCGCGAGGGCATCCTGCCCTGGGCGCTGCAGCACCCCTGCGCCATGGTGTTCGACGAGTATGACGCCGGCCGCCCGGACGTGATGTTCGTCATCCAGCGCGTGCTGGAGGTCGAGGGCAAGCTGACGCTGCTGGACCAGAACCGCGTGATCCGCCCGCATGGCGCCTTCCGCATCTTCGCCACCGCCAACACGGTGGGCCTGGGCGACACCACCGGCCTGTATCACGGCACCCAGCAGATCAATCAGGGCCAGATGGACCGCTGGAACATCGTGGCCACGCTGAACTACCTGCCGCATGCGCAGGAGAGCCAGATCGTCGCCGCCAAGATGGGCATCCGCGCCGACGACGCCGCCGCCAAGAAGCAGATCGACGCCATGGTGGCGCTGGCCGACCTGACGCGCGCCGGCTTCATCGCCGGCGACATCTCCACCGTCATGTCGCCGCGCACCGTCATCACCTGGGCCGAGAATGCCCGCATCTTCGGCGATGTCGGCTTCGCCTTCCGCCTGTCCTTCCTGAACAAGTGCGACGAGGCGGAGCGGTCCACCGTCGCCGAGTACTATCAGCGCTGCTTCAACGAGGAAGTGCCGACCGGGCTGCTGGTCCGCAAGAACTGATGGTCATGGCCAGGAGGGGCGCCGCCCCTCCTGGACCACCCCGCCAGGAGGCGTGGCCTCCTGGACCTCCGAGCAGAGGCGAGTGATGAGCGGCAGCAAGGACCCGACCCGGCAAGAAGAATTCAAGCGGGCGACCGCCGGCACGCTGCGCGCCATCGCGCGCAATGCCGAGGTGCAGGTGGCCTTCCAGCCCGGCCCCTCCGGCCTGGCCGGCAAGCGCGCCCGGCTGCCGCTGCCGACCCGCGCCCTGCCGCCCGGCGAGATGGCGCGGCTGCGCGGCGCCGCGGACGCCATCGCGCTGCGGCTGCGCCACCATGACGAGGCGGCGCACGCCGCCCGCACCCCGGCCCGCCGCGAGGCCAAGGAAGTCTTCGACGCCCTCGAACAGGCGCGCGTTGAGGTGGTGGGCTCCCGGCTGATGCCCGGCGTTGCCGCCAACCTCTCCGCCCGGCTCTCGGAGACCTGCGAGGCCGAGGGCTATGACCGGATGACCCGCAAGGACCAGCTGCCGCTGCCGGCGGCGCTGTCCCTGCTGGCGCGCGAGCGCCTCTCCGGCCAGCCGGCGCCCGAGGCGGCGCAGCGTGTGCTGGACCTCTGGCGCCATTCGCTGGGCGAGAAGGCCGACACGGCGCTCGACGAGATGGCCGCCGCCAGCGACGACCAGGACAAATTCGCCCGCGCCGCGCGCAAGCTGCTCTCCGCCCTCGACCTCGCCGAGGCCGAGGTGGAGGCCGAGGCCGAGGATGACGAGCAGGCCGAGGAAGGCGCCGAGGCCACCAGCCAGCAGGACAATTCCTCCGAGGGCGAGGCGCAGAGCCAGGAGAGCGACCCGACACTCGGCGCCCAGCCGGAATCCATGCAGGGCGAGGGCGCCGAGGAAGAGGGCGAGACCCAGGAGGAAGAGGGCGTCGCGGCCGAGGGCGAGGACCGCCCTGGCGGCCCGCAGCAGCGCCGCGAGGTGCCGCCGGCCGATGATTCCAGCGTCTACCGCGCCTTCACCAAGAAGTTCGACGAGGAGGTCTCGGCCGAGGATCTCTGCGATTCCGAGGAGCTGGCGCGGCTGCGCCAGCAGCTCGACCAGCAGCTTTCCCATCTGCAGGGCGTCGTCTCCAAGCTTGCCAACCGGCTGCAGCGGCGGCTGCTGGCGCAGCAGCAGCGCGCCTGGGAGTTCGACCTGGAGGAGGGCATGCTGGATGCGGCCCGCCTGGCGCGCATCGTGGCGAACCCGCTGCTCTCGCTCTCCTACAAGCGCGAGCGCGAGGCGGATTTCCGCGACACCGTCGTCACCCTGCTGATCGACAATTCCGGCTCGATGCGCGGGCGGCCGATCTCGGTCGCCGCCATGTGCTGCGACATCCTGGCCCGCACGCTGGAGCGCTGCTCGGTCAAGGTGGAGATCCTGGGCTTCACGACGCGCGCCTGGAAGGGCGGGCAGTCGCGCGAGCGCTGGGTGCAGGAGGGCAAGCCGCGCAATCCGGGCCGGCTGAACGACCTGCGCCACGTCATCTACAAGGCGGCGGACGCGCCCTGGCGGCGCGCGCGCAAGAATCTCGGCCTGATGCTGCGCGAGGGGCTGCTGAAGGAGAATATCGACGGCGAGGCGCTGGACTGGGCGTATCGCCGCCTGCTCACCCGCCCCGAGAAGCGGCGCATCCTGATGGTCATTTCGGATGGCGCGCCGGTCGATGACAGCACGCTGTCGGTCAACCCGGGCAACTATCTGGAGCGCCACCTGCGCAAGGTGATCGGCGATATCGAGGGGCGGCAGGCGGTGGAGCTGATCGCCATCGGCATCGGCCATGACGTCACCCGCTACTACCGCCGCGCCGTCACCATCGTCGATGCCGAGGAGCTGGGCGGCACGATGATGAAGAAGCTGGCCGAGCTGTTCGACGAGGATGCGGCCGCCGCCTTCCAGCGCGCCGCGACGGAGCGGGCGCCGCTGCTGGCGTGATCCGCCGCAACCGGCGCAGCCTGCTGCTGGCCGGGCTCGGCCTTGGCGGGCTCGGCGGCTGCCTGCTGCGCGGCCAGCTGGCCGAGATCGCGAAGCTGCCGCCGCTGCCCCTGCCACCGGGCGCGGCGCTGCGCTCGCGCGGGGGGCTGCTGCTCGACCGCGCCGCGATCGGCCATGGCGGCTGGTCGGGGCTGCATGTCGGCGACGACCTCACCCTCTCCGCCGTCAGCGACCAGGGCTATTGGATGCAGGGGCGGCTGGTGCTGGATGCCGCCGGGGCGCCTGTGTCGCTGGAGGGGCTGCGCACCGGGCCGATCGACAGCGGCTTCTGGCTGGAGCCGCCGGAGCGGCTGACCAGCGATGCGGAGAGCCTGGCGCGGCTGCCGGATGGCAGTTGGCTGATCGGCTTCGAGCGCTGGCACCATGTCACCCGCCATGCCCGGCTGGACGGCCCGGGCGAGATCTGGCCGACGCCGCGGGAGCTGGCCGATGCGCCGCTGAATGCCGGGCTGGAGAGCCTGGCGGTGCTGCCGGACGGGCGCTGCCTGGCGATCAGCGAGGGGCTGTGGACCGGGCCGCATGGCTGGCTGCGCGCCTGGCTGGGCGGGCCGGGGCGCTGGGTGGCGATGGGCTATCGCCCGGCGCCGGGCTTCGTGCCGTCGGATGCCTGCGGGTTGCCGGATGGCGGGGCGCTGGTGGTGGAGCGGGCCTTCAGCTACCGGCAATGGTTCCGCGGCCGGCTGGTGCGCCTGCCGCCCGAGATGCTGGCCGAGGCCGGCCCCGGCACGCTGCTGCAGGGCGAGGCGCTGCTGGAGGCCGAGGCCTTGCCGTGCGAGAACTGGGAGGCCGTCTCCGCCTTCCGCCATGCTGGCGAGCGCTGGCTGGCGATGCTGACGGATGACAACGAGGTTCCGGTCCAGCGCGGGTTGCTGCACCTGTTCAGCTGGCCCAACTGAAGGCGGGGTCCGGGGGAACCCTGTTCCCCCGGCGGAGGGGTCTGGGGAGGCGGAGCCTCCCCAGGGGTCAGCCGACGGCGCCCTCGGCCCGCAGCAGCGCCTCGACCATGGCCGGGTCGACATCATCCTTGGTGAAGGCCTGGCCCGGCCCGCGCAGCAGGACAAAGCGCAGGGCGCCGTCGCGCACCTTCTTGTCCTTGCGCATGCGGTTCATCAGCGCGGCCAGGGTGAAGCGGCGCGGCAGATGCGAGAGGCGGGCGGGCAGGCCGACCGAGGCGATATGCGCCTCCACCCGCGCCGGCAGCCCGGCGTCGCAGAGGCCGAGCAGGGCGGAGAGGCGGGCGGCGAGGCCGAGGCCGATGGCGACGCCCTCGCCATGCAGCAGGCTGCCATCGTAGCCGCATTCGGCCTCGATGGCGTGGCCGAAGGTGTGGCCGAGGTTGAGCAGGGCGCGGCCGCCTTCGGGGCTTTCCTCATGCTCGTCGGCGGCGACCACGGCGCCCTTCAGGCGGCAGCTTTCCAGCACGGCGTGGCGCAGGGCAGCGGGGTCGCCGGCGACGGCCTTCGCGCCATTCGCCTCGCACCACTCCCAGAGCGGGCCCTGCAGCAGGCCGTGCTTGGCGACCTCGGCATAGCCGGCGCGCAGCTCGCGCGGGGGCAGGGTGGCCAGGGCGCCGGTATCGGCCAGCACGATGCGCGGCTGGTGGAAGGCGCCGGCCAGGTTCTTGCCGGCGCGCAGGTTGATGCCGGTCTTGCCGCCGACCGAGCTGTCCACCTGGGCCAGCAGGGTGGTCGGGATCTGCACGAAGGGCAGGCCGCGCAGGGCGGCGGCAGCGGCGAAGCCGGCGAGATCGCCGACCACACCGCCACCGAGGGCCACGATGGCGGTGCGCCGGTCGACCCCGGCGGCCAGCAGGTCCTCCATCAGCGCGGCAAACTGCGAAAAACTCTTGGAGGCCTCGCCGGGCGGCACGGTCAGGCTGGCGCGGATCTCGAAGCCCGCCTCCTGCAGCCCCGCGCGCAGCCGCGGCAGGTGCAGGGCGGCGACGGCGGCATCGCTGACGATGGCGACGCGGCGGGCCGGCAGCACCGGGGCGATCAGCCCGCCGGCGCGGTCCAGCAGGCCCTCGCCCACCAGCACGTCATAGGCGCGGCCGCCGGAGAGCGGCACCGGCAGGCGGGCCGGCGGGGCATGGCCGGCGATCGCCTCCTGCACGCGGTCGGTGGTGGCGTCGGGGCTTTCGTCGGGGCAGTTCACGATGATATCGGCCTCGGCATAGAGCGGATGGCGCGCGGCCATCAGGCGGGCCAGGACCTCGGACGGGTCCTGGTTCAGGAACATCGGCCGCGTGGCGCGGCCGGAGACGCGCGGCAGCAGCACCGGGATGGAGCAGCGCAGCCAGACCGCCAGCGCGCCGGAGTCGCGGATGGCGCGGCGCGTCTCGGCATCGGCATAGGCGCCGCCGCCGGTGGCCAGCACCAAAGGCGGGCCGGCCAGCAGGCGGGCGATGACGCGGCGCTCGCCCTCGCGGAAATGCGGCTCGCCATAGCGGGCGAAGATCTCGGTGATGGGCTGGCCGGCTGCGGCCTCGATCTCGGTGTCCGCGTCGCGGAAGGGCAGGCCGAGGCGCTGGGCCAGGCGCTTGCCGATCGAGGATTTGCCGGCGCCGGGCATGCCGATCAGCACGATGGAGCGGGTCATCCCGCCGCGCGGCAGCAGGTTCGCCGCCGGCGCCGGGGCGAAGGGCGCGGGGTCGGCGTCGGGCGCCGTCGGTGCGGCGGGCGGAACGATGGCAAGGCCGAGGTTGCGTGACACAGGGACGGAAGGTAGCACAACATTCCCTGCGCGCGAGGATACCCGCTTCTCCATGTTCCGCCGCCCTTTGCTGCTCCTTCTTGTCATCCTGCTGCTGGCCGCCCTGGGCGGGCTGGTGGTGCTGGGCGCCTTCCCGCCGCCGGCCAATCAGGCGCCGGTGGAGCGTGTGCTGCCCAATGAGCGTTTCGGCACGCGCTGAGCCGGGCTGAGGCCGGGCCGCGGATGGACCGCCACAGCGAGGCCTTCCTGGAAATGCTGGCGGCCGAGCGTGGCGCCGCCCGCAACACGCTGGCCGCCTATCGGGCCGATCTGGAGGATGTCGCGGGTTTCGCGCGGCGCCAGGGCGGCACGCTGGCCGGCGCCGACACCGAGCTGCTGCGCCGCTACATCGCCGGGCTGACCGATGCCGGGCTGTCGCCGCGCACCGCGGCGCGGCGGCTCTCCGCCCTGCGGCAATTCTACCGCTTCCTGGCGGCGGAGGGCGTGCGCGCCGACGACCCGACCGAGATCCTGGACAGCCCGCGCCAGCCCTCCCGCGTGCCCAAGGCGCTGCGGCGGGAGGAGGTGGAGGCGCTGCTGGACGCTGCCACGCGCCTGCCGGGCAAGCGCGGCCCGCTGGCGACGGCGCTGCTGGAACTGCTCTACTGCTCCGGCCTGCGCGCCAGCGAGCTGGTCTCGCTGCCCGCACGGGCGCTCGCGCAGGACAGCCCGCTGGTGCTGGTGCGCGGCAAGGGCAACAAGGAAAGGCTGGTGCCGATCTCGGAGCGCGCGCGGCTGGCGGCGCTGTCGCTGCAGGACCCGAAGAAGCCCTCCAAATGGCTGTTCCCCTCGCGCGGGGCATCCGGCCACCTGACGCGGCAGAGCCTGCTGCTGCTGGTCAAGCAGGCGGCGCTGGCGGCGGGGCTGGACCCGGCGAAGCTCAGCCCGCATGTGCTGCGGCATTCCTTCGCCACCCATCTGCTGGAGGGCGGCGCCGATCTGCGCGCGCTGCAGATGCTGCTGGGGCATGCCGACATCGCCACCACGCAGATCTACACGCGCGTGCTGGAAGAGCGGCTGCGGCAGATTGTCGAGACGCACCATCCGCTGGCAGGAAGTGAAGTATAAGACCTTCTTTTTCTGAAGAAAAAGAAGCAAAAAGACTTTCTGTCAGGCTGCCGCCGTCTCCCGTTGAAGCGGGACGCCAAACTGATGAAAGTTTTTTGGTTCTTTTTTTCCAAAAAAGAACGCTTTCCCTGCCTTGCTGCAACGCCCACTGGCCTTGCGGGGCCTTCTGCGCTAGTGCGACGCCGCGCCTGCCGCCTGATTGCGGCGCTGTGACGGAACGGGATTGCGATGCGCCACTTCCTGGATTTCGAGAAGCCGCTTGCCGAGCTCGAAGGCAAGATCGAGGAACTGCGCCGCACCACCGATGCCGGCGGCATCGACGTGGCGGAGGAGGTCGGCCGGCTCTCCGACAAGGCGGAGAAGCTGCTGCAGGCGACCTATGCCAAGCTGACGCCCTGGCAGAAGACCCAGGTGGCCCGCCATCCGGACCGGCCGAAATGCCTGGCCTATGTCAGCACGCTGATCGAGGGCTTCACGCCGCTGGCCGGCGACCGCGCCTTCGCCGACGACGCGGCGGTGATCGGCGGCATGGGCCGCTTCCGCGGCCGCGCCGTGATGGTGCTGGGCACCGAGAAGGGCACCGACACCGAAAGCCGCGTGAAGCACAATTTCGGCATGGCCAAGCCCGAGGGCTACCGCAAGGCGCGGCGGCTGATGGAACTGGCCGGCCGCTTCGGCCTGCCCATCCTGTCCTTCGTCGACACCTCCGGCGCCTTCCCCGGCATCGAGGCCGAGGCGCGCGGCCAGGCCGAGGCCATCGCCCGCTCGATCGAGGCCTGCCTGGACGCGCCGGTGCCGGTGATCTCCACCATCATCGGCGAGGGCGGCTCGGGCGGCGCCATCGCGCTGGCTGCCGCCGACCGCGTGCTGATGCTGGAGCATTCGATCTATTCGGTGATCAGCCCCGAGGGCTGCGCCAGCATCCTGTGGCGCGACGCCGCCCAGGCCAGCACCGCGGCGGACGCGCTGAAGCTGACCGCCGAGGATCTGCGCCGCCTGCAGCTGATCGACCAGGTGGTGCCGGAGCCGCTGGGCGGCGCGCATCGCGACGCGGTCAAGACGGTGCAGGCCGTGGGCAACCAGATTGCCGCCTGCCTGGAGCCGCTGCTGGCGCTGGATTCCGGCACGCTGAAGGCCCGCCGCCGCGAGAAATTCCTGGAGATGGGCCGGCACGGCGTCGCCTGAGACCCGCCGCCCGGGCGCCGCGGCACCCGCCTGACCAGACGCGCCGCCGATGCCCGGCCAGGGCATCGGCGTTTTGCGTTGCGGGGCGGCCGGGATGCTAGTCGGCGGCGAAGACCAGGCGGCACAGCGTGCCGCCGCCGGGGGCGGGCAGCATCTCGAAACGGCCGCCGATCTGCCCGGCCAGAGCGTGCACGATGCGCAGGCCGAGGCTGCCGCTCTCGGCGGCGACGAAGCCCGGCGCCAGCCCCGCGCCATCATCCTGCACCGACAGCGCCAGCACGCCATCCGCGCCGCGCCGCAGCCGGATCAGCAGCCGGCCCTGGCGGTCGCGGAAGGCATGCTCCACCGCATTGGCCACCAGCTCGGCGGTGATCAGCGCGACCGGCACGGTCAGCTCCGGCGCCAGCGCCACGGGCTCGGCCTCGATCTCCGTCGTCACCGCCCGGGCGCCGCTGGCCTGCAGCACGTCCTGGCACAGGCTGCGCAGGAAGCGGTCGAAGGGCAGCCCGGCCTCGCCCGGCCGGTGCAGGCTGCGCTGGATGCGGCCGATCAGCTCCAGCCGCTGCGCCGCGGTGTCCAGCACGCGGCGGGCGGCGGGGTCGCGCACCTCGCTCCGCTGCAGCATCATCAGCGCCGCCAGCACCTGCAGATTGTTGGAGACGCGGTGCTGCAGCTCCTCGAACATCACCTCCCGCGTGCGGGCCAGCTGCTGGCTCAGCTCCGCCTCGCGCGATTGCCGGGCGCTTTCCGCCCGCAGCTGGCGCAGCGAGCGGTTCATCACATGGATCAGCAGCACCTCGAGGCAGAAGACCGAGGTGAAGAAGCCCAGCGCCAGCGCCACCGGGACGTTGAAGACGAAGCTCCGCGCCGGGTCGAAGAAGAAATACCAGGCGGCGACGGCCGAGGCCGCGCCCACCGTCAGCCCCGGCACCGTGCCGCAGAGGAAGGCGGTAACGATGACGGCGGGGAAGAAGGTGAGGAAGGGAAAGCCCGGCGGCAGATAGGGGTCGGAGACCAGCCGCACCAGCAGCGCCGCCAGGAAGAGCAGCCCGGCCACGCCCCAGCGCCAGAGCGGCGAGCGGTCGCGGATGCCGAGCTCGAGCAGCCTTTGCGGCAGGCTCAGCACCGGGTCGGGGCCGGGCGGTGGGGCAGGCGGCGATGCGGGCCGGGCCGGCGGGCGGCCGGCACAGGGCGAAGGGGCGGATACGACAGGAAGGGCACGCCCGAATGAAGCAGGCGGGGGAGGGCGGCGCAAGCGGCCTCGGCCGGCCGCGCCCTGCCGGGAGGGGCGGCCAGGCGGAAGGACCTGGCCGCCGGCTCAGCCCTCAGCTGCGGTAGCTGCCATTGATGTCGATATAGCCATGCGTCAGGTCGCAGGTCCAGGCGGTCGCCTTGCCCTTGCCCAGGCCGATATCGACGGCGATCTCGATCTCGCGGCCCTTCATATGGGCCACCACCGGCGCCTCGTCATAGCCGGGGACGACGCCGCCCTCCTTCGCCATCCAGGTGCCGCCGACGGCGACCGAGAGCAGGTCGCGATCGGCCGGCTCGCCCGCCTTGCCGACGGCCATGACGATGCGGCCCCAATTGGCGTCCTCGCCGGCGATGGCGGTCTTCACCAGCGGGGAATTGGCGATCGCCATGGCGATCTTCTGCGCCGAGCGGCCGGTGGTGGCGCCGGTCACGTCGATGCGGATCAGCTTCTGCGCGCCCTCGCCATCGCGCACCACCTGCAGCGCCAGGTCGAGCAGCAGCTCGTTCAGCGCGCGGGCGAAATCCTTCAGCATGGCGCCGCCCTCGGCGGGTACGCGCGGATGCTTCACCTGGCCGGTGGCGAAGACCAGCACCGTGTCGCTGGTCGAGGTGTCGCTATCCACCGTGGTGCGGTTGAAGCTGGCATCCGTGCCCTTCTTCAGCATCGCCTGCAGCGCCGCGGCCGGGATCTTGGCGTCGGTGGCGATGAAGCAGAGCATCGTCGCCATGTCCGGCGCCACCATGCCCGAGCCCTTGGCGATGCCGGCGATGGTCACCTCGACCCCGCCGATCTCCGCCTTGCGGACACAGGCCTTGGGGAAGGTATCGGTGGTCATGATGCCGCGCGCGGCATCCTCCCAGCCGGCCTCGGAGAGCTGGCCATGCAGGGCGGGCAGGGCGGCGGTCAGCTTCTCATGCGGCAGGGTCTCGCCGATGACGCCGGTGGAGGCCAGGAAGACCTCCTTCGGCTTGCAGCCGACCAGGGCGGCCGCCGCATCGGCGGTGGCCTGCACCGCGTCGCGGCCGGGCTTGCCGGTGAAGACATTGGCGTTGCCGGCATTCACCACCAGGGCGCGGGCCTTGCCGCTCTTCAGCGCCGCGCGGCACCAATCGACCGGGGCGCCCGGGCATTTGTTGCGGGTGAACACGCCGGCCACCGTGGTGCCGGGGGCGAATTCCATGAAGGTGAGGTCGTTGCGGCCCTTGTATCGGATGCCCGCCGCCGCGACGCCGAGCCGGACGCCGGCGATCGGCGGCACCGCGGGAAGCGGCATCGCGAGAGGGGAGACGGGGAGCTTGCCAGCCATGCGGGCGGGTCCTTCACGGGTCGACACAAGACAGCGGGGGAGCGCTCCCCCTCGGCCCCCGCGGCGGTGCCGGCGCAAGGCCGGCCCGGCGGCCGCGGGGCTGCGCCTCTTCTAGAGCGGGATCGGACAGGGCGAAATCGCCCAGATGCGCAAATCGCGCGGGCGGGGCCGCTGCCCCGCAAGCATCCGCGCGGCGCCCTAGGGAGCGCCCCGGGGGAGCATTCGGTGGGGCGCCGCGCGATCGTGTCCGGCTCAGCGGCGCGGCGGCGCCGCGCCATCCAGCAGCGAGGGCGCCTGGTTGCCGCCCTGGCCACCGCCCGGCGCGCCATTCTGCGCCGCCGGCGCCTGGGGCGAGCCGTCGAGGTTGAAGCGCTCGACCTTGGCGGCCGCCACGGTGCGCTCGACGGCGGCGTTCACCGCCTCCTCGAAGGCGGCCTTGCGCAGCTCCTCGACGCTTTCCTCGAAGCTCGGCACCGGGGCGGTGCGGCGCTCCTCCACCTTGATGACATGCCAGCCGAAGGGGCTGCGCACCGGCGCCTGGCTGATCTGGCCCGGCTGCAGGGCGAAGGCGGCCTCGGCGAATTCCGGCACCATGTCGCTCTTCTTGAAGAAGCCCAGATCGCCGCCCTGCTGGGTGCCGGGGCCGGTGGAGCGGCGCCGCGCCACCTCGGCGAAATCGGCGCCGGGGCGGCGCACCTCCTCCAGCGCCGCGCGCGCCTCGGCCTCGCTGGCGGTCAGGATGTGGCGCGCATGCACCTCCTCCTCGCCCGGCTTGCCGGCGATCTCGCGGTCATAGCGGGCGCGCAGCGCCTCCGGCGTCAGGGCCGGGGCGATGGCGCGGCGCAGCAGGGCCTGCTGCAGCTGCTCCTCCTCGGCGCGGCGGATGGCGGCCTGCACCTCCGCCTCCTTGTCGAGGCCCTGGGCGCGGGCGGCGTTCACCAGCGCCTGCTGGGCGATCAGCTGGTCCAGCACCAGCGGGTAGAGCATCTGCTGCGGCGCGGCGCGCAGCTCGGCCGGCAGCTGGGACAGCGCCTGCTCGATATCGGAGCGGCGCAGCTCGGTCCCGTCCACGCGGGCGACCACCGGGTTGGGGCGCTGGGCCTGGCTGCCCTGGGCATTGCCGCCCTGGGCATTGCCGCCCTGGGCCTGGCCAGCGGGGGCCTGGCCAGCGGGGGCCTGCCCGGCGGGCGCCTGGCCCGCCGGCGGCGTGGCCGGGGCGGGGGAGGCGGGCGCGGCCGGGTTGGCAGCGCCGGGCGCCTGGGCCGCCGCCGGCAGGGCCAGGGTGGCGGCCGAGGCCAGGAGCAGGGCGGGGAGGGTGAGGGTCGGGAAACGCATACGGGGCATGTGCCTTCGCGGCTGGACCATGCCAAGATGAAGGAAGCCCATCCGCTTCACAATGTGGGGGGATGCGCGGCCCGGCTGAAGGTTGCAGCGCGTCATGCGCGCCAGCGGCAGCGCTGCCTTTCCACGCTGTCATTCCGCCTTTCGTTGACCCGTGGACGGGTGGCGCCTATCTGTTCCGACCAAAGCAGCCTGTGACCGCCCCCGGCGGCCCCGGAGGCCGGCCGGCCCCAGGGGCAGGGCGCCTTCCGGTCCGAGACCCGACCGCACCGGCCGGGCACGGGGAGGGCGCAGGCGGCCCTCGGAGAGTTTCGACACAGCATGTTCGCCCGCCTCGCCCGCGCCGTCTTCGGCACCTCGAACGACCGCGTGCTGAAGCAGTTCAGCGCCCGGCTGCCCGCCATCACGGCCTTCGAGCCGAAGCTCGCCGCGCTGTCGGATGAGGAGCTGCAGGCGCAGACGCCGAAGCTGAAGGCCCGGCTGGCGGCGGGCGAGAGCCTGGACGCCATCCTGCCGGAAGCCTTCGCCACCGTGCGCGAGGCGTCGAAGCGCGTGCTCGGCATGCGGCATTTCGACGTGCAGATGATCGGCGGCATGGTGCTGCATTCGGGCCGCATCTCCGAGATGAAGACCGGCGAGGGCAAGACCCTGGTCGCCACCCTGCCGGTCTATCTGAACGGGCTGACCGGCAAGGGCGTGCATGTCGTCACGGTGAACGACTATCTCGCCAGCCGCGACAGCGCGCAGATGGGCCGGCTGTACAATTTCCTGGGCCTGTCCTGCGGCGTGATCGTGCACGGGCTGACCGATGTCGAGCGGCGCGAGGCCTATGCCTGCGACATCACCTACGGCACCAACAACGAATTCGGCTTCGACTACCTGCGCGACAACATGAAGTACCGGCTGGACGAGATGGTCCAGCGCGACTTCAACTACGCCATCGTCGACGAGGTCGACAGCATCCTGGTGGATGAGGCGCGCACGCCGCTGATCATCTCCGGCCCGGCCGAGGATTCCTCCGAGCTGTACCGCGCCGTCGACGCCGTCGTGCGCGTGCTGGTGCAGGACAAGGAAAGCTTCGAGAAGGACGAGAAGCTGCGCACCGCGGCGCTGACCGAGCATGGCACGGCGACCGTCGAGGGCATGCTGCGCGAGGCCGGGCTGCTGACCGAGGGCGATCTCTACGACTTCCAGAACGTCACCCTGGTGCACCACGTCAACCAGAGCCTGCGCGCCCATGTGCTCTTCGCGCGCGACGTGGACTACATCGTCAACCGCGAGGGCAAGCTCGTCATCATCGACGAGTTCACCGGCCGCATGATGGAAGGCCGCCGCTACTCGGAGGGCCTGCACCAGGCGCTGGAGGCCAAGGAAGGCGTCGAGGTCCAGCCGGAGAACCAGACGCTCGCCTCGATCACCTTCCAGAACTATTTCCGCCTCTATCCGAAGCTGGCCGGCATGACCGGCACGGCGTCGACCGAGGCCGATGAGTTCGCCGAGATCTACAAGCTGGAAGTGGTCGAGATCCCGACCAACGTCCCGGTCTCGCGCATCGACAGCGATGACGAGGTCTACCGCTCGGCGCGGGAGAAATACGAGGCGGTGGCGGTGCTGGTGCAGGAGGCGCAGGCGCGCCAGCAGCCGGTGCTGGTCGGCACCACCAGCATCGAGAAGTCGGAGCTGATCTCGGAGCTGCTGAAGGCCAAGGGCGTGCCGCACCAGGTGCTGAACGCCCGCTACCATGAGCAGGAGGCCGGCATCATCGCCCAGGCCGGCCGGCCGGGCGCGGTGACGATCGCCACCAACATGGCCGGCCGCGGCACCGACATCAAACTCGGCGGCAATGCCGAGATGCTGGCCGAGGCCAATTTCGACGGCCCGCATGAGGGGCCCGAGTGGGAGGCGCATCTCGCCGCCATCCGCGAGCAGGTGAAGGCGGATGAGGCGGTGGTGAAGCAGGCCGGCGGCCTGTTCGTCATCGGCACGGAGCGGCATGAGAGCCGCCGCATCGACAACCAGCTGCGCGGCCGTTCGGGCCGCCAGGGCGATCCGGGCGCCAGCCGCTTCTTCCTGTCGCTGGAAGACGATCTGATGCGCATCTTCGGCAGCGACCGCATGGGCGGGATGCTGCAGAAGCTCGGCCTCAAGGAGGGCGAGGCGATTGTCCATCCTTGGATCAACCGGGCGCTGGAGAAGGCGCAGAAGAAGGTCGAGGCGCGCAATTTCGACACGCGCAAGAACCTGCTGAAGTACGACGACGTCATGAACGACCAGCGCAAGGAGGTGTATTCCCAGCGCAAGACGTTCATGCAGGCGGCCGATGTGGCCGAGACGGTCGAGGAGATGCGGCACGAGACGATCGCCGCCATGGTCGCCCGCGCCATCCCGGAGAATGCCTATCCCGAGCAGTGGGACCTGATCGGGCTGCAGGAGAAGGTGCGCGACCAGCTCGGCCTCGACCTGCCGGTGGAGGCCTGGGGCAAGGAGGAGGGGATCGACGAGGTGGCGGTGCGCGAGCGCATCGAGGCCGCCGCCGACCAGGCCGCCGCCACCCGCGCCGCCAATATCGGCCCCGAGCTGATGCGCCAGGTCGAGAAGTCGGTGCTGCTGCAGGTGTTCGACGCGGCGTGGAAGGAGCATCTGCTGGCGCTCGACCATCTGCGCCAGGGCATCGGGCTGCGCGCCTATGCGCAGCGCGACCCGCTGAACGAGTACAAGTCGGAAGCCTTCAACCTGTTCACCGCGATGCTCGAGGATCTGCGCGAGCGGGTGACCTCGCTGCTGATGCGCATCGAGCTGAGCCCGGCCTCGCCGCCGCCGATGCCGGAGCCGGTGATGGTGACCGATATGCGCCACCCCGACCCGGCGATGGCCGATGCGGCCGCGGCGTGGGAGCATGCGGCGGGCGATGCCTTCGCCGCCCCCGCCCTGCCGCGCGAGAGCGAGGGTGTGGACCCGCAGGACCCGGCGACCTGGTACCGCACGCCGCGCAATGCGGCCTGCCCCTGCGGCTCGGGCAAGAAGTACAAGCACTGCCACGGCCGCAGCGCCTGAGGGCGCCGCGCCCCGCGACGAAAAAGGGCGCCTGACGGCGCCCTTTTTTATGCCCGTCTGACAGAGCCTTTCGTGCCGAGTGCCGCGCCCCGCCTGGCCACCAGGCGGCGGCAGCCCGACAGAAAAAAAGCGCCGCAGGCTCTTTCTTGCTTTCCTTGCCTTTACCCGGTCCGTCCCAGCACGCTGGTGTGGTGCTGCGCCACCCAGCCATGGATGGCCTGGGTCAGGCAGCGGGCGATCAGCGTGCGGTGGGCGGGGCGGTTCAGCGCCGCCTCGTCGCGCCGGTCGGAGAGGAAGCCCATCTCGACCAGCACGCTGGGCACATCCGGCGCCTTCAGCACGGCGAAGGAGGCCTGGCGGTGGGTGTTGGGCAGCAGGGTGACGTTGCGGTCGAGGGAGTCGACCACGAAGCGCGCCATGCGGGCCGAGCCGACGCGGGTTTCCTGCCGCACCAGGGAGAAGAGGATGCGCTGCACCTCGGGCGAGACGTCGGGGATGCGCAGGCCGCCGGCGGCATCCGCCCGGTTCTGGCTCTGCGCCAGCCGGCCGGCCAGGGCGTCGGAGGCGCGGTCGCCCAGGGTGTAGACGCTGGCGCCGCGCGCCCCGGGGGCGGAATCGGCGTGCAGCGAGATGAACAGCGCCGCCTCGCGCCGGCGGGCGAAGTCGACGCGGCCATCGAGCGGGATGAAGACGTCGCGCGAGCGGGTGAGGGCCACGCGGCAGCGGCCGCCGGCCTCCAGCTGGCGCTTCAGCTCCAGCGCCGCGGCCAGGGTGATGCGCTTCTCATAGGTGCCGGCGACGCCGATGGTGCCGGGATCCTTGCCGCCATGGCCGGGGTCGAGGACGATCAGCGGCAGGTTGCGCGCGGGGGCGGCGGCGGTGGCGGCGCCGCTGCCGAAGCGGCCCTCGCCGATGGCGCCGCGGGCCAGCCGGGCGAAGCCGGGCTGGGTGCCGGGACCGATCTCCACCAGCAGCCGGCCGCCTTCCACCGCCGCGCGGCGCACCGAGACGGGGCCGGCCAGGTCGATCAGCAGGCGGCGATTCGGCGCGTCCCAGCGCGCGGCGCGCACCGGGCCGACGCCAGCGAGCCGGGCCGGGCCGCGCCAGGCGCTGCCGGGCAGCGCCAGGACCAGCCGGGCCGGGCGGGTGGTGGCGGAGAGGCGCCAGCGCGTGGCGCTGTCGGCCTCCAGCGACAGGCGGGCGCCGCCCTCATGGCGGTCCAGCCGGGCGGCGGTGATGGCGGCCTCGGCGGCGGCGGGCAGGGCGAAGCCGAGCAGGCCGAGCCCGCCCAGCAGCAGATGGCGTCGCGAGGGCGCGGGGTGCTGGCCGGGATCGTCCGGGCGCCCCTCCGCCCCTGGCTCTGCGGGATGGCCCATGCCGGGCTGCTCGCTCATCGCGCGGCTCTCCCCCTCTCGGTCTGTGGCCTGGCCGGCGGGTGTCCCCCTCCCATCGGCCAGGGCGGCGCCGGGTGGCCGGCGCGCGCATGCGGTGGCCCGGGCGGGCGGGATGGCCTGGCCAGGCCCCGCCCGCGGGCCGCGAATCGCCGGGCCCGCCGGCCGTATTGCCGCGGAAAAACGCCGCGACGGCCCTGTTCCCCTGCGGGTTCCGGGATGGCTGGGGCTGGCTGTATCACGGCAGGGCCGCAGGATCACGGGCAAAGTTCATGTAACATCTCAGCATCGCAATGCCTTGTGGAAGGGCAGGGCGCCGCCTATGGTGCCTTGCCCCGGCGGCACGCGCCGCCGGCGGAGGGTCCGGGCCCGGCCGCCCGTCCCATCCTGGCTCCAGCCGCCTTCGCGGCGGGCTGATGTCCAGCCGCGGTTGCGGCGGGCAGGATGCGGTGCGGCCGTCAGGAACTGGCAAGGGGTTGCCCCTATGATGTGCGGGGGCAGGGTTGCCCCGTTGTGCCGATGTTCCGCGGCCCGCTTCGCCGGCGTGTGCGCAAGGCGCGGAAGGGGGCCAGGGCGATCGCCCAGCCCCTGCCACGTGCCTGCCGCTGGCCCGTTCGCGCCGCATGGCGCCGCTTCGCGCGGTGCCGTGGCGCGGTCCCGGGGCCTGCGCGCGGCGCGCTCCACAAGGGCCCCCCCATCCGGGGCGCGGCCCGCCGAGACGAGAGGTCGGAACCAGAGCCGCATGGCCACCGCTTCGCCACGCCGCCTGTGCGATCCCGCTGCCTCGGGCCTGCCCACCCATTGCCGCCGCCGGCAGCGCGACCGCGCCGGCGGCCTGGAGCATCCCGGTTCATGACCAAGCGCATGCTGATCGATGCATCCCACGCCGAAGAGACACGCGTGGTGGTGCTGGACGGCAACCGGCTCGAAGAATTCGACATCGAGACCGAGAACAAGCGCCCGCTGAAGGGCAACATCTACCTGGCCAAGGTGGTTCGCGTCGAACCCAGCCTGCAGGCCGCCTTCGTCGAATATGGCGGCAACCGCCACGGCTTCCTGGCCTTCGGCGAAATCCACCCCGACTACTACCAGATCCCCGTCGCCGACCGTGAGCGCCTCCTCGCCCTGCAGGCGGAAGAGGCGCAGGACGAGGAGGAGGACGAGGTCTCGGACGCCGAGGCCGACGAGATGGTCGCCGCCATCGAGCGCATGGCCGATGCCGATGAGGCGGGCGAGGCGTCCGAGCCGGGCGAGCCCCGCAGCCAGGCGATGTCGAGCGGCGAGAGCCGCAGCGCCGACCCCGAGGCGCTGCTGGCCGCCGAGGCCGCCGCCGCCGAGGCCACCGTGCCGCATGAGGGTGTCGCGATCGGCGAGCCCGCCGACGGCCCCGCCCCCGAACTGCCCGCCGCCGAGCTGTCCGCCGCCGAGACCGCCGAGGCGGAGGAGAACCCGCCCGAGACGCTGGGCGGCCGCGGCAAGGAAGAATCCGACGAGAATGGCCGGGAGGAGCGCCGCATCCCGCCGCGCTTCCTGCGCCACTACAAGATCCAGGAAGTGATCCGCCGCCGGCAGATCATGTTGGTGCAGGTCGTCAAGGAGGAGCGCGGCAACAAGGGCGCGGCGCTGACCACCTATATCAGCCTGGCCGGCCGCTTCTCCGTGCTGATGCCGAACTCGCCGAAGGGCGGCGGCATCTCGCGCAAGATCACCTCGATCGCCGACCGCAAGCGGCTGCGCGAGGCGATCGACGAGCTGAACATGCCCCGCGGCATGAGCATGATCGTGCGCACCGCCGGCGCCGGCCTGCCGAAGCCCGAGATCCGGCGCGACTGCGAATACCTGCTGCGGCTGTGGGACGACATCCGCGAGCGCACGCTGCAATCGACCGCTCCCGCCCTGATCTATGAGGAGGCGGACCTCATCAAGCGCTCGATCCGCGACGTGTTCGGCCGCGACATCGAGGAGATCCAGGTGGAGGGCGAGGGCGCCTACCGCCAGGCGCGCGACTTCATGCGCATGCTGATGCCGCAGAACGAGCGCAAGATCCGCCTCTACCGCGACGCCACCGTGCCGCTCTTCGCCCGCCACGGCGTCGACGCGCAGCTCGACGCGATGATGTCGCCCACGGTGCAGCTGAAATCGGGCGGCTACATCGTCATCAACCAGACCGAGGCGCTGGTCGCCATCGACGTGAATTCGGGCCGCGCCACGCGCGACCGGCACATCGAGGACACGGCGCTGCGCACCAACATGGAGGCGGCCGAGGAGATCGCGCGCCAGCTGCGGCTGCGCGACCTGGCCGGCCTCATCGTCATCGACTTCATCGACATGGAGTCGCCGCGCAACGACGCGCAGGTGGAGCGCCGGCTGAAGGAGGCGCTGAAGAACGACCGCGCCCGCATCCAGGTCGGCCGCATCAGCCATTTCGGCCTGCTGGAGATGAGCCGCCAGCGGCTGCGCCCCAGCCTGACCGAGCATTCCTTCATCACCTGCCCGCATTGCCAGGGCCTCGGCATCGTCCGCAGCCCGGAAAGCGCCGCGCTGCAGGTGCTGCGCCAGATCGAGGAGGAGGGCGCCAAGCGCCGCGCCGCCGAGATCCAGGTGTCGATCGCGCCGGATCTGGCGCTGCACATCCTCAACCGCCGCCGCGACCGGCTGAGCGAGATCGAGGCCCGCTACAACATGGCGGTGCTGTTCGAGGGCGATGCGAAGCTGTCCGGCCCGCAGATCCGCATCGAGCGGCTGCGCGCCCAGACCGCGCCGGAGCCGCAGAGCGCCCCCGCCGCGCTGCGCATGGATTTCGCCCCCGAGGCGGAGCCGGAGCGCGCCGAGACCGGCCGTGCCGAGAATGGCCGCGCCGAGCCGGCCCGGGCCGAGGCCGTGGCCACGCCCGAGGCGGCTGCCGGTGCCCGCCCGGAGGTGGCCGGCGAGGCCGCCCCGGCCAATGGCGAGGAGGACCGCAATGGCGATGGCCGCCGCCGCCGTCGCCGCCGCCGCCGCCGTGGGGGCCGCCGCGAGGACGGCACCAGCCTGAACGGCGCCGCCGAATCCGAGTCGGAGGCCGATGAGGGCGAGGAGGAAGAGGGCGACGCCGCCGAGGCGACGGCCGAGGCCATCCCGGCCGCGCCGCTGCTGGCCGAGGAAGAGCCGGATGTGGTGCCCGATTTCGGCGGCGAGTTCTCGCCGCGCGACGGGGCCGAGCCGCGCTCGCGCCGCCGCGGCCGCCGCGGTGGCCGCCGCCGCGAGGGCGAGGCGCCGCGTCCGGAGGCCGGCCAGCCGCCGCGCCAGGACCGCCGCCCCGAGACCCGCCACGAGCCGCGCGCCGAGGGCCGTCCGGAGCCGCGCCAGGGCGAGAACCGCGCCGCGCGCTATGCCGGCCCGACCCCGGCGGATCCCTTCGCCGGCACGCTGGACGACATCTTCGACGCCATGGCGGCGGCCGAGGAAGCGGCCCAGCAGGCCAGCCTGGTGAAGCCGGTGCCGCTGGCCCAGGGGCCGGCGCCGCAGCCGGTCGCCGCCCCGGTGGTGGTCGAGCCCGCCCCGGCCGCGCCCGAGCCGGCCGCCGCGGTGCCGGAAGCGGCCCCCCCGGCCGCGCCGGAGCCCGCCGCGGCGGCGCAGGCCGAGCCGGCGCCGGAGCCGGTGGCTGAGGCGCCCGCGGCCAAGCCGCGCCGCGCCAGCCGCAGCCGCAAGGCGGCGGTGGCCGAGCCGGCCGCCGAGGCCGCGCCCGAGGCCGCGCCGGTTGCCGCCCCCGAGGCGGTGCCCGAGGCGGCGGCGGAAGCCCCGGCCAAGCCGCGCCGCGCCAGCCGCAGCCGCAAGGCGGCGGTGGCCGAGCCGGCCGCCGAGGCCGTGCCCGAGGCCCAGCCGGAAGCCGCCGCCGAGCCGGCGGCCGAGGCCCCGGCCAAGCCGCGCCGCGCGCCGCGCAGCCGCAAGCCGGTGGCCGCCCCCAGCGCCGCCGAGCTGCCGGCCGAGCAGCCCGCCCCCGTGGTGGAAGCCCCGGTGACGGCTCCGGTGGCGGCCGCCGCCCCGGCCGCTGCCGAGCCCGCTGCCCCCGAGCCCGCCGCCCCCGCGCCCGCCGCTGGCGAGCCGGTGGCCGCGCCGCCGGTGCAGCCGGTGATCGTCGAAGCCTCGCCGGACGCGCCGAAGAAGCGCGGCTGGTGGAAGCGCTGATCCGCATGGCCCCGCGGCGCGAACCGCCGCGGGGCCCCTCGGCCCGCCCATGAGCACCACCACCCCCCAGGACCGGCCCGCCGACACCGGGGCCACCCCCGCCTTCGCCCCGCTGCGCACCGAGCGCCTGACGCTGCGCCTGCTGCGCCCCGAGGACGCGGCCGAGCTGCACCGGCTGATCAATGACTGGGAGGTGGTGCGCTTCCTCTCCCGCGTGCCCTTCCCCTATCCGCGCGAACTGGCGGATGAATGGATCGCCTCCACCCATCGCCAGCTGGAAGAGGGCTCGGCCTGGCACCTGGCCATCGTCGGCCAGGATGGGGACAATGAGGTGCTGGTCGGCTGCGTCGGCCTGACGCGGGAGGCCGGGACCCGCCGCGCCGAGCTGGGCTACTGGGTCGGCCGCCGCTTCTGGGGCCATGGCGTCGCCGCCGAGGCCGCCGGGCGGCTGGCGCGCTGGGGTCTCGCCCATCTCGACCTCGACCGCATCTTCGCCCATGTGCTGGAGGAGAATGGCCGTTCCGCCGGCGTGCTGAAGCGCATCGGCATGGCCGAGACCGGCCGCACCGAGGCGCATTTCCTGGCCCGCAACACCCGCCTGCCGGTGGTCTGCTTCGAGGGCGGGCGCGAGGATCTGGTTGCCCCCGCCCCGCCCGAGCCGGTCGCGGCGCTGGCCGAGCCCCCCGCCGCCGCGCCGGATGCCAAGCCGATGCTGCTGGTCGCCGCCTGCGCCCTGGTCGACCCGGATGGCCGCGTGCTGCTGGCCCGCCGGCCCGAGGGCAAGCCGATGGCCGGGCTGTGGGAATTCCCCGGCGGCAAGTTGGAGCCCGGCGAGACGCCGGAGGACGCGCTGATCCGCGAGCTGCGCGAGGAGCTGGGCATCGATGTCTCGGCCGCCTGCCTCGCCCCCTTCACCTTCGCCAGCCACGATGCCGGGCGCTTCCACCTGCTGATGCCGCTCTATCTCTGCCGCCGCTGGGAAGGCGCGGTGGTGGCGAAGGAAGGCCAGGCGCTGGCCTGGGTGCGGCCGAACAAGCTGGCCGATTACGCCATGCCGCCGGCCGACAAGCCGCTGGTCGCCCTGCTGCGCGATTTTCTCTAGGCGGCGGGGGCCTCGGCCCCCCCTTCCGCCCTGCCGCGATGCGCCTAGATTGGCGGACGTCCCACACAGCGGAACCCGCCATGACCCAGCCAACGGCCTGCCTCCTCATCATCGGCAATGAGGTGCTTTCGGGCCGCACCCAGGACGCCAACCTGAAATTCCTGGCGACCCGGCTGGGCGAGCGCGGCATCCCGCTGCGCGAGGTGCGGGTGATCCCCGATGTGCGGGAGACCATCATCGCGACCGTCAACGAGGTGCGGGCGAAATTCACCTACGTCTTCACCACCGGCGGCATCGGCCCGACGCATGACGACATCACCGCCGAATGCATCGCCGCCGCCTTCGGCGTGCCCTGGGAACCGCACCCCGAGGCCTGGGCGCGGCTCGAGGCCCATTACGCCCGCCAGGACCCGCCGGCCGAGTTCAACCCCGCCCGCCAGCGCATGGCCACCATGCCGCGCGGCGCGACGCTGATCGACAACCCGGTCTCCATCGCCCCCGGCTTCATCATCGGCAATGTGCATGTGATGGCCGGCGTGCCGCGCATCATGCAGGCCATGTTCGACGGGCTCGCGCCCTCGCTGCAGGGCGGCACCCCCGTTGCCTCCCGCGCCGTGCACGCCAATGGCATGCTGGAAGGGCGCGTGGCCGAGGGGCTGGGCGCGATCCAGGCGCGCTTCCCCGGAATCGATATCGGCTCCTACCCCTATTACCGGCCGAGCGGGAACGGCGTCTCGCTGGTGGCCAAGGGCACCGATCCGGCGCAGCTCGACGCGGCGCTGGAACAGATGACGGCGCTGATCAGGGAACTGGGATACACGCCGGTGGCAGGGGAGCCCGGCTAACCAAAGCAAAGCAAGGCCAGGGGAAAAGTATTCCCCCTGGACCCCCTTCCTTTCTGTCAGGAAAGGCCGGACAGCTCGGCGACCAGCGTGCCGAGAGCCGTGGAATCCAGGCCGCCACGGCCGGTGTTCACGACCGCCTCCATCATCTGGGCGGCGAGCGCCGTGGCCGGGGCGTGCACGCCGTGGTCGCGCACGGCCTGCTGCGCCAGGCGCATATCCTTGCGCATCAGCTCGGCGCGGAAGCCGGGGGCGAAGGCGCCGTCCAGATAGCGCTTGGCATGCACCTCCAGCACCGCCGAGCGGGCCGAGCCGCCGAGCAGCGCCTGGCGCATCGCCTCCGGATCCAGCCCCGCCTTGCGGCCGAGCGACAGCGCCTCGAACACCGCCTGCATGGTGGCGGTGATGATCAGCTGGTTGGCCGATTTGCAGACCTGCCCGGCGCCCGAGGGGCCGAGATGCGTCACCGTGCGCCCCACCGCGGCGAACACCGCCTCCGCCGCGGCGAAGGCCGCCGCGTCGCCGCCCACCATGCAGGTCAGCGTGGCGTCGCGCGCGCCGGCCGGGCCGCCGGAGACCGGGCTGTCCAGCAGATGCGCGCCGCGCTCCGCCAGCAGGCGCTTGGCGAAGCCGGCGGTGGCGCCGGCGGCGATGGTCGAGAAATCGATCACCACCGCGCCGGGCGCGACGCCTTCCGCCACGCCGCCGGGGCCGAACAGCACCGCCTCCACATCCGGCGTGTCGGGCAGGCAGAGGCCGATGGCGGCGGCACCGCGCGCCGCCTCGGCGGGGCTCGCCGCCCAGGCGGCGCCTTCCTGTTCCAGCGCCTCCGCCTTGCCGCGGCTGCGGCTGTGGACCGCGAGCGCGAAGCCGGCGCGGTTCAGATTGGCCGCCATGGCGGCGCCCATCACGCCGAGGCCGAGAAAGGCGAGGCGGGCAGGGGGGCGGATCGGGTCCATGCAATCTCCTTGCGGGTCAGGCGCTGCGCAGCGCGCCGCGGATATCGTCCAGCAGCCGGTCCATGGCGGCCTGGAAGGCGCGGCCATCGGCATAGCCATCGGTCTCGCCGATGCGCTCCAGGAAGCGCCGCCAGGTCGCACTCTGCAGCCCCTGGCGGAAGCGGTCATGGTGGTAGCCGACCATGGCGTCGGTCATGCCGGCGGGGCCGACCCAGCCCTTCTGGTTGTCGGCCACCACCTCGAAGCCCAGCTCGCGCAGGGTCGGCACGTTGGGCCAGGCGGGGGCGCGCTCGGCCGAGGCGAGCGCGATCGGCACGATGTCGCCCGAGGCGGCGAGGCCGCCCAGCTCGTCCGAGGCCTGCACGCCGAGATCGATGTCGCCGCTGAGCAGCGCCTGCGCCACCGGCCCGCCGCCGGTGTAGGGCACATGCAGGAACTCCACCCCGGCGCGCTTTTCTAGCAGCAGGAACAGGGAGTGGGAGAGGGTGCCGGCCCCGGCCGAGCCATGGGTGATGCGCCCCGGTGCCTCGCGGGCGGCGGCCATCACCTGGCGCATGTCGCGGAAGCGGCCGGTCTTGCCGCGCACGCAGATGAAATGCCCGTGCCGGGTCAGGCGGATGACCGAGCGGAAGCTGCTCTTGGGGTCGTAGGGCACGTCGCGATGGGCGGGGATGGAGGTGCTTTCGCTGCCGCCGGCCAGCAGCAGGGTCTGGCCGTCGGGGCTGGCGCGGGCCACGGCCTCGGCCGCCAGGGCGCCGCCGGCGCCGGGCCGGTTCACCACGACCAGCGGCACGGGGTAGAGGGGCTGGCAGGCCTCGGCGATGGTGCGGGCGATGATGTCGCTGCCGCCGCCGGGGGCGAAGCCGGCGATCAGCTGCACCGGCCGGGTGGGTTCCCAGCCGGGGCTGGCGCGGGCGAGGGCGGGGGTGGCGAGCAGTCCGGCCAGCGCGGCGCGGCGCGTCATCCTGGACATGATGATCTTCCCTGTGGCCCCGCTGCGCGGGGTCTTTTTGTTCGGATGGAAGGTCCAGGAAACTCAGTTTCCTGGCCGGGAGAGCGCGAGAGGGGCGGCGCCCCTCTCGCTGCTGTCTTGGCCGGGCGTGCTCGGCCGCAGCAGGAAGTCGACCTTGGCGCGCGCGCAGATGGCGGCGATCTTCTCGGCCAGGCTGTCCGGCACCGGGATGCCCTGTTCCAGTCTTTCGGCCCGTGCCGTTCTTTCCGGGTCTCCCGGCACCAGCACCGGCCGGTCGGGATGGCTAGGCGGTGTGGCCCGCATGGTGTCGAGCAGGGTGGCAAGATCGGTGTCGAAGTCTTCGCGCGGGCGGAAGGCGGCGGGATCGATGGCCAGGAAGAAATGCCCGATATTGTCCGGCGCGCCCGGAGGCTGCCTGCGGTCGCGCAGCACGGAGAGGGCGCCGCCGGTCAGCGTGCCGGCCAGGATCTGCACCATCAGCCCCAGGCCATAGCCCTTGTGCCCGCCGCCCAGCTCATCGCCGCCGAGCGCGGTGAGCCCGCCCTCGGCGCGGCGGAACAGCCACTCCATGCCGTCCGCGGCGTCGGTGACGGGGCGGCCGGCGCCATCCACCACCCAGCCTTCCGGCATGGGCTTGCCGTTCAGCTCGTAGACCTTGACCTTGTTGCCGGCGACGGTGCTGCTCGACATGTCGAGCACGAAGCCCGGCTCGCCCGCCAGAGAGGGCGTGGCCAGCGCCAGCGGATTGGTGCCGAGGCGCGGCATGGCGCCGCGCGGCGGCACCACCAGCACGCTGCGCGCCGTGGTCATCACCAGGCCGAGCAGGCCGCGCCGGGCGGCGAGCCGCGCATAATGCCCGGCGGCGCCGAAATGGTGCGAGTTGCGCACGCCGACAGCGGCGATGCCGCTGCGCAGCGCCATCCCGGCGGCCAGCTCCATGGCCATGGCGGCGACCGGGTGGCCGAGGCCGGCGCCGCCATCGACCAGCGCGGTGGCCGGGCCCTGGCGCAGCAGGCGGGGGCGGGCGGCCAGGTCGACCTGCCCGTCGGCGCGCATCTGCTCATACATCATCAGCATCGACAGGCCGTGCGAATCGATGCCCATCAGGTCGGTCTCGACCATCGCCTCGGCGGTGACCTCGACCAGGTCGCCGGGCATGCCCCAGGCGGCGAGGATGGTGGCGATCTGCTGCCGGATGGTCCCGGCCTGGATCAGCATGGCGGCGTGTCCTCCCGGAGGGCGCGCCCCGCTCTGCCGGCGGGGTCGCGCGGCGGTGTCAGCGCTGGATGGCATAGCCCTTGGCGGCGAGGCTCTCGCCCACCCAGCCGCGCTCCCAGCCGGCGCCGCGGATGGCGGCGGTGGTGGCGGCCTCCTTCGCGGCATGCGCCTCGGCCGCGTCCAGCACGGCGGCCGCCGCCTCGCGCGGGACCACCACGATGCCATCGGCGTCGGCGGCGATCAGGTCGCCCGGGAACACCACCTGGCCGCCGCAGGAGATCGGCTGGCCGATCTCGCCCGGGCCTTCCTTGTAGGGGCCGGCCGGGGTCGCGCCGCGCGCCCAGATGCCGAGGTCGAGCGCCGCCAGCTCCCGCACATCGCGCACCGCCCCGTCGATCACCAGGGCGCCCAGGCGGCGCTGCTCGGCATGGCTGCACATTAGGTCGCCGGCGAGCGCGATGGAGAGGTCGCCGCCGCCATCGCAGACCACGACATCGCCGGGCTGCGCCAGGTCGATGGCGCGATGGAGGAGGAGATTGTCGCCGGGGCGCACCCGCACCGTCACCGCCGGGCCGCAGACGGCGCGGCGCCCGCCATAGGCGAGGAAGCCGCCGCGCATGGCCTGCAGGCGCTGCATGACATCGCCGATATTGGCCGCCGGCAGGCGGGCAGCGCGCGCCACCAGCTCGGGCGCGATGCGGGGCTGCTGTTCGGCGATGCGCAGGCCGATGCTCATGCGGGGTTTCCTCCGGGTTGTTGCGGCCAGACTGGCCCGATTTGTCGACTGTATGCAATCCACAAAGCGCGCTGCCCCGGCCTGGCGCGCTCAGTCCATGGCGATGACCCAGAGGACCCATAGCAGCGGGCTGACCACCGCCAAGGCGAGCAGGCCCAGCCGCCAGCGCCAGGCCGGACGCTGCTCCCGCCATGCCGCCCAGCCCAGGCCGAGCGCCACCAACAGGGTCAAGGGCCAGTTCAAGACCATGGTCACCAGCACGAGCTCGACGGGGGTGACGCCGATCAGCACGCCGCGGCGGCCGCGCCCGATGGCAGCTGCGCCGCGCCACCCGGGGCCACTTCCGGCCCGTCGAGGAACCGCGCCAGCCGCACCGCGGTGTGGCCGCGCAGGGTGCGCGGGCTCGGCATCACCAGCAGGCAGTCATCATGCGGGGTGCGGATCTCCGTCTCGCCATCCAGCGCCAGCAGGGTGTTGCGGGCGGGGATGATGTCGCCGCCGCGAAAGGGCTGGACGAAGGCGAAGCCATGCGTGCCGGCGACCACGGTGCGCGTCACCTCGGCCAGGCGGCCGGGCGGCGCGGGCCGCCAGCCGGGCGGCGGCGGCAGCAGCCCGGTCTCCACCAGCAGGGCGGTGGCGGAGGCCTCCATCACCTCCAGCGTCCGCCGCTCCCAATGCTGCCCGGCTTCCACCAGCAGGGCGGCGCGCGGCCGGGCGGGGTCGGTGAAGCTGCTATGGTCGATCAGCCTGCGGCCGGAGGCATGGCCCTGGCCATCCGCCACCACCAGCGGCGGATGGCCCAGGCGCCGCGCCAGGGCGCGCGCCGGCGCGGCGGCGCCGGCCAGGATCAGCGGGTCGGAGGGCCAGAGCATCGAATGCAGGTCGAGCAGCACGTCGATGCCGGCGATGAAGGGCCGCAGCTCGCGCGCCCGGTCCAGCTCGGTGCTGCGGCGCGGCCCGTCCAGCAGCTTGTCGCACCAGACGCGGTTCAGGTCCTCGTCGACGAAGCGGCTGAGCGTCGGGTCGGCCGGGTCGAAGCGGGCGAAGGCCGCCAGGTTGCCGAACAGGATGCTCAGCCGGCCGCGCGCCGGGCGCAGCCCCTCGCGCAGCCAGCGCGCCAGCAGCAGGGCGCCGGCGATCTCATTGCCATGGATCAGCGCGCTGAGCGCGACATGCGGGCCGGGCTCGGCGGCGGCGAAGCTCCACACGCCCGGCAGGGTGTTGCCGGCCAGGAAGTCGCGCAGATCGGGCACCGGCAGCTCGACCGGGAAATGCGGCAGCAGGGAGGGCGCCCCCGTGCCGGTCATGCGGCGCGGTTCCCCCCGCCGGTCCCGATGGCCCGTCCGGATGTCGCGATCGGCAGCGCCCCCATCCGCATTCCCCCATGCTCTGCCCCGCAACTCTATACGGCAGCGCGGCAGCGGCAACCGGGGGGCGAGAGGGCGGCTCAGCAGGGGCGGGGGATCACCACCACCTCGGCGCCGGGGATCAGCGCCTCCAGCTCGGCCTGCACCGCCTGCATCACCGCGGCGACCTGGGCGAAGCTCTGGGCCGGCGCGAAGCCCAGCTCGATCTCGATCTGCACCCGGGTGCCGGAGCGGCGGCTGCGCACGGCGAGCAGCGCCTCGTAATCCTCGAAGCGGGCGGCGAGCGCGCGGTTGATCAGCGCCTGGCGGTCCTCCTCCAGGCTGCGGTCCAGCAGGTCGGGCAGCGAATCGCGCCACAGCCGGGCGGTGACGCCCAGCATCACCACGGCGACGAACAGCGCGCCGCCGGCATCGGCCGCCAGGCTGAGCATGCTGCCCGGCGCCCAGGCGGCGGCGGCGATGGCCAGCACCACCACGGCGGAGGAGAGCAGCTTGGACAGGCGGGTGCGGATCTGCCCGGTCATGATCACCGAGCGCCCGTCGCGCCCGGCCCGCCACAGCGCCCAGAAGGCGGCGGCGTTCATGCCGAGATTGACCAGCGACAGCGGCAGGGCCAGCCGCACCGCCTCGTTCGGCGCGCTGCTCGGCAGGTGGATCTTGCCCAGCGCCCCGGCCGCCAGCCAGACGGCGCCGGCGGCCATGGCCAGGCCGATCAGCAGGTTGGCGAATTGCTCCAGCTTGCCGGCGCCGTATTCATAGGCCGCCATGCGGCCGCGATGGATGCGCCGCATCAACAGGAAGACCAGCAGCTCCAGCGCGATCATCAGCCCGCCGCGCAGCGCCTCGGCCACCACCGTCAGCGACTGGGAGGAGAGGCCGACCGCGACATAGACGAGGAAGATGGCGATGTCGGCCAGGGCGCAGAGCAGCATCGAGCGCTCGCGCCGCCGCGCCGCCGCATCCAAGGCCTGTCGCATCCCCGCACCTCCCGCCCGCCCCGGCTCGGCTCAAGCCTGGGGGCGCGGCGCGGGCGGTGCAAGCGGGATCCGTCGCGGCCCCGTCTCTCCGGGCGGGGGTGGCGCCCGCCCGCTGGCTCCGCCCCCTGGCCTTCAGCCGCCCTGGCGCGCCTGCTGCCGGGCCTCGGCCACCAAGCGCTGCAGCGTCGGCAGGTCGACCGCGCCGGGCACCAGCGTGTCGCCGATCACCAGCGCCGGCGTGCCCTCGATCGACAGGGCGCGGGCGAGCGCCAGGTTGCGCTGCAGCCGCTCGGTGATCGCCGGGTCCTCCATGTCGCGGCGCAGCCGCGCCCAGTCGAGGCCGAGCTTCTGCGCCTCGGCCTGCAGCGCCGCCTCGGTCGGCTCGCCGCGCAGCCGCATCAGCGCGTCCTGGTATTCGGCGTATTTGCCCTGGCGCTGCGCCGCCAGCAAAGCGCGGCTCGCCGTGACGCTGGCCGGGCCCAGGATCGGCAGGTCCTTCAGCACCACGCGCAGATTGCGGTCGGCGGCCAGCAGCGCCGCCATGGTCGGGTGCAGCGCCTTGCAGTAGCCGCAGCGCGGATCGAAGAATTCGACGATGGTCAGCTCGCCGCGCGGATTGCCCTTGGCCGGGTCGGCGGCGTCGCGCAGCAGCGCCGCCTGATTGGCGCGGATGGCGGCCGTTTGCGCATCGGCCCGGCCCTGCTGCTCGGCCTGCTGCAGCGCCGCCAGGGCGTCGCGCAGGATCGAGGGGTCGCGGGTGAGCGAATCGCGCAGGATCTGCACCACCTCCTCGCGCTGCTGCGGGCTCAGCGCACCGGCATTGGCGGGGGCATTGGCGGGGCCGGCCGGCTGCGCCGGGGCGGCGGCGGGGGAGAGCGCCAGCAGCCCGGCCAGCGCCGCCAGGGCCAGGGGGCGCAGGCGGCGCTGCCCGCGCCGTGCCAGAGGGTGGCGGTATGCGGCGGCGCCGCCCGGTTCCAGTCTCGTCGAAAGCATCGTCACGCGCTGATCCTCATCCTGGCCCGCCGCGCGGGGTCCCGGTCCCCGGGCGGCCGGCCGGCCATCGCCCCGTCATCGCGCAGCCGCGCCGCGCGCGCCAGGGCGGATCGGCCGCGCCGGCGCCGGGCGGCGATCAACAGGCGCCGATCAGCCGGGGCCGATCAGCCGGTGCCTGGCAACAGGCGGTTGCCGGGGGTGCGGAAGGCGTCTAAGGCCCGGAACCGGGCCGCCCGCCGGCGGCCCGCGCCGGATTGACCCCGGCGGCGCGGAACAGGGGATGCGCCCGGTCGCGGATCATGCTTTGCGTGGCCGTATCGCGGCGCGGCCCGGAACCGCACCCGGCCCGGCCCGCGCCAGCGACCGGGGAGCAGCAGCGGAGTGAAGATCGCCAGCATGAGCAGCAGCGCGCGCCACGAGGCCAGCATCACCGGCATGGCCGGGACCTCCTCCCCCTTCCGGCGCCGCCGGCCGGCCTCGCGCCGCCTGCTGGCGCTGGCCGGGGTCTCGCTGCTCGGCCTGACCGGCTGCGGCACGCTGGGCGGCGCGCTGGACAGCCTGGCGGGCTCCTCCCGCCCGGCCGCCGGCCAGCCCGGCCATGTGCGCGGCTTCCTGGGCGCGGCCGTCGCCGATGAGCCGCGCGCCGCGCTGGTGGCGCGCGACGTGCTCTCGGCCGGCGGCACCGCGGCCGACGCCGCCGTCGCCGCCGGCTTCGCCCTGAGCGTGACGCTGCCCTCGCGCGCCGGGCTCGGCGGCGGCGGCGCCTGCCTGGTCTACACCCATAGCCGCAACGAGACCGAGGCGGTGCTGTTCCTGCCGCAGCCGGCCGCCGGCGGCGGCGAGCGCCCGGCGGCGGTGCCGCTGATGGCGCGCGGCCTGTTCGCGCTGCACACCCGCAACCCCGGCCGGCCCTTCGAGGAGCTGGTCTCGCCGGCCGAGCAGCTGGCGCGCTTCGGCGCCTCCACCTCGCGCGCGCTCGCCACCGACCTCGCCACCGTGGCCGGGCCGCTGCTGGCCGACCCGGCGGCGCGCGCCGTCTTCTCCGGCCCGCAGGGCGGCGTGCTGCGCGAGGGCGAGACGCTGACCCAGCCGGACCTCGCCACCTCGCTGGCGGCGCTGCGCACGGCCGGCGTCGCCGACATGCACCAGGGCGCCATGGCGCGGCGCATCGAGGACGCGGCGCCGCGCATCGGCGCCGCCCTGCCGGTGGCGGCGCTGCGCGCGGCGCTGCCGCAGATGGCCAAGCCGCTGCAGCTGCGCGCCGGCAATGACGTGCTCTCCTTCCTGCCGCCGCCGGCCGATGGCGGCCTGGCCGCCGCCGCCGCCTACCAGGCGCTGCAGGCCGGCCAGGCGCCGCAGGCGGCGGCGCAGCGGGGCCTCGCCGTCTCCGCCCGCTGGCGCCAGGGCGGCGCGGCGCCGGAGGCGCTGCTGGCCAACCCGCCGGCCGGCATGGTGGCCGAGCCGCTGCTGCCGGCCTCCGCCAGCCTGGTGACGCTGGACCGCGACGGCAATGCGGTGAGCTGCGCCTTCACCATGAACAACCTGTTCGGCACCGGCCGGATGCTGCCGCAGCTGGGCTTCCTGGCCGCCGCCGCGCCGGGCCAGGGCAGGGTGGAGCCGCCGCTGCTGGCCGCCGCCATCGCCCACAACGCGCCGATGAAGGCCTTCCGCTACGCCGCCGCCAGCTCCGGCCAGGCCGGCGCCCCGGCGGCGCTGGCGGTGCCGACGGCGATGCATCTGCTGGGCCGGGCGGATGTGGAAAGCGCCGTCGCCGCGGCGCCTGAGCCGGGGCGCGCCAACGCCATCGGCTGCGCGGCCTATATGCCGGGCGACCCGCGCGCCTGCGCCGCCGCGACCGACCTGCGCGGCGCCGGCCTCGCCGTCGCCGGCCAGCAGTAATTTCTTTCGGTGGGGGGGCGGCGTTGCCGCCCCCCCGGGCCCGATCCCTCTCGGATACCGCGCATGCTCAAGACCGGCCGCGGGGCGGAAGCGCCGCCCTTCCTCGTCATGGATGTCATCGCCGCCGCCAATGCGCGCGCCGCCGCGCTGCCGCCCGGGGCGCCAGGCATCCTGCGCATGGAGGTCGGCCAGCCCTCCACCGGCGCGCCGCGCGGCGCGGCGGAGGCCGCCATCCGCGCCCTGCAGCAAGGCGCGCCGATGGGCTATACGGAGGCCTTCGGCCTGCGGAGCCTGCGCGAGCGCATCAGCCGCCACTATGCCGACAAATATGGCGCGGCGATCGCGCCGGGGCGCATCGCGGTCACCGTCGGTGCTTCGGGCGCCTTTCCGCTGGCCTTCCTGGCGGCCTTCGATCCGGGCGACCGCATCGCCATGGCCGCCCCCTTCTACCCGCCCTATGCGAACATCCTGACCGCGCTCGGCATGCAGCCGGTGCTGCTGCCCTGCGATGCCAGCACCCGCTTCCAGCCCAGCCTCGCCATGCTGGAGGCGCTGGACCCGCGGCCCGACGGGCTGATCGTCGCCTCCCCCTGCAACCCGGCCGGCACCATGCTCTCGCCGGAGGAGCTGCAGGACGTGGCGCAATGGTGCCACGCCAATGGCGTGCGGCTGATCTCGGACGAGATCTATCACGGCCTGTCCTATGGCATGGCAGAGAGCACGGCCGCCGGCTTCAGCGACAGCGCCGTGGTCATCAACAGTTTTTCCAAATACTTCTCGATGACCGGCTGGCGCATCGGCTGGATGGTGCTGCCGGAGGATCTGCTGCGCCCGGTCGAATGCCTGGCGCAGAACATGTTCATCAGTGCGCCGCATGTGGCGCAGGTCGCCGCCGAGGCGGCCTTCGACTGCACCCCGGAGCTGGAGGCCAACAAGGCGGTCTATGGCCGCAACCGCGCGGCGCTGCTGGCCGGGCTGCCGGCGGCGGGCTTCGACCGGCTGGCCGAGGCGGATGGCGCCTTCTACCTCTGGGCCGATATCGGCGCGCTCAGCAATGACAGCGTCGCCTTCGCCGCCCGCATGCTGGCCGAGGCCGGCATCGCCGCCACCCCGGGCGTCGATTTCGACCGCGAGCGCGGCCACCGCTTCCTCCGCTTTTCCTATTGCGGGGCGGAGGCGGCGATGGCCGAGGCGCCGGGCCGGCTGCGCGACTGGCTGCGCCGCGGCTGAGCTGCGGCCGGCGGGGGGGCAGGCCCTCCGCCACCCCGCCCACGCAACTGTCCGCATGGCCATTTGTTCATCCTGCCGACGCGACGCTTCGGAAGGACTGCGCCATGGCCCCCCGATCCCTGCCCGGTTTCCTCTCGCGCCGGCATTTCCTGCGCAATTCGGGTGGCGGCGTGGTCGCGGCCTCGGCGCTGGCCTCTCCCGCCCTGGCCCAGGGCGGCGGCGGTTCGCTGCCGACCCAGGCCACCGGCCGGCCGATGCCGAAGATGGAGGTGGCGCAGCCCGACGCGCCGGCCCGCCGCGTGGGCTATGCCGTGCTCGGCCTCGGGCAATACGCGCTGAACCAGATCATCCCGGCCTTCGGCGAGACGCAGCATTCGCGGCTGGTGGCCCTCATCAGCGGCAACCGCCAGAAGGCCGAAACCGTCGCCGACCGCTATGGCGTCCGGCGCGAGGCGATCTATGGCTATGACGATCTCGAGCGCATCGCCGAAAATGACGAGATCGACGTGGTCTATGTCATCACGCCGCCTTCGCTGCATGAGGAATTCACCGTGCGGTCCTTGCGCGCCGGCAAGCATGTGCTGTGCGAGAAGCCGATGGCGCCGAGCGTCGAGGCCTGCCAGCGCATGATCGAGGCGGCCAGGCAGGCCGACCGCCAGCTGATGATCGGCTATCGCTGCCATTACGAGCCCTACAGCCTGGAGGCGATCCGCCGCATCCGCGAGGGCCAGCTTGGCGATGTGCGCGTGGTCCACACCGACAATGCCCGCCCCGTGAACCCGGACAGCGTGCCGGCCGACCAGTGGCGGGTGCGCAAGGCTCTCGCCGGTGGTGGCGCGCTGTTCGATGTCGGCATCTATGGCGTCAATGGCGCGCGCTACCTGCTGGGGGCGGAGCCGGAGGAGATCTCGGCCTGGAGCCACACGCCGGAGGATCCGCGCTTCGGCGATGTCGAGGATGTCACCACCTGGCGCATGCGCTTCCCCGGCGGCATCACCGTGCTGGGCTCCACCGGCTATTCCTACCAGGCCAACCGCTTCGCCGTGCAGGGCAGCAAGGCCAGCCTGCTGATGGAGCCGGCGACGCATTACTACCGCCACGGCATGTCGATCCGCACCCAGCAGGCGACCGAGCAGCTGCTGATCCCCGAGGCCAGCCAGTTCGCCCGGCAGCTCGACCACATGGCGGGCGCGATCCGCGAGGGCCGCCCGGTGCACAGCCCGGGCGAGGAGGGCCTGCAGGATGTGCGGCTGATCCTGGCGATGTACCGCGCGGCGCAGACCGGCCAGCCGGTGAAGATCGATTGGAGCTATCGCCGCGCCGCAACCCTGGGCGAGGCGGGCTGAGCCGCGCCTGCCGCCCGGTGTTCAGCCGGGTGGTGGCCGCGTCACGGCTCGCTGGAGGGAAAGAAAAAACGCTGCATCCGCTGCACCAGCTCGCGCAGGTCGAAGGGCGGCGGCGGCTCGGCCGCCTGCTCGGCAGGCGCCCGGGCGCGGAAGGCGGCCAGCGCCGCCTCGGTCTGCGCCAGCGGCAGCTCGCGCGGCGGCGCCTCGGCGGTGGCGCTGCCCAGGCCCATCACCCGCACCAGCACCCGCTCGGCGCGCGGCAGCTCCTCGGCGGCGCGCGCCGCATCCTCGGGGCGCGGGGCGCAGACGACGGAGCGGCCCTCCAGGCTGCAGGGCATCTCGAACATCCGGTTGGGCGGGAAGCGCAGCTGCGCCGTGCCGGTCAGCGCCAGCAGCCCGCGCGCCGCGCTGTCGAGGCCGAGCTCCCGTGCCGTCACCACCGGCACCAGCCGGCCGCGCCGCGGCGCCACCTCCAGCGCCAGCGCGCCGCTGCCGGCCGAGGCCGGCTCCACCGGGGTCTGGTAGGTCATCCGGCAGCTGGCCCGGTCGGTCATCGGGTCGGCGGCGCAGCTCAGGATCCAGGGGCCGAAACTGTCCTGGGCCTGGGCCGTGGCGGGCAGCACGGCGCCGCAGCTGACAAGAGCGAGGGCGAGGGTGGCGAGAGCGCGCATGCCGCGCAACATAGGAACGCAGAGGGGAATCCGCCATGAACAGAGTCGCCCTGCCGGATGGCAGCACCGTTCCCGCCCTGGGCCAGGGCAGCTGGAAACTGGGCGAGCGCGGCGCCGACCGCGCCGCCGAGGCGCGTGTGCTGCGCCTCGGCCTCGATCTCGGCCTGACGCTGATCGACACCGCCGAGATGTATGCCGAGGGCGGCGCCGAGGAGGTGGTGGCCGAGGCCATCGAGGGCCGCCGCCAGGAGGTCTTCCTGGTCAGCAAGGTCTATCCGCACAACGCCTCCCGCCAGGCGCTGCCGCGCGCGCTGGAGGCCAGCCTGCGGCGGCTGCGCACCGATGTGCTCGACCTCTACCTGCTGCACTGGCGCGGCGGCGTGAAGCTGGCCGAGACGGTGGAGGCGATGGAGCGCGCGGTGGAGCAGGGCAAGATCCGCCGCTGGGGCGTCTCCAACCTCGATGTCGAGGATCTGGAGGAGCTGGGCCCCGCCCTGTCCGACTGCGCCACCGACCAGGTGCTGTACAATCTGGAGGCGCGCGGCGTGGAGTTCGACCTGCTGCCCTATGCGGCGCGGCTGAAGATGCCGGTGATGGCCTATTCCCCGGTGGGCCAGGGCGGCGCGCTGCTCGGCCACCGCACGCTGGCCCGCATCGCCGCCCGCCAGGGCGCCAGCCCGGCGCAGATCGCGCTGGCCTGGACGCTGCGCAAGGAGGGCGTGATCAGCATCCCGAAGGCCTCGACCGAGGCGCATCTGCGCGAGAATGCCGAGGTCTGGAAGATCGTGCTGACGCCCGAGGACCTGGCCGAGCTGGACGCCGCCTTCCCGCCGCCACGCCGCAAGCAGCCCTTGGCGATGCTCTGACCGGGGTTATCCTGCCGCGGTGATCCGGCGCGACCCTCCATGCTGACCGAGATGTCGGGGCTGCTGCTGGCCCTGCTGCTGCTGCTTGCCCTGGCGGGGGGCGCGATGGCGCGGCTGGCGCCGCTGGTGCTGGCCGGCAGCGCCCTGGCCTCGGCCGGGCTGGCGCTGGCCGGCCTGGCCGCGCTGCTGGGGGTTGCGGCGGCGCCGCTGCTGCTGCCGGTGGGCCCCGCCTGGGCGCCGCTGGCGCTCGATCTCGACGGGCTTTCCGCCTGGTTCCTGCTGCCCTTCGGCCTGTGCGGCCTGGCCGCCTCGCTGGCCGCGCTGCAGCTGGGGCAGGGGGCCGGGCGCCAGGGGCATGATGGCGCCATCGGCTGGCCGGCGCTGCTCGGCGGCACCTCGCCCGGCGCCTGGCCGCTGCTGCTGGCCGCCGCCGCGCTGGCGCTGCTGGCCGGCGATGGCTTCACCCTGCTGCTGGGCGCGCTGGCGGCGCCGTTGGCCGCCTGGCCGCTGCTGGCCGGGGTCGCGCCTGGCGGCCATGCCAGGGCCGCGCCGCTGGTGCAGGGCTTCGCCCTGGCCTCGGCGCCGCCGCCGCCGCCCCCCGCCCAGGGCGCGCCGCGCTGGCCGCTCGGCCTCGCTGCGCTGGGGGCCGCCTCGCTGGCGCCGGCGATCGGGCTGATGGGCGGGCTGGCGGGCGACCTCTCCTTCGCCGGGCTGCGCGCCGCGCCGCCGCAGGGCGGCACGGCCCTGGCGGTGCTGGCGCTGGTGCTGCTGGGCGCCGCCACCCTGCCGGCGGCGCTGCCGGCCCTGCCGGTCACCGCGCCCTCGCCGCTCGCCATGCTGCTGGCCGCGGCGCTGGGGCCGCTGCCGCTCTATCTGGTGGCCCGGCTGCTGCTCGATCTCGGCGGGCTGGGGCAGGGCCTGTCCTGGGGCGCGCCGCTGCTGCTGCTGGGCGCCGTGGCCGCCCTGTTCGGCGCGCTGCGCGCCGCCCGCGCGGCCGAGCTGAACACCGTGCTGGCCTGGAGCGGGCTCGGCCAGGCCGGGCTGGTGGTGCTGGCCCTCGGCCTGTCGGCCATCCTGCGCGCCGCCGATCTCGGGCCGCTGGCGGCGCTGGCGGCGGGGGCGGGGCTGCTGCAGCTGCTGGGCCTGACCCTGGCCCAGGTGCTGCTCTGGCTGGCCGCCGGCGAGGTGCGCCACGGCGCCGGCAGCCTGCGGCTGGACCGGCTGGGCGGGCTGATCCATGTGATGCCGCGCCTGTCGCTGGCGGCGCTGGCCGGGGCCGCCACCGCCGCCGCCCTGCCGCCGCTCGCCGGCTTCGCCGCGCAATGGCTGCTGCTGCAGGCGCTGCTGGCCGCCTGGCGGGTGGGCGAGCTCGGGCTGCAGCTGCTGCTGGCGGCCTCGGTCGGGCTGATCGGCATGGCGGCGGCGCTGGCCGGGTTCGCCATGCTGCGGCTCTGGGGCCTGGCCTTTCTCGGCCGGCCGCGCGCGCCGCGCACCCTGGGGGCGCAAGAGGCGCCGCCCGCCACCCTGGCGCTGCTCTTCGCCCTGGCCGGGGCCGGGCTGCTGGTCGGGCTGCTGCCGGGCCCGCTGCTGACGCTGGGCGGGCCGGCGGTGGCGCTGCTGTCCGGCCATCCGGGCGGGCTGTCGGCCGCCTCGATCTGGGCGGTGCGCGCCTCGGACGCCGCCTCGGCCTATCATCCGCTGGGGCTCGCCCTGCTGCTCGGCCTGGTCTTCCTGGCGCTGGCGGCGGCGCTGCGGCTGCTCTCGCCGCGCCCCTCGCGGCGCGGCCCGGTCTGGGATGGCGGCTTCGTCGCGCCGCCGCCGCATCTGCCCTTCGGCGACCCGACCACCCAGCCCACCGCCGAGGGCTTCGCCCAGCCGGCGCGGCGCGGGCTGGAGGCGCTGCTGCCCGCCGCCCCGGATGCCGGCTGGCCCGCCATGCTGTCGGCCCTCCTGGCCCGGCAGGGTGGCCGGTCCCGGCCGCGCCGGCCCTGGCGCCGCCTGAAGCTGGGCGGGCTGCTACTGCCGGGCTTTGGCCTGCTGCTGCTCCTGCTGGCGCTGCTCGGCCTCGGGGGCGGGCGGTGAACGGGCTGGCCGGCCTGCTGGCGCAGCTGCTGCACCTGGCGCTGCTGCTGGCGCTGGCGCCGCTGCTGGTCGGGCTGCTGCGCTGGCTGCGCGCGCGGCTGGAAGGGCGGCAGGGTCCGCCGCCCTGGCAGGCCTGGCGCGACCTGATGAAGCTGCTGCGCAAGCAGCCGGTGCTGGCCGAGCACGCCTCGCCGGTGACGCCGGTCGCCCCGCATGCGGCGCTGGCGGCGACGCTGCTGGCCGCCGCCCTGGTGCCCGGCTTCGCCCGCGGCATGGCGCTGGGCGGCATGGCCGATCTGGTGCTGCTGGCCGGGCTGCTGGCGATCGCGCGGCTGGCCCTGGCGCTGGCGGCGATGGATTCGGGCACCGCGCTGGGCGGCCTCGGCGCGGCGCGGGAGGCCGGCTTCGCCCGCTTCGCCGAGCCCGCCTTCCTGCTCTGCGTCATGGCCTTCGCCATCCTGACCGGCGGCACCAATCTGGACGCCGCCGGGGCCGCGCTGCAGGAGGGCGCCTGGGCCGCCCGGCTGCCTTTGGCCCTGTCGCTGGCGGCGCTGCTGGCGGTGGGGCTGGCCGCCAATGGCCGGCTGCCGGCCGAGGACCCGGCCGGGCTGTCGGAACCCGCCCTCGGCCAGGGCGCCATGCGGCTGGAGGCCTCGGGCCGGCATCTGGCGCTGTGGGAGATGCAGGCGGCGCTGCGCCTGCTGCTCTGGCTGTCGCTGCTGGCCGCGCTGTTCCTGCCCTTCGGCACGGTGGAGGCCGATGACGGCCCGCTGGCCTGGGGCTTCGGCCTGCTGGCTTGGCTGGCCAAGCTCGGCCTGCTGGCGCTGGGCCTGGCGCTGGCCGAGGCGCTGCTGGCCAGGCTGCCGACGCGCCGCCTGCCCGAGCTGCTGGGCCTGGCGCTGCTGCTGGCGCTGCTCGGCCTGGTCTTCCTGCTGCTGGCCACGGGGCTGGCGTGAGGCGCGCCCGATGAGCCCCCTGCCATGAACCCCTGGTCGCAGGATCTGGTCAATCTGCTGGGCGGGCTGGTGCTGCTGGCCGGCTTCGCCCTGCTGCCGCCGCGCCGCCTGCCGGCGCTCGCCGGGCTGATCGCGCTGCAGGGCGGGCTGGCCTCGCTGGCGCTGGGCTGGCAGGCGCTGCTGCTGGGCGATGCCGGGCTGCTCGGCCTTGCCGCCCTGGCCGGGCTGGCCAAGGCGCTGCTGGTGCCCTTCGCCCTGCGCCGCCTGTCGCCGCCGCTGCCGATGCCGGCCGCGCCGCGCGGCGCCGCCTGGCCGCTGCTGGCCGGGCTGGCCCTGGTGGTGCTGGCCTGCCTGGCGGTGCTGCCGGTCGGCACCGTCCTGCCGGCGGGCGAGGCGCTGCCCTGGCCGCGCGCCTCGCGCGAGGATCTGGCCATCGCGCTGTCGGTGCTGCTGCTCGGCCTGCTGCTGCTGGTGCTGCGCCGCCATCCGGCCTCGCTGGTGGCGGGGCTGCTCGGCATGGAGAACGGGCTGACCCTGCTGGCCGCCGGCCTGCCCGGGCTGCGCCTGGCGGCGGGGCTGCCGGCGGCGGCGCTGCTGCTGGCGCTGGCCGCCGCCGCGTTCTGGCTGGCTCTGGGGCCGGGCGGTGCCGCCCGCCGCGCCGCGCTGTGGCGCCGCCCGGTGGCGGCCTCCGGCGACCCTCCCGGCGTGGAGCGCCGGGATGAATTTGGCGCGGAGCGCCAGGAAGTCCTGAACGCGGAGCGCCGCGATGGCCCCGGCGCGGCGCATCGTGACGATCCGGGCGCGGCGTTCCGTGGCTTTCCGGGCGGGGATCCCCGCTGATGCTGGAACTCCTGATCCTGCTGCCGCCCGGCGCGGCGCTGCTGCTGGCGCTGCTGCCGCTGCCCCGGCTGCCGCTGCTGGGGCTGAACCTGCTGGCCAGCGCCGGCGGGCTGGCCCTGGCGCTGTCGCTTTTCGCCCTGCCGCGCGAGACGGCGGGGCTGCTGCATCTGGACGCGCTGAACCTGGCGCTGCTGCTGCCGGGCGCGCTGCTCGGCCTGTGCGGCGCCCTGGCCTGGGCGGTGGCGCCGGCCGGGCGGGGCGGGCCGTCCCGCGGCAGCCTGGCCGGCTACCAGCTGGCGCTGGGCGCGCATCACCTGGCGCTACTGGCCGACCATCTCGGCCTGATGGGGCTGGCGGTGCAGGCTGGCGTGCTGGCCCTGGCGCTGCTGCTGGCCGGGCAGGGCGGAAGGCTGGGCCGCGCCGTGGCCGGGCGGGTGCTGCTGGCCGGCGGCGTCGCCGTCGCCCTGGCGCTGTTCGGCGTGCTGCTGCTGGGCATCGCCGCCGCGCCGCATGCCGGCGACGCCGCCCTGTCCTGGACCGCGCTGCGCCTGGTGGCGCGGGAGGCCGATGCGGCGCTGCTCGGCCTCGGCTTCGCCTGCCTGCTGGTGGCGCAGGCCAGCCTGATGCTGCTGCTGCTGCCGCCGCTGGCCGGCCGGGTGGGCCGGCCGGGCCCGGCTGGCGGGCCGGCGCATCTGCCGCTGCTGGCGGCGCTGCTGCTGGGGGCCGCGTCGCTGCACGCCGTGGCGCGCATCCGGGCGGTGGCGGGGCTGGCGGTGATGCCGGGTTTCCTGCCCTCGCCCGGGGCGCTGCTGCTGGCCGCCGGGATGCTGGCGCTGCTGCTGGCGGCCGCGGCGCTGCTGGCCGGGCGTGGCGGGCCGCGCCGCCTGCCGGGCTGGTGCGGCGTGGCGCAGCTCGGCCTGGCCGGCATCGGCTTCGGGCTGGGCGGGCCGGCCTCGCTCGCCGGGCTGCTGCATCTGATGGGCGCGCTGCTGCTGCTGGGCGGGCTGCTCCTGGTGCCGGGCCTCGGCGCCGCCAGGGCGGCCGGCTGGCCGGCGCTGCGGCCCGGGGCGCGGCGTGGCCTGGCGCTGGCGCTGCTGGGGCTGGCCGGGCTGCCGCCCTTTGCCCTGTTCGCCAGCGATTTCCTGCTGGTGCAGCAGATGGCGGCGCGGCTGTCCTGGCTCTCCCTGCCGCTCGGGATCGGCCTGCTGCTGCTGGCCCTGTCCCTGCTGCGGGCGCTGCACCGTCTGCTGCGGGTCCCGGCGGCGCCGGGGGCAGGGGGTGAGAGCCGGACCCTGCTGCCGCTCGGCCTGGCGCTGGCGGCGGCGCTGCTGCTCGGCATCGCCCTGCCGGCGCCGCTCGGCGCGCTGCTGGCCGAGGCGGCGGGGCTGCTGCCATGACCGGGCCCGCCACCCGCCTGATCCTGGCCGGGCGCCCGCGCGCCGCCTTCCACCACCATCTGGACGCCGCCGCCTGGGCCGCCCTGCCGGCGGCGCTGCGGCAGGAGCCGGAGCTGGAGCTGCTCGGCCTCTGGCCGGGGGAGGGCATGGTCCACGCCGCCTTCCGCGCCCCCGGCGCGGCCGCGCCGCTGCTGGCCGGCGTGGCGGTGGAGGGCGGCGCCTATGCCGCGCTCTCCCCGGCGCGGCCGGGGGCGGAGTGGTTCGAGCGCATGATCGCCGACCTCACCGGCTGGAGCGCGCTCGGCGCCACCGATGCGCGGCCCTTCCTGGACCATGGCCGCTGGGCGATGCGCGCGCCGCTCTCCGCCGCGCCGCCGCCGCGCAGCGGCGCGGTGCCGCAGCCCGAATTCCGCGTCGTGGCCGGGGAGGGGGTGCACCAGATCCCGCTCGGCCCGATCCAGGGCGGCATCGGCGAGCCGGCGCATCTGCGCCTGCATGTGCGCGGCGAGACGGTGCTGCGCATGGAGGCGCTGCTGGGCTATGCGCATCGCGGCGTGCTGGCGCTGCTGCGTGGCCGCGCGCTGGAGCAGGCGGCGCCGCTGCTGGCGCGCCTCGCCGGCGATTCCACCGTGGCCCAGTCCTGGGCCTTCGCCCTGGCGGCGGAGCGGGCGCTCGGCATCGCCGCCCCCGCCCGCGCCGCCGCGCTGCGCGGCGTGATGGCGGAGCTGGAGCGCATCGCCAACCATCTGCACGACATTGGCGGGATCTGCGCCGAGGCCGGCTTCGCCTGGCCGCAATCGCGCTGCGGCGCGCTGCGCGAGGCGGTGCTGCGCGCCGCCGGCGCCGGCTTCGGCCACCGGCTGATGATGGATGGCATCGTGCCGGGCGGCGTGGCGCGCGACCTCTCGCCCGAGGGCGCCGCGCGGATCGCCGAGGCCATGGCGCTGCTGCGCGGCGAGCTGCCGCCGATCCGCCGCATCGTCGAGCGCCATGCCGGGCTGCAGGAGCGGCTGTCGGGCTGCGGCACGGTGCGGCCGGAACTGACCGCCGCGCTGGGCGCCGCCGGCCTGCCCGGCCGCGCCGCCGGCCGCGCCCTGGATGCACGGGCGGACTACCCTTACGCGCCCTATGACCAGCTTGGCCTGGTGCCGGCGCTGCGGGCGGAGGGCGATGCGGCGGCGCGGCTGGCGCTGCGCTTCGACGAGATCGCGCAGAGCCAGGCGCTGGTCGCCGCGCTGCTGGGCGCGCTGCCCGCCGGCGCGCTGCGCCAGGCCCTGCCGCCCCTGGGGGAGGGCTCGGCGGAGGGCGGCGCGGAAGGGCTCGGCGTGGTCGAAGGGTTCCGCGGCGAGGTGCTGTGCTGGCTGTCGCTGGATGCCATGGGGCGGATCCGCGCGGCCTTCCCGCGCGACCCGTCCTGGCTGCATTGGCGGCTGCTGGAGGCGGCGATGGAGGGGAGGGAGGTGGGCGATGCGGCGCTGTGCCGGGCCAGCCTCAACCCCTCCGTCGCCGGCGTGGATCTGTAGGAGGGACGAGGATGCTCTGGCCCCGCATGCTGCGCGGCGCGCTGCGCCGCCCGCTGACCGGCCCCGCCCCCGCGCCGCAGCCCGAGACGGTGGCGGCGCTGGCCGAGCGGCTGCAGGGCGCGGCCCGCCGCCGGCTGGGCCGCAGCCTGGCGATCCGCAGCGTCGATGCCGGCTCCTGCAATGGCTGCGAGCTGGAGATCGCCGCGCTGCAGGGCGTGGTCTACGACCTAGAGCGCTTCGGGCTGCGCTTCGTCGCCTCCCCCCGGCATGCCGATGTGCTGCTGGTGACCGGGCCGATGACGCGGGCCATGACCGAGGCGGCGCAGCGCGCCCATGCCTGTATGGCCGATCCGTCCTGGGTGGTGGCGGTGGGCGATTGCGCCCTGGGCGGCGGGGTCTTCGCCGGATCCTATGCGGTGGAGGATGGCATCGGCGCCGCCCTGCCGGTGGATCTGGTCATCCCCGGCTGCCCGCCCAGCCCGGCGCTGCTGCTGGAAGGGCTGCTGACGCTGGTCGAGGTCGAATCGGGCGCCGCGCCGCCGCAACCGCCCCTGCCCGGGCCGCCGGCGGATGTCGCCGGGCCGGAGGCGCCGGAGGACGCGGCCCCGCCACCGCTGACCGCCGAGCCGCGCTGGCGCTGATGCCGCGCGCCGCTGGCAAGGGATGCCGCGCGCCGTTGGCGCGACGCCGCCGGCCGCCAGCGGCGGCCGGCCCTGAAAGAAAAAGGGCCGGTCGGATTGCTCCGACCGGCCCAAGCGGCCGTCACCGGGAAGGATCGGCCGATCGGCGGCGAACTGCCGGGAATTAAATCCGCCGCCGGATTCGAAACTGTCAGCCCGTGGTGCGCTGGGTGGCGCGGCGGGTGCGGGCCGCGTGCTGGCGATGCCGCTTGCCGGCGGTCGCATGCGCCTGGCGGGTCCGCTGGCTGCGCTGCGCGTGGTGGCGGCGCGGCTGCTGCTGCGTGGCGGACTGCTCCGTGGCCTGGGCCCGGGTGGTGCGGGCCTCGGCGGTGCCCGCGAAGCTGGTCATGGCCAGCGGAGCGGCCAGGGCGAAGGCGGCGATCAGAAGGCGAAGCGGGCGAAGCATCGGTGCATTTCCTGTGTCGGGGCGGCCTCGCCCCTGACAGGAAGCATGGCGGGCCCGGCCTCTCGCCAGGATGGGCCGGCGCTGAATTAACGGTAACGATACGGGTTTATGCTCAGGCGCTTGCGATCCGCTCTGCAGCGACCGCCTGAAGCGCCGCCGGCCCGGCTCAGAGCAGGCAGAGCAGCTGCAATTCGCGCCGCAGCGCCTCGGGCAGGGCGGAGACGCCGCTGGCATCCGCCGCCGCGCTGGCGATGTCGGCCGGCGCGGCCTCGGCCGCCAGGTAGCGCCAGCCCTGGAAGGGCTTCACCGGCCGCGCCTCCACCGCCACCAGCGCCGGGTCCAGCACCAGCGCCGCATGCGGCGTGCCGTCCTGGCCCGCCTCCTCGCGGATGTCGAGGATGCGCTGCCGCACGCAGCAGAACCCCGCCACCACCCAGTAGAGCGAGCCGCCGTCGAGGATCTCCTCGGCCCGCTTCGGCATCTGCCGCGTCAGGTGCCGCAGCGGCGGGTCCAGCGCCACGCGCCGCTCCTGCGCCGCCCGCAGCGAGGCCACGTCCCGCGGCCCCACGCATAATTTCAGGATGTGCAACACGCCCCGGGAGATGCCCCCACCCCCCTCCCTCGCCAAGTCTTTTTTTCGGGCTGCCGCCGTCGGGGGGGAGGTGGGACGCGGCATGGGGACGGGGCGCGGGGTTGGGAGGGGGCAGGAGGTCCGGCCTGGCCGGGCGTGGGCGGACAGCGCGGCGCCGCTCCCCCTCCACCGCCGCATCCCCTGAGTGCCACGTCCCGCTTTTCCACCCGACGGCGGCAGCCCGAAAGAAAAGTTGCGGGGGGGCGGGGGGAGGGGGTATCGCGCGGGGCCTGCGCGGAGCAGGCAAGTTGGAAAGGAAGCTGCCATCATGGGCTATCGTGTCGCGGTCGTCGGCGCCACCGGCAATGTGGGGCGCGAGATGCTCAAGACCCTGGCCGAGCGGAACTTCCCGGTCAGCGAGGTGATCGCGCTGGCCTCCGGCCGTTCGGCCGGGCGGGAGGTGTCCTTCGGCGAGGATGCCGTGCTGAAGGTGCAGAATCTCGAGACCTATGATTTCACGGGCGTCGATATCGGCCTGTTCTCGCCCGGCGCCTCGGTCTCGGCGGTGCATGCGCCGCGCGCGGCGGCGGCGGGCTGCGTGGTGATCGACAACACCAGCCAGTTCCGCATGGACCATGACGTGCCGCTGGTGGTGCCGGAGGTCAATCCGGGCGCGCTGCGCGGCTTCCGCAAGCGCAACATCATCGCCAACCCGAATTGCTCGACCATCCAGATGGTGGTGGCGCTGAAGCCGCTGCACGAGGTGGCGCGCATCAGGCGGGTGGTGGTCTCCACCTATCAGTCGGTCTCCGGCGCGGGGAAGGAGGCGATGGACGAGCTGTTCACCCAGACCCGCGGCGTCTACGTCAACGACGCGGCGACGCCCGAGGTGTTCACCAAGCCGATCGCCTTCAACTGCATCCCGCATATCGACAAGTTCCTGGATGACGGCTTCACCAAGGAGGAGTGGAAGATGGCGGTCGAGACCCGCAAGATCCTCGACCCCGATATCCAGGTGGTGGCGTCCTGCGTGCGCGTGCCGGCCTTCATCGGTCATGGCGAGGCGGTGCATGTCGAGTTCGAGGGGCCGATCACCGTGCAGCAGGCCTGGGCGGCGCTGCGCGAGGCGCCGGGCATCACCGTGCTCGACCGGCGCGAGGATGGCGGCTACGCGACGCAGGTGGATGTGGCGGGCGAGGACCCGGTCTTCGTCTCCCGCCTGCGCGCCGACCCGACCGTGCCGCATGGCCTGGCCTTCTGGTGCGTGGCCGACAATCTGCGCAAGGGCGCCGCGCTGAACGCCGTGCAGATCGCCGAGGAGCTGGTGCGCCAGGGGCTGCTGGAGAAGCAGTCGGCCTGACGCCGGACAGCCCGGCCTGGAAGGACGAGCGGGCGGCCGGCGGGCCGCCCGTTTTTTTGCGCGCCCGACGCGCGGGCCGGGCGGTTTTTCAGCGGAATCGGCCTGCCTCACGCGACTGTGTGGAATTGCGGCAGCTTGGCCATCTGTCCGCCCTGAATTCGTCCCGCATCCGGCCGAGCCTGACGGCGTTGAAGCACGCAAGGAGGAGCTGACATGCGCAAGACCATCGTTCGCCTGGGTCTGGTCGCCGGCATGGGCCTCGGCCTCGCCGCCTGCACGGACCCCTACAATCCCGGCCAGCGCGCCATCGGCGGCGGCCTGCTGGGCGCCGGCGCCGGCGCCGGTGTCGCCGGCCTGACCGGCGGCAATGCCGGCACCGGCGCGCTGATCGGCGGCGCGCTGGGCGCCGTGGGTGGCGCGGCGACGACGCCGGAGCGGCCCTACGGCCCGCCGCCGGGCTATTACCGCGGCTACTGAGCCGCGCCGCCGGCCGACCGGCCGGCGGAGAGGGAAGGGCCGGGGCCTTCGGGGCCCGGCCAGGAGATCCGGCAGGATGCGCCCGCCCCCGGCGCGGCAGGCCGGTTCGGGCAGGGGCGACCCGTCCCGGGAACAGCCGCGATGGCCGCAGGGCCGTCGCGGCTTTTTCGCATGTCCTGCCCTGCGCCGGCCGCGGGGCTGCCGGGCCGCCGCGGCGCGCCGGGCGAGTCGCCGGGCCGCGGCGGGCGCTCCAGGGGGCGGCCAAAGGGGCGATCCGGGGGCGATCCGGGCGGGATGAGGGGCGGCGGAGGGGCGGCCCGGGACCGGCCCGGAGGCGGTGCCGCTTAACCTGGCCTTTGCCATAAGGGGCCAAGACAGGGGCCGCGCGTTGACGCTACAGGGCACCGCACCATAAAAGGCTGCATCGCTCCTGTCCGGTCTCTGCCCAGGCCGGGGCGTCGGGGCGTCTCAAAACGTGGCGGAGCGGGATCGGTCCATGTCGAGTATGAAAGACGCGCGCGAGGCGATCATGGTGGGTCGCCGCACCGACGGAACGCGCGTGAACCGGCCTCTGTCGCCGCATCTGCAGGTCTATGACATGCTGCAGATCACCAGCGGCCTGTCCATCGCCCACCGTGTGACCGGCTGCGCCTGGTCGGTCGGGCTGCTGGTGCTGGCCTGGTGGCTGCTGGCCGCCGCCGCCGGCCCCGGGCCCTTCGCCACGGTGCAGTGGTTCCTGTCCTCCTTCCTCGGCATGCTGATGCTGTTCGGCATGACCGCGGTGGCCTGGTACCACACGCTGGCCGGGCTGCGGCACCTGATGTGGGATGCCGGCTACGGCTTCGACCTGCCGACCACCTACCGCACCGGCCGCGCCGTGCTGATCGGCACCGCGGTGCTGACCGTGCTGACCTGGCTCATCGTCATCATCGCCTGGGGCTGAGGAGCGGCATATGAGCGAGAAGCAGACCACCTCCCTGCGCATGGAATCGGCGCTGGGCCGCGTGCGCGGCCTGGGCTCGGCCAAGCAGGGCACGCATCACTGGTGGATGCAGCGCGTCAGCTCCATGGCGCTGCTGCCGCTGACCCTGTGGTTCGTCATCTCGGTGGCCGGCCTGGCCGGCAAGAGCTACGAGGCGACCATCGCCTGGATCGCCCATCCGCTGAACGCCGTGCTGCTGCTGGCCGCGATCGGCCTGTCCTTCCAGCACGCCGCCTCCGGCCTGCAGGTGGTGATCGAGGATTATGTGCGGGGCGAGTTCGCCCGCATGCTCTCGGTCCTCGCGGTCAAGGCCGCCTGCTGGCTGTTCGGTCTGCTCTCCGCCATCGCGGTGCTGAAGATCGCGCTCTGATCCGGGCGGCCCGAATGCGGCGGGTGCGGGCTTCCGCATCTTGCCAGATGCCGGGCCGGCCTATCTGACGCTTAACGGTATCTGGAATGGCGGCTTCCCCCTGCGACCGCCGCATCTCTGACGGAAGATCGGGACGATGAACGCGATCACCATGCCCTCCTCGGGCGCCTACCGCGTGGTGGACCACACCTACGACGTCGTCGTGGTGGGGGCCGGCGGCGCCGGCCTCCGCGCGACCTTCGGCATGGGTGCCGCCGGCCTCAAAACCGCCTGCATCACCAAGGTCTTCCCGACCCGCAGCCACACCGTGGCGGCGCAGGGCGGCGTCGGCGCCGCGCTGGGCAATATGGGCGAGGATGACTGGCGCTGGCACATGTACGACACCGTCAAGGGGTCGGACTGGCTGGGCGACCAGGACGCCATCGAATACATGTGCCGCGAGGCCGTGCCGGCGATCATCGAGCTCGAGCATTTCGGCGTGCCGTTCAGCCGCACCGAGGATGGCAAGATCTACCAGCGGCCCTTCGGCGGCCACATGCAGAATTACGGCAAGACCCCGGCCATGCGCGCCTGCGCCGCGGCCGACCGCACGGGCCATGCCATCCTGCACACGCTGTACCAGCAGTCGCTGAAGCATAATTGCGAGTTCTTCGTCGAGTATTTCGCCCTCGACCTGATCATGGACGAGGAAGGCGCCTGCCGCGGCGTGATGGCCTGGAACCTGGAAGACGGGTCCATGCATCGCTTCCGCGCCCAGACCGTGGTGCTGGCCACTGGCGGTTATGGCCGCGCCTATTTCTCCTGCACCTCCGCCCATACCTGCACCGGCGATGGCGGCGGCATGGTTCTCCGGGCTGGCCTGCCGCTGCAGGACAATGAGTTCGTGCAGTTCCACCCGACCGGCATCTACGGCTCCGGCTGCCTGGTGACCGAGGGCGCGCGCGGCGAGGGCGGCTACCTGACCAATTCCGAGGGCGAGCGCTTCATGGAGCGCTATGCCCCGACCGCGAAGGACCTGGCCTCGCGCGACGTCGTCTCCCGCGCCATGTCGATGGAGATCCGCGAGGGCCGCGGCGTCGGCCCGCACAAGGACCACATCCACCTGCATCTGGAGCATCTCGGCGCCGAGCTGCTGCATGAGCGCCTCCCCGGCATCTCCGAGACCGCGAAGATCTTCGCGGGCGTGGACGTGACCAAGGAGCCGATCCCGATGCTGCCGACCGTCCACTACAACATGGGCGGCATCCCCACGAACATTCATTGCGAGGTGCTGGCCGCGACCGGCACCGACCAGGACCGCGTGGTCCCCGGCCTGATGGCGGTGGGCGAGGCGGCCTCGGTCTCGGTGCATGGCGCCAACCGCCTGGGCACCAACTCGCTGCTCGACCTCGTGGTGTTCGGCCGCGCCGCCGCGCTGCGCGCCGCCGCCACCATCAAGCCGGGCGCCACCCAGGCGCCGCTGCCGCCCAAGGCCGGCGAGATGGCGCTCGACCGCCTCGACCGCGTCCGCCACGCCAAGGGCGACATCTCGGTTTCCGAGCTGCGGCTGAACATGCAGCGCACCATGCAGACCCACGCCGCCGTCTTCCGCACCTCCGAGTTGCTGAAGGAAGGCTGCGAGAAGATGGCGAAGGTCGCCGCCTCCTATAAGGACATCCGCATCGCCGACCGCTCGCTGATCTGGAACAGCGACCTGATGGAGGCGATGGAGCTCGACAACCTGATCGGCAACGCGCTGACCACGGTGGTCGGCGGCGAGGCCCGGCATGAGAGCCGCGGCGCGCATGCCCATGAGGATTATCCGGAGCGCGACGACGTCAACTGGATGAAGCACAGCCTCGCCCGGGTGGATGAGAACTACAAGGTCACGCTCGACTATCGCGACGTGAAGATGCGGACCCTGACGAACGAGGTCCAGGTCTTCCCGCCCAAGCCGCGCGTCTACTGAGGAAGGAGCGGGTACAGATGGCCACCTTCACGCTTCCGAAGAACTCGACGATCGGCACCGGGCAGACGCACAAGGCCGAGCCCGGCGCGAAGAACGTCAAGACCTTCAAGATCTACCGGTTCGACCCCGATACGGGGGAGAACCCGCGTTACGACACCTATGAGATCGATCTCGACAAGTGCGGGCCCATGGTCCTGGACGCGCTGATCAAGATCAAGAACGAGGTGGACACGACGCTGACCTTCCGGCGCTCCTGCCGCGAGGGCATCTGCGGTTCCTGCGCGATGAACATCGACGGCATGAACACGCTGGCCTGCCTCAAGCCGATCGAGGATGTGAAGAAGGACGTCCGCATCACCCCGCTGCCGCATATGCCGGTGGTGAAGGATCTGGTGCCCGACCTGTCGCACATCTACGCCCAGCTGCGTTCGATCGAGCCCTGGCTGAAGTCGGACACCCCGCCGCCGCCGGATGAGGAGCGCCGCCAGTCCAAGGAGGAGCGCGCCAAGCTCGACGGCCTGTGGGAGTGCATCCTGTGCTTCTGCTGCTCGACCGCCTGCCCCTCCTACTGGTGGAACGGTGACCGCTATCTGGGCCCGGCCGTGCTGCTGCAGGCCTATCGCTGGATCGCCGATTCGCGCGATGAATACACCGGCGACCGCCTCGACAATCTCGAGGACCCGTTCCGCCTGTATCGCTGCCACACCATCATGAACTGCGCCGCGACCTGCCCGAAGGGGCTGAACCCGGCCCAGGCGATCGGCAAGATCAAGCAGATGATGGTCGAGCGTCAGGGCTGATTTCTTTCAGGCTGCCGCTGACGGGTGGGGACGGGGTCGCTTCGGCGGCCCCGTTCGCATTTGTGGGGCGGGATCAGGGTCGCCCTTCAACCCGGCCGGCAGCGCGATGGCGGCGGGTGGGCCGAATCGGCGAAGCCAGGCCGGACGGGGCAGGGGGAGGCGGGACAGCCAGCCGGCCGGGCCGCGGCCGCTGGAGCTGTGCGGTCATCGCCCGCATCACGGCGCCGCTCGCCTTGGTAGCGGCGGGGCCAGACATCCCGGCAAACAAGAAGGGGCGGGCCGCTGTCACGGCCCGCCCCTGCATTGCGATGGACAGGCTGGCCACGTCACCCCGGGCTCACGGCCCCGGGCTGCGGCCGGGCCTCAGGAGGAGGTCAGCGCATTGCTGCCCGGCTCGCCCGGCTCCGGGCTGTCCTGCAGCAGGGAGACGGCGGCGTCCTGGCGCATCAGCGTCGTCAGGCGCATGCCCTCGCTCTCGGCCAGGGCGCTGAGCGGCAGATAGGCGCGGCTGCCATCCGGGCGGGTGAGGCTGAGGAAATCCTCGACCACCCCCTCCACCCGGCCGAGCGGGTTGCCCTCGGCCGAGGCCAGCTCGGCGCCCTGCTGGATGCGGCTCTTGTCGATCATCGCGATGTCTCCGCTGGGAGTGGGATGATCTGTTAACCACCCGCGCGGTAGAAGGATGCCGCCGGCCTCAGCTTGGCCGGAAACCATTTTCTTTTCCGTGGGTTGTTGTTTCCGGTGAAGGCGCGGTTGCCGCATTGGCCGTGACAGGCTATGCCGCAATGCGATGGATGGCACCCTGAAGCCGGGGGAGGCCGCGCGCCCCCCTTCCACCGCCGAAGGCCCGCTCCCCGCCTACCGCGCCAAGGTAGCGGCGGGCGAATTGCGTTCCGATCCCGCCCAGGCCCAGGCCGCCGAGATCCTGCAGGATCTCTGGCGCCGCACCCGCGGCTATGAGCCGAAGCGCGAGGTCCCGACCGCCGAGCCCGGCAGCGGCTTCATGAGCCGCTTCTTCCGCAAAAAGCCGGTCGAGGACGCGCCGGGCAACGCCCCCCAGGGCCTGTATCTGGTCGGCGAGGTCGGGCGCGGCAAGTCCATGCTGATGGACCTGTTCTTCCTCTGCGCCGATGTGCCGCGGAAGCAGCGCATCCATTTCCACCAGTTCATGCAGCAATCGCACCAGCGCATCCATGCCTGGAAGAAGCAGCATGGCGACACCAGCGACCCGATCCCGCCGCTGGCCGACACCATCACCGCCGAGGCCTCGCTGCTCTGCTTCGACGAGTTCCAGGTGCATGACATCGCCGATGCGATGATCCTGGGCCGGCTGTTCGAGGCGCTCTTCGCCCGCGGCACGGTGATCGTGGCGACCTCCAACACGGCGCCCGACGATCTGTTCAAGGGCAAGCCGGGGCGCGACGCCTTCCTGCCCTTCATCGCGCTGATCAACCGCCATGTCTCGGTGCTGCACCTGAAGTCGCAGCAGGATTACCGGCGCGACCGCATCCAGGGCCTGCCGACCTGGCACAGCCCGGTCGATGGCCGCGCCGAGCGGGCGCTGAACGCCGCCTTCAAGGAGCTGACCGGCAAGCCGCATGGCGAGCCGGAGGAGATCTCGGTGCTCGGCCGCAAGGTGCGGGTGCCGCAGGCGGTGGGCGGCGTGGCGCGGGCGGATTTCGACGATCTCTGCGGCCTGCCGCTGGGACCGGCCGACTACCTGGCCATCTCGACCCATTTCCACACCCTGGTGCTGGACGGCATCCCGCGCCTCGGCCCCGACAATTTCGACCGGGCGCGCCGCTTCATCACCCTGGTCGACACCCTCTACGAGCATCGCTGCAAGCTGGTCGCCTCGGCCGCGGCGGAGCCCGACCGACTCTACGAGCAGGGGGAGAATGCGGCGATGTTCCAGCGCACCGCCTCCCGCCTCATGGAAATGCAAAGCCACGACTATCTGGGCCTGCCGCACCTCACCTGAGGGGCGGCGGCACCGGGCCGAAAGGAGCTGCCATGCGACTGATCCCGCTCTGCCTGCTGGGCCTTCTGGCCTTCGCGACGATTCCCGCCGCCGAGGCCGCGCCCAACCGGCAGGAGGGACGCGTCGCGGCCTCGGCCAAGGCCGGCAACACGGGCAAGGCCGGCGCCGCCGCGCCGCGCAGCGCCGCGCGCCAGGCGGCCCCCGCCCAGCGCAGCGCCAGCGCCGCCGCGCGTCGCGCCACCCCGGCGACCCGCCCGGCCAGCAGCCGCGCCGTGCCGCAGGCGCGCCGCAACGCTCCCGTGCTGCAGCGCACCGCGAGCCGCGGCGCCGCCGCCCGCGTTGCCGCGCCGCAGCGCCGGGCCGCGCCGACCCGTTCCTGGCAGTCCGGCCTGCCCCAGGCCAGCGGCGAGCAGCGGGAATGCCCGGTCGGCACCATGTCGACGCTGGCGCGCGGCCATGACGACGTGGTGCGCTGCCTGCCGCTCTGACGGCTCGCGTAACGTTTGGCGGCCGGGCCGGGCGAATCCGGCACCCGGCCGCCTTGTCGCGGCCGAGGCGCGGGAGTAGGTAGCGCCTGCACCGCAATACAGAACTCGGCCTCGCTCGAAGCCTTCGGGAAGGATCCTCCTCATGGCCCGCAAAAAGATTGCGCTGGTTGGCGCCGGCAACATCGGTGGCACGCTTGCCCACCTGATTGGCCTCAAGGAACTGGGCGACGTCGTCCTGTTCGATGTGTTCGCCGGCGTGGCCGCCGGCAAGGCGCTGGACATCATGCAGTCCGGCCCGGTCGACGGCTTCGACAGCAAGATGGTCGGCGCCGCCGACTATGCCGCGATCGAGGGCGCCGATGTGGTGATCGTCACCGCCGGCTTCCCCCGCCTGCCGGGCATGAGCCGCGATGACCTGCTGACCAAGAATGCCGAGGTCATCACCAAGGTCGCCGAGGGCATCAAGACCTACGCCCCGAACGCCTTCGTCATCTGCATCACCAACCCGCTCGACGTGATGGTGTGGGTGCTGCAGCAGAAATCCGGCCTGCCGGCCGAGAAGGTCGTCGGCATGGCCGGCGTGCTCGACAGCTCGCGCTTCCGCCTGTTCCTGGCCGAGGAGTTCGGCGTGTCGGTCGAGGACGTGACCGCCTTCGTGCTCGGCGGCCATGGCGACACCATGGTGCCGCTGACCCGCTACTCGACGGTGGCCGGCATCCCGGTGCCGGACCTGATCAAGATGGGCTGGACCACGCAGGAGAAGATCGACGCCATCGTGGCGCGCACCGCCAATGGCGGCGGCGAGATCGTCAAGCTGCTGGAGAAGGGCTCCGCCTTCTACGCCCCGGCCGCCTCGGCGATCGCCATGGCCGAGAGCTACCTGAAGGACAAGAAGCGCGTCCTGCCCTGCGCCGTGCTGCTGAATGGCGAGTATGGCATGAAGGACTTCTATGTCGGCGTGCCGGTGGTGATCGGCGACAAGGGCGTCGAGAAGATCGTCGAGGTGCAGTTCACCGAGGCCGAGAAGGCCGCCTTCGACAAGTCCTGCGACGCGGTCAAGAAGCTGATCGAGGATTTCAAGAAGCTCGGCGTCTGAGACCGGGCCGCTTCCGTCTGAGCTCCTTCGGCCGGGGCGCCCGCCCCGGCCTCCTGGCCGAGCCCCGGCCATCCAGCCCATGAAAAGGGTGAGCGGATGAACATTCACGAATATCAGGGCAAGGAGCTGCTGCGTCGCTACGGCGTCGCGGTGCTCGACGGCCATGTGGCCTGGACCGCCGAGGAGGCGGCCGAGGCGGCCAAGAAGCTGCCCGGCCCCGTCTATGTGGTGAAGAGCCAGATCCATGCCGGTGGGCGTGGCGCCGGCCGCTTCAAGGAAGACCCCAACGGCAAGGGCGGCGTGCGCGTCGTCAAGTCGGTGGAGGACGTCAAGGCGGCCGCCGAGGCGATGATCGGCAAGACCCTGGTGACCAAGCAGACCGGCCCCGCCGGCAAGGTCGTCAGCCGCGTCTATGTCGAGGATGGCTGCGACATCAAGCGCGAGCTCTATCTCTCGCTGCTGGTCGACCGCGACACCTCGCGCATCGTCATCATGGCGTCGACCGAAGGCGGCATGGAGATCGAAGAGGTCGCCGAGCACAATCCGGAGAAGATCCTGAAGGCGGTGGTCGACCCGGCCTCGGGCGTCTCCGGCTTCCATTGCCGCAAGCTGGCCTTCGGGCTCGGCCTGGAGGGCAAGCAGGTCGCCTCCTTCACCAAGTTCGTCACGGCCATGTACAAGGCCTTTGTCGAGCTGGATTGCGCCATCGTCGAGATCAACCCGCTGGTCGTCACCGGCGCGGGCGAGATCGTGGCGCTGGATGCCAAGGTGTCCTTCGACGACAACGCCCTGTTCCGCCACAAGGACCTCGAGGCGCTCCGCGATGATTCGGAGATGGACCCGAAGGAGCTGGAAGCGGTCAAGCACGACCTGAACTATGTCGCGCTCGATGGCGAGATCGGCTGCATGGTGAACGGCGCGGGCCTGGCGATGGCCACCATGGACATCATCAAGCTGTACGGCTCCTCGCCGGCCAACTTCCTGGATGTGGGTGGCACCGCCACCGCCGAGCGTGTGACGGAAGCCTTCCGGATCATCACCTCGGACAGCAACGTCAAGGCGATCCTGGTGAACATCTTCGGCGGCATCGCCAAGTGCGACATGATCGCCACCGGCATCGTCGTCGCCGCCAAGAACCTGACCCTGTCGGTGCCGCTGGTCGTGCGCCTGGAGGGCACCAACGTCGATCTGGGCAAGAAGATCCTGGCCGAATCGGGCCTCGCGATCATCCCCGCCGACAACCTGGCCGACGCCGCCGAGAAGGTGGTCCGCGCCGTGAAGGGAGCCAACTGACATGGCCATCCTCGTCGACGCGAACACCAAGGTGATGACCCAGGGCTTCACCGGGAGCCAGGGCACCTTCCACGCCGAGCAGGGCATCGCCTATGGCTCGAAGTATGTGGGCGGCGTGACCCCGGGCAAGGGCGGCCAGACGCATCTCGGCCTGCCCGTGTTCAACACGGTGGCCGAATGCGCCGAGGCCACCGGCGCCACCGCCTCGGTCATCTATGTGCCGCCGCCGTTTGCCGGTGACAGCATCCTGGAGGCCATCGACGCCGAGATCCCGCTGATCATCTGCATCACCGAGGGCATCCCGGTGACCGACATGATCAAGGTCAAGCGCGCGCTCTCCGGCTCCAAGTCGCGGCTGATCGGGCCGAACTGCCCGGGCGTGATCACGCCGGATGCCTGCAAGATCGGCATCATGCCGGGCCATATCCACAAGCGCGGCTCGGTCGGCATCGTCTCCCGCTCGGGCACGCTGACCTATGAGGCGGTGGCCCAGACGACGGCGGCCGGCCTCGGCCAGTCGACCTGCGTCGGCATCGGCGGCGACCCGGTCAAGGGCACCGACTTCACCGAGGTGCTGGAGATGTTCCTGGCCGACCCCGAGACCCAGTCGATCATCATGATCGGCGAGATCGGCGGCCAGTCGGAGATCCAGGCCGCCGAGTTCCTGGGCCGCGAGAACAAGCCGGGCTCCAAGAACTACAAGCCGGTGGTCGGCTTCATCGCCGGTGCGACCGCCCCTCCGGGCCGCCGCATGGGCCATGCCGGCGCCGTCATCTCCGGCGGCAAGGACACCGCCGAGGCGAAGATGGCTGCCATGCGCGAGGCCGGCATCCATGTCGCCGACAGCCCGGCCGCCCTGGGTTCGACCATGGTGAAGGCGCTGCGCGGCTGATGCCGGGCGCGTCGCGACAAGACGGGAACGGCCAAGGAAGCGGGTCTGCCATGCAGGCCCGCCATTCCCCGGTTGTTCTGGGTCAAGGTCGCGATGTTACTTCTGTGTTATCCCTGCGCCGTCCCTATATCGGGGGCGGCGTTGCCTTTCTGACGCCAAGAGCAGCGAGCTGACCGCCATGCCCCGAGGGGCCTGGGCGAGGAGGAGATGATGGCCGGTATCGACATCCTGGCAAGCGCGATGAACGGGGCGAATGCCACCTTCCTCGCCGACATGTATGCGCGCTGGGTGCAAAATCCGGGCAGCGTGGATGGCTCCTTCCAGGAGCTGTTCGCGGCGCTGAACGACGATGCCAAGGCCGTGCTGCACGACGCTGCCGGTGCCTCCTGGGCGCCGCGGCCGAAGGGCGGCTTCGCCCCCGAGCCCGAGGCGCCGAAGGCCGATCCGAAGAAGGGCGGCAAGCCCGCCGCCGCTGCCGCCGACCCGGCCGCCGCCCGCCAGCAGGTGCTGGATTCGATCCGCGCCCTGATGCTGATCCGCGCCTATCGCGTGCGCGGCCATCTGGAGGCGCAGCTCGACCCGCTCGGCCTGCAGAAGGCCAAGCCGCATCCGGAGCTGGACCCGGCGACCTACGGCTTCACCGATGCCGATCTGGACCGGCCGATCTTCATCGACCGCGTGCTCGGCAAGGAGACGGTGACGCTGCGCGAGATCCTGTCGATCCTGCGCGCCACCTATTGCGGGCCGATCGGCGTCGAGTTCATGCATATCCAGGACCCCGAGCAGAAGGCCTGGATCCAGCAGAAGGTCGAGGGCGCGCCCTGGACGCGCCAGTTCGACGCGGCCGCGCGCCGCACCATCCTGCAGCAGCTGACCGAGGCCGAGGGCTTCGAATCCTTCTGCGCCCGCAAATATGTCGGCACCAAGCGCTTCGGCCTGGAGGGTGGCGAGGTCACCATCCCGGCGCTGCAGGCGATCATCGAGGCCGCGGCCGACAAGGGCGTGGGCGAGATCGCCATCGGCATGCCGCATCGCGGCCGGCTGAACACGCTGGTCAATGTGGTGAAGAAGCCCTTCACCCAGGTCTTCGCCGAGTTCAAGGGCGTCGCCGCCAAGCCGGATGACGTCCAGGGCTCGGGCGATGTGAAGTACCATCTCGGCACCTCCACCGATATCGAGGTGAATGGCCGCACCATCCACCTGTCGCTGCAGCCCAACCCGTCGCATCTCGAGGTCGTCGACCCCGTGGTGGTGGGCAAGGTGCGCGCGCGCCAGGACATGGCGGGCGACACCAAGACCCGCCGCTCGGTGATGGGCATCCTGCTGCATGGCGATGCCGCCTTCGCCGGCCAGGGCGTGGTGTATGAGACGCTGGCGATGAGCCAGCTCATCGGCTACCGCACCGGCGGCACCGTGCATGTCGTGGTGAACAACCAGATCGGCTTCACCACCGTGCCGCTGCACGCCTATTCGGGCCTGTACTGCACCGATGTCGCGAAGTCGGTCCAGGCGCCGATCCTGCATGTCAATGGCGACGATCCGGAAGCGGTGGTGTTCTGCGCCCGCATGGCGGCCGAGTACCGCATGCAGTTCGGCGCCGACATCGTGCTCGACATCGTCTGCTATCGCCGCCACGGCCATAACGAGACCGACGAGCCGGCCTTCACCCAGCCGATCATGTATGGCGTGATCAAGGAGCTGAAGACCACCCGCACCAAATATGCGGAGCGCCTGGCGGCCGCCGGCGCCGTGCCGGCCGACGAGTCCAAGGCGATGCTCGACGCCTTCTACGCCAAGCTCGAAGAGGCCTATCAGGCCGCGCAGAGCTTCAAGCCGAACAAGGCCGACTGGCTGGAGGGCCACTGGGCCGGGCTGAAGGCCGCGGGCTCGGACGATGAGGAGAAGGACGACAACACCGCGGTCAGCCTCGACACGCTGCGCGAGGTGGGCTCGGCCCTGTCGCGGGTGCCGGAGGGCTTCACCGCCAACTCCAAGATCATCCGCCAGCTCGAGGCCAAGAAGCAGGCGATCGAGAGCGGCGAGGGCATCGACTGGGCGACCGGCGAGGCGCTGGCCTTCGGCTCGCTGCTGCTGGAGGGGCACCGCGTCCGCCTCTCGGGCGAGGATGTGCAGCGCGGCACCTTCTCCCACCGCCATTGCGTGCTGATCGACCAGCAGAACCAGGCGGAGTACATGCCGCTGAACAACATCCGCGAGGGCCAGGCGCGGATGGAGGCGTTCAACTCGCTGCTCTCCGAGATGGGCGTGCTGGGCTTCGACTATGGCTACACCCTGGCCGACCCGCAGACCCTGGTGCTGTGGGAGGCGCAGTTCGGCGACTTCGCCAATGGCGCCCAGGTGGTGATCGACCAGTTCATCGCCTCGGCCGAGACCAAGTGGCTGCGCATGTCCGGCCTGGTGATGCTGCTGCCGCATGGCTATGAGGGCCAGGGGCCGGAGCATTCCTCGGCCCGCCTCGAGCGCTATCTGCAGATGTGCGCCGAGCGCAACATGGCGGTGTGCAACTTCACCACCCCGGCCAACTACTTCCACGCGCTGCGCCGCCAGCTGAAGCGCAACTACCGCAAGCCGCTGGTGGTGATGACGCCGAAATCGCTGCTGCGCCACAAGCTGGCGATCAGCAGCCTGGCCGATTTCGCCCCCGGCAGCACCTTCCGCACCGTCCTGCCCGAGGTCGACGCGCTGGTGCCGGCCGAGCAGGTGAAGCGCGTCGTGCTCTGCACCGGCAAGGTCTATTACGACCTGCTGCAGGAGCGCCGCGACAAGGGCGTGCAGGACGTCGCCATCGTGCGCGTCGAGCAGATTTATCCCTTCCCGCGCATCAGCCTGGCCAAGGTGCTGGCCGAGTACAAGAACGCCGAGGTGGTCTGGTGCCAGGAGGAGCCCGAGAATATGGGCGCCTGGACCTTCGTGGACCGGCGCATCGAGAAGGTGCTGGGCGAGCTGGACGTCAAGGCGAAGCGCCCGGCCTATGTCGGCCGCGAGGAGGCGGCGAGCCCCGCCACCGGCCTGGCCAAGATCCACCAGCAGCAGCAGGAGGCCCTGGTGCGCGACGCGCTGGGCCTGTCCTGATCCCATCCTGAGCAGTCATCGCACCGGCAAAGAGGCTACGGCAGAATGACCGAGATTGTGGTGCCCACCCTGGGCGAGAGCGTGTCCACCGCCACCGTGGCGAAGTGGATGAAGAAGGCCGGTGACGCGGTGGCCGCCGATGAGCCGCTGGTGGAGCTGGAGACCGACAAGGTGACGGTGGAGGTCAACGCGCCGCAGGCCGGCGTGCTGGAATCCATCACCGCCGATGAGGGGGCCGAGGTCGAGCCGGGCGCTGTGCTCGGCGTGATCGCGGCCGGCGAGGGCAAGGTCTCGCCCAAGGCCACCGAGAAGCCGGCCCCCGCGGCCGGTGCCCCGGCGGCGCCGAAGGTCGAGCCGAACCGGCCCGAGACCGGCCCGCTGTCGCGCCCGGGCAGCGGCCATGCGCCGCTGCCGGCCGCCGCCAAGATGATGGCCGAGAACAATGTCTCGGCCGCGCAGATCGGCGCCGGCACCGCCAAGGATGGCCGCATCAGCAAGGGCGATGTGCAGTCCTTCCTGGCCAGCCCCGCGGCCGCCGCGCCGGCCGCCAAGGCCGCGCCCAAGGCGCCGCGCGCGCTGGAAGGCGGCGAGGAGCGGGTGAAGATGACCCGCCTGCGCAAGACCATCGCGACCCGGCTGAAGGAGGCGCAGAACACCGCCGCCATGCTGACCACCTTCAACGAGGTGGATATGGGCGCGGTGATGGCGCTGCGGAACGAGTACAAGGACGTGTTCGAGAAGAAGCAGGGCGTGAAGCTCGGCTTCATGTCCTTCTTCGTGAAGGCCTGCGTCGCGGCGCTGAAGGAGTTCCCGGCGGTCAATGCCGAGATCGACGGCGACGACATCGTCTACAAGAACTTCGTGCATATGGGCATCGCGGTGGGCGGGCCCTCGGGCCTGGTCGTGCCGGTGCTGAAGAATGCCGACCAGATGTCCTTCGCGCAGATCGAGAAGTCGATCACCGATTTCGGCAAGCGGGTGCGTGACGGCCAGCTGAAGCTGGAGGAGATGGCGGGCGGCAGCTTCACCATCACCAATGGCGGCATCTATGGCTCGTTGATGTCGACGCCGATCCTGAACCCGCCGCAGTCCGGTATCCTGGGCATGCACTCCATCAAGGAGCGGGCCATGGTCGTCGGCGGCAAGATCGAGATCCGCCCGATGATGTATCTGGCGCTCTCCTACGATCACCGCATCGTCGATGGGAAGGAGGCCGTGTCCTTCCTGGTGCGCGTGAAGGAGAGCCTGGAGGATCCGCGCCGCCTGATGCTCGACATCTGACGGGCAGGGGCTTCTCCCCATGAGCTGGACCAGGGCCGTGCTGTGCGCGGCCCTGGTTTATTTTGGCCTGGTGGGTGGCGGCTTGGTGGCGCTGTGCCTGTTCTTTGGCGGGTTCATGCTGTGGCACGGGCAGAACGTCTTCATGGTGCTGATGGGGGTGCTGTCCGTCGCTGCCTTTCCCGGGCTTGGGCTCTACCTGGCCTGGCAGGCCTTTGTGCGGCGATCCGTGTCGGCGTTGCTGATGGGCCTGCCGTTCTGGGCCGCGTTCAGTATCGAGGCGCTGGCGCTGGCCGCGCTGCGTGATACGCCGATGTTCTGGGTGGATGAGAAGACCACCATCTCCGTCACCGGAACGGTCCTGCTGGTCCTGGGCGCCGGCTGGCTTCTGGTCCTGCTCAGCGGCGTGGTGCTGTGGCGCCTGCCGCAGGAAGAGCCCGGGAAGGCGGAGCCCTCCCGGCACTGAAGCGGCTCAGCCGTCGATGCTGAGATTGAGCCGCGCCACCATCTCCTTCTCATAGGCCGCGCGCTGCACCGTGAAGGTGCGGTAGGATTCGGTGTCGAGATAGTTCAGCGGCATGTCCCATTTCTCGCGGATGGCCGTGTTCTCCGGGCTGAACAGCGCCGTCTTGAGCGAATCATGCAGCACCCGCACCACGCCGGGGTCCATGCCCCTGGGCCCGGCGATGCCATAGGGCGAGGTGACGGCCATATCGATGCCCAGCTCCTTCAGCGTCGGCACATCGGGAAAGCGCTTGGCGCGCTCCGGCGACCAGACGCTGAGCAGGCGGAACTGCCCGGATTCAACCTGCGGCACCCAGGCGGAGCTGTCGGCGATGCTGTCGATCTGCCCGCCCAGCAGGGCGGTGACGCCCTCGGTGGTGCCGCGGAAGGGCACATGGGTCATCTGGATGCCAAGCCGGCCGCACAGATCCTCCATGGCGATGTGGTTGCTGGTGCCGATGCCGCTGGTCGAATAGGTCAGCATGCCGGGCCGTGCCTTCGCCGCCTCGACATAATCGGCCCAGCTGCGGATCGGGCTGTCGCTGCGCACCACCACGCCGAACAGCCAGCCGGTCAGGCCGATGATCGGGGTGAAATCCTCCACCGGATCCCAGGAGCGCGCCTTGGTCATGAAGGGATGGCGCAGCACCGAGAGATGGTGCTGCGCCAGGGTGTAGCCATCCGGCTGGGCCTGCAGCAGCGCCTGGGCGGCCAGCAGGCCGCGCGCGCCGGAGCGGTTCTCCACCAGCACGGTCTGGCCCAGGCTGCGCGTGGCGATGTCGGCCAGCGAGCGCAGCTGCGCATCGGCCGAGCCGCCGGGCGGCCAGGGCACCAGCAGGCGGATCGGGCGGGCGGGGAAGCTCTGCGCCAGGGCGGGCCGGGCCAGGGGGGTGAGGAGAGGGGCGGCGAAGGCGGTGGCAAGGGCCAGGGCAGCACGGCGCGGCAGCACCGCGCGGGCGTCGGTCATGGTCGCTTCTCCCAGTTTGGCCGGGGCCTTGTTGCGGCCCCGTTGCGGAGAGCGTGACAGAAGCGCGCGGCGGCTGACAAGCCGGGCGGTGGCGCCGGTCCCGCCGCCGCCCGGCCGCCCGTCAGCGCTGCAGCGGCAGCAGGATTTCCGTCAGCCATTCGGCCGGCGGCAGGCTGCGGCAATCATTCAGATACCGCTCCAGGCAGGGGGCATCGGCCGGCTCCTCGCCGCTCTGCGGCAGCCAGTCGCGGTAGAGCCAGGTGTAGGCGCCCTCCAGCTCGGCATAGGGGCCCTGGAAGCGCAGCACGGCGACGCGCTGCGCCGGCAGGGTGAGCAGCGTGGCGGGGGCAGGGGGCTCGGCCCCGGGCGGCAGGGTGAAGCCGGCGGCGCTGCGCAGCTCGGCCGGCTTCACGCTGTGCGGGTCGTCGTAATACAGGCCGAACCACTCCGTCTCCGGCCCCAGCAGCGCGTGCCCGGTGCCGAGGGCGGTCAGCGCGTCGAAGCGCTCGCCGATTCGGTCATAGGGGCCCTGATGCGGCAGGGCGGCCAGGCGCAAGGGCGGCAGGTCGCGTTGGGTCACCTCGAACATCATCGTCTCCGTCATGGGGGTCGTTATGGGGCGGAGGAAAGGGGTCAGGCCGCCGCGCCGGCGGTAGGCCGCCGGCGGCAGCCCGTAGGTGGCGCGGAAGGCGCGGGTGAAGGCGGCGACGCTGCCATAGCCGGCCTGCGCCGCGATGCCGGCGATGCCCTGCCGCGTCTTCAGCAGCGACGCCGCGGCCAGCTGCAGCCGCTGCCGCGCCATGGTCTCCGCCGGGGTCTCGCCGGTCAGCAGCCGGTAGATCCGGTGGAAATGGCAGGGGGAGAAGGCGGCGATCGCCGCCAGCTCCTCCAGCCGCGGCTCGCGCCCCGGATGCGCGGCGAGCCAGGCCACCACGCGGTCGATGCGCCGGGCATAGTCGCGCAGCGTCAGGCTCTTGCGGGGCATCCGCTGCATCCTCCCTCTCTCCATCCGCCGCCATCCTGCCCGGGATGCGATTGATCGCGCTTGCGAATGGCAGGGCGGCGCCGCTGACCCCTTGCTCCGCGCCGCGCCACGGGCCAGTTTGCCGGCACCATTGACAGGCAGGACCCTTCGACCATGTCCGACAGCTTCGACGTCATTGTCATCGGCGCCGGCCCCGGCGGCTATGTCTGCGCCATCCGCGCCGCGCAGCTCGGCATGAAGGTGGCCTGCGTGGAGAAGCGCGACACGCTGGGCGGCACCTGCCTGAACATCGGCTGCATCCCCTCCAAGGCGCTGCTGCAATCCTCGGAAGCCTTCGAGGAGACCAAGCACAAATTCGCCGACCACGGCATCCTGGTCGACGGCGTGAAGCTCGACCTGGCCCGCATGCAGGCCCGCAAGGGCGAGGTGGTCTCGGCCAACGTCAAGGGCGTCGAGTTCCTCTTCAAGAAGAACAAGATCACCTGGCTGAAGGGCGCCGGGAAGATCACCGCCCCGGGCAAGGTCGAGGTCGCCGGCCAGAGCTACGACGCCAAGCACATCGTCATCGCCACCGGCTCCGACAGCGCGCCGCTGCGCGGCGTCGAGGTGGATGAGAAGCAGATCGTCACCTCGACCGGCGCGCTGGAGCTGGAGAAGGTGCCCGGCCACATGGTCGTCATCGGCGGCGGCGTGATCGGGCTGGAGCTGGGCTCGGTGTGGCGCCGCCTGGGCGCCGAGGTGACGGTGGTCGAGTATCTCGACCGCCTGGCCCCCGGCATGGACGCCGAGACCGCCAAGCAGTTCGAGCGCGTGCTGACCAAGCAGGGCTTCAAGTTCAAGCTGAAGTCCAAGGTGACCGCGGCCGCCAAATCGGCCGAGGGCGTCACCCTGACGGTCGAGCCCGCCGCCGGCGGCGCGGCCGAGGAGCTGAAGGCCGATGTGGTGCTGCTGGCCATCGGCCGCCGCGCCTACACGGACGGCCTCGGCCTGGCCGAGATCGGCGTCGAGCTGGATGAGCGCGGCCGGGTCAAGACCGATGGCCATTTCGCCACCAATGTGCCCGGCATCTACGCCATCGGCGACGTCATCGCCGGCGCCATGCTGGCCCACAAGGCCGAGGATGAAGGCGTCGCCCTGGCCGAGATGCTGGCCGGCCAGGCGGGGCATGTGAACTACAATGTCATCCCGGCGGTGGTGTACACCTGGCCGGAGATCGCCTCGGTCGGCGAGACCGAGGAGGAGCTGAAGGCGCGCGGCCAGGCCTACAAGACCGGCAAATTCCCCTTCATGGCCAATGGCCGCGCCCGTGCCATGGGCGACACCGACGGCTTCGTGAAGATCCTGGCGGACAAGGAGACCGACAAGGTCCTCGGCGTCCACATCCTGGGCCCGGATGCCGGCACGCTGATCGCCGAAGCCGCCATCGCCATGGAGTTCGGCGCCTCGGCCGAGGACATCGCCCGCACCTGCCACGCCCACCCGACGCTGCAGGAAGCCGTCAAGGAAGCGGCGCTGGCGGTGGACGGGCGCGCGCTGCACATCTGATCCCTGGGGAGGCTCCGCCTCCCCAGGCCCCTCCGCCGGGGTGGCAGGGCCACCCCGGACCCCGCCTTCAGGGGAACTCCCATGTCCAAGGGGACACCGGCCACCCTCGCGGCGCAGAAGGCGGGGGTCGCCTTTACGGCCGTCACCTATCCCTACGACCCGGATGCCGACAGCATCGGGCTGCAGGCGGCCGCGGCGCTGGGCGAACCGCCCGGACGCGTCCTCAAGACCCTGATGGCCGAGATCGACGGCAAGCCCGTCTGCGTCATCCTCCCCTCCGATAAGGAGGTGTCGATGAAGAAGCTGGCCGCGGCCGGCGGCGGCAAATCCGCCCAGATGCTGCGCGTGCCGGATGCCGAGCGCATCACCGGCTACCGCGTCGGCGGCATTTCCCCCTTCGGCCAGAAGAAGCGCGTGCCGCTCTTCATCGAGCAGGCGGCGCTGGCCGAACCCTATCTCTACGTCAATGGCGGCCAGCGCGGGCTGCAACTGCGGCTGGAAAACCCCGCCGCCGCGGTGGCGGCGCTGGGGGCGAAGCCCGTTGTGATCGCCGGGTGACACCAGACAGGCCCTGTCACGCTGCGTTACGATTCTCTCTTTAGCGTGAGGTGAATCCCGGTCATACCGGACAGGCACCGTTCCGCCAGAAGGCCAGAATGGCAAGGCGCGCGGCGGTGTGTCCCACCGAGGTTCCCATGACGATGCTTCCCCGCCCCGCCGCCCGCCTGGCCCTGCTGGCCGGGCTGACCCTGCTGTCCGCCTGCGCCGGCAGGGCCGACCCCAACCAGCAGACCTTCGCCCTGAAATCCGAGCCGGCCGGGGCCGAATGCAGCCTGCAGCGCCGGGGCGAGACGCTGGCCACCGTCACCACGCCGCAGCAGGTGACCGTGTCGCGGAGCCTCCGCGACATCGCCGTCACCTGCCGCCATCCGGGCTACCGGGACACTGCGGCCACGGTGGACTCGACCGCGATCGAGGTCACCCCGGTGCATGTGCTGGGCCTCGGCATGGCCGGCATCATCGCCCATACCGCGGCCGGCAATTTCAACCGCTACCCGGATGAGAGCACGGTCTTCCTGCTGCCGATGGCCTTCCCCGATGCCGCTGCCCGCGACAGCTACCTGACCGCCCGCCGGGCCGAGCTGGATCTCCGCGCCGCCGAGGTGGAGCGCCGCATCGCCAAGAGCTGCCCGACCTCGGATGTCTGCCGCATGGAGCGTGATAAGGCCGAGGCCGAGCAGCAGACGCGCGTGGCGGCGATCGAAGCCCAGGTTGCGGCGGTGCCCGTCCAGTAACACCGCGTCGTCGCGCGCCGCCCCGTTTCGGGCCGGCGGCGCGCGCCCGAGGCGCCGGTATCCCCTGGCGGCCCGCGGCGGCCGACGCCATGCCGGGCGGCGCCGGCCTCACCTCTGCGCAAGCCCGGCTTGAGGGGCCCCGCCGCCAGGGCCATCTGCCGGGCATGCTCACCTATCGTCCCTCCTGGAAACGCAAGCTGGCCGGCTGGTCGCTGCTGGTGCTGGGCGTGATCGGGCTGGTCCTGCCCTTCCTGAACGGCATCGTCCCGCTGGTGCTGGGCCTGTTCGTGCTGCGGGAGCAGCATGGCTGGAGCCAGCGCAGCCTGGCCTGGTGCCATGCCCGCTGGCCCGCCCAGGTGGACCGCATGGGCGCGCTGGAGGACCGCCTGGCCCAGCGCTGCCGCAACGGCACGGCCTGGCTGCGCCGGCGCTTCGGCGCCTCCTGAGCGGCAGGGCCTCTTGTAACGGCATATCTCGGTCCGTAACCGAATCATCTGGTGGTTGAGCGGGAGCTGGACCATAATCCGGGGGTACCGGTGCCGCGGGTCGGCCTGATCCGCGCGGTGCTCACACACAGAGGTTCGGATGAATCTGGCTCTCCGCCTTGCCGCGTTGGCAGGGCTGCTGTCCACGGCTGCCTGCGCCAGCATCACGCAGGGCAGCACGCAGAATGTTACGGTGATCACCGATCCTGTCGGGGCGCAATGCACCCTGCAGCGCGGCACCCAGGCGGTGGCCGCGATCAGCCGGACGCCGCAGAGCGTCACCCTGGACAAGAGCCGCCAGGACATCGCCGTGGTCTGCAAGCATGAGGGCTATGAGGACGGCGCCAGCACGCTGGTCTCCGAATTCGCCGGCATGGCCGTCGGCAATGTGCTGTTCGGCGGGCTGATCGGTGTCGCCATCGACAGCGCCTCGGGCGCCATGAACAAGTATCCGTCGGAAATCCGCCTGGCGCTGTTCCCCGTCAGCTTCCCGAGCGAGGCGGCGCGCGACGATTTCTTCGCCCGGCGCCGCGCCGAGCTGGACCGCGAGGCGGCCGAGATCGAGAAGCGCATCGCCGAGAGCTGCGCGGCCTCGGCCGATCTCTGCCGCCAGCAGCGTGAGGCGGCGCAGGCGGTGCAGCAGACCAAGCTGGCCGAGCTGGAAGCCAAGCGCCTGGCCATCCCGGTTCGCTGAACGGGGCAGGGGAGGCCGCGGCCTCCCCTTTCCGCGGGCCTAGCGCGCCCGCGGATGCGCCTTCTGCCAGGTCTCCAGCAGCCGCGCCGAATCGACGCTGGTGTAGCGCTGGGTGGTGGAGAGGCTGGCATGGCCCAGCAGCTCCTGGATCGAGCGCAGATCGGCCCCGGCCGTCAGCAGATGGGTGGCGAAGGAATGCCGCAGCGCGTGCGGCGTGGCCGATTCCGGCAGGCCCACCAGGCGGCGGTAGTTGCGCAGCGCCCGCTGCGCCATGCCGGCATCCAGCCGCCCGCCGCGCGCGCCGAGGAAGAGCGGCGCATCCGGCTCCCCGCCGCCGCGCAGCCGCAGATAGGCGGCGATCGCCTGTTCCACCGCCGGCAACACCGGCACCACGCGCTCCTTGTCGCCCTTGCCGCGCACCTTCAGCCCGGCGCCGGCGCGCGGCGCGTCGCCCAGATTCAGCGCCAGCGCCTCGGAGATGCGCAGGCCGCAGCCATAGAGCAGGGTGAACAGCGCACTGTCGCGCAGCGCCAGCACAGTGGAGTTCTCGACGCTGCCGGCGTCCCGCGTCACGTCCAGCGCCTGGTCGGGGGTCAGCGGGCGCGGGGCGGGGGGCACCACCTTCGGCCCGCGCAGCCCGGCGATGGCCTGCGGCACCAGCCCGTGCCTTTTGGCCAGGAAGCGCAGGAAACCGCGGATGGCGGCCAGCTGCCGGGCGCGGGTGGCGTTGCCGACGCCGTCGCGCATGGCGCGCTCGGCCAGGAAGGCGCGCAGATCGGCCGGGCGCAGCGCCTGCAGCGCGGCGAAATCCGGCTCGGCGCCGAGGTGGCGCGTCAGGAAGCCCAGGAACTCGGCCAGATCGGCGCCATAGGCGGTGAGCGTATGGCGGCTGGCGCGGCGCTCCTTCTCCAGCCAGTCGAGCCAGAGGGCGCGGGCCTCGAGGGCGGTGCGGGGGGCGCTCATCGCAGCAGGGCGGCGGCCAGGGCGCGGCCGAGGAACAGCAGATGCGGGGTGGCGCCCTGTTGCGGCAGGTCGCTGCGGGCGCGGGCGCCCAGCACCAGCAGGGCGGGGGGGCCGGGCAGGGGCAGGCGGGCCAGGGCGTCGCAGCAGATCAGCGGCGCGGCCTCGGCGTGCAGCAGGGGCAGCTCGTCCGGCGTCTCGCGCAGCAGGGCGTCGCGGCCGGCGGGCAGCAGGCGGGCGACGCTGCCGGCGGGCAGCGGCAGCAGATGGGGCGCGGCCTGGCCTTCGCTGGCCAGGGCGCAATGCGCCAGGCCGAGCAGGTCGGGCCATTCCTGGTGCACCGTCTCGGCCGGGTTGCGGGACTGGATCAGGGCCAGGATGGCGGCGCGGGTGCGGGCGGCGAAGCCGGCGGATTCGCGGGCGGCCTCGGTCACGTCGCGGGTGGCGGCGCGTTCGGCGGCCAGCATGGCGGCCATGTGGTCGGCCAGGCCTTCGCCATGGATGCGGCGCGGCGGCGTCAGGCTGCGGTAGAGCTCCGGCCGTTCGGCCAGGAAATCCGGGTTCTGGCGGAGCCAGCTGGCAACGTCTTCCGGCTGCATAATTCCCCCAGATGGGAGGTCCAGGAACCTCAGGTTCCTGGCGGGGGGAGCCCGAGGGGGGCGGCGCCCCCCTCGGATAGCATCACAGAATGGACTGCCCGGTCTTCTTCCAATCCGCCAGGAAGGCCTCGAGGCCGCGATCGGTCAGCGGATGCTTGATCAGCTGGCGGATGACGGCCGGCGGCAGGGTGGCCACATCGGCGCCGAGCTTGGCCGCCTGGGCCATGTGCAGCGGGTGGCGGATGGAGGCGACCAGCACCTGGGTCGTCAGGTTCGGGTAGTTGCCATAGATCTGCACGATGTCGGCGATCAGCTGCATGCCGTCCTGCGCCAGATCGTCGAGGCGGCCGACGAAGGGCGAGATGTAGGTGGCGCCGGCCTTGGCGGCCAGCAGCGCCTGCACCGGCGAGAAGCAGAGCGTCACGTTCACCGGCGTGCCCTCATCGGTCAGCGTCCGGCAGACGCGCAGCCCGGCCTCGGTCAGCGGCACCTTGACGCAGACATTCTCGGCGATGCCGCGCAGGAAGCGGCCCTCGGCCAGCATGCCCTCATAGTCGGTGGCGGTGACCTCGGCGGAGACATGGCCGGGCGTCACGGTGCAGATCTCGGCGATGACCTCGGCCATGTTGCGGCCGGACTTGGCGATCAGCGAGGGGTTGGTGGTGACGCCATCGACCATGCCGAGCTCGGCCAGGGCGCGGATCTCGGACACCTCGGCGGTGTCGACGAAGAACTTCATGCGGGCATTTCCTGCTGCGTTGGGGGGAAGCGGCGGTTCCCCCGCCGGGATTGCGGCCTTGTAGCGGAAGGGGGGTGTTGAACGAAAGGCCGCGCGGGCGGAGAAGGGGGGCATGGCTCGTCTGCGCGTGCTGCTGCCTTTGCCCCTGGCCGGGGCCTATGACTACCGGGTGCCGGCCTCCTGGCCGGAGCCGCCGCCGGCGGGCGCCTTTGTCGAGGTGCCGCTCTCCGGGCGCAGCATGGTCGGCGTGGTCTGGGATGGCGAGGCCGACCCGAACCTGCCGGAGAAGCGGCTGCGCGACATGCTGGGCGTGTTCGACGTGCCGCCGATGACGGCGAGCCTGCGCAAATTCGTCGACTGGGTGGCGGCCTATACGCTGAGCCCGCCGGGCGCGGTGCTGCGCATGGCGATGAGCGCGCCCTCGGCGCTGGAGCCGCCCAGCGCCAAGGCGGGCTGGCGGCTCTCGGCCGCCGGGCAGCGCGCCAGGCGCGGCGAGGGCAAGCTGACGCCCGCGCGCCGCCAGGTGCTGGACGTGCTGGAGCCGGGCGATGTGCAGAGCGCCGCCGCCATCGCCGCCGAGGCCGGGGTGTCTTCCGGCGTGGTGCGCGGCATGGCGGAGGCCGGGCTGCTGGAATCCGCCCTGCTGCCGGCCGGCGAGAGTTTTTTCCGCCCCGATATCGGCCGCCCCGGCCCGGTGCTGGGGGCGGAGCAGCAGGCGGTGGCCACGGCGCTGCGCCAGGCGACGGCCGCCAAAAGCTTCGGCGTGACGCTGCTGACCGGCGTCACCGGCTCGGGCAAGACCGAGGTCTATCTGGAGGCGGTGGCGGAATGCGTGGCGCAGGGCCGCCAGGCGCTGGTGCTGCTGCCGGAGATCGCGCTGTCGACCCAATGGCTGGAGCGGTTCGAGCGGCGCTTCGGCGGCCCGCCGGCGCTGTGGCATTCCGAGCTCGGCAGCCGCCGCCGGCGCGACACCTGGCGCGCGGTGGCGGAGGGGCGGGTGGCGGCGCTCGTCGGCGCCCGCTCGGCGCTGTTCCTGCCCTATCCCGATCTCGGCCTGATCATCGTCGATGAGGAGCATGAGACGGCGTTCAAGCAGGAGGAGGGCGTCGTCTACCACGCCCGCGACATGGCGGTGGTGCGGGCGCGGCTGTCCCAGGCGGCCTGCGTGCTGGTCTCGGCGACGCCGAGCCTGGAGACGCTGATCAATGCCGAGACCGGCCGCTATGCCAGCCTGCACCTGCCGGAGCGGCATGGCGGGGCGGCGCTGCCCTCCGTCACCATCATCGACCAGCGCCGCACCCCGCCCGAACGCGGCCGCTTCCTCAGCCCTCCCCTGGTCGCGGCGGTGCAGGAGACGCTGGCGGCCGGGCAGCAGGCGATGCTGTTCCTCAACCGCCGCGGCTATGCGCCGCTGACGCTGTGCCGCAGCTGCGGCCACCGGCTGCGCTGCCCCAACTGCACCGCCTGGCTGGTCGAGCACCGGGTGCGCCGCACCCTGCAATGCCATCATTGCGGGCATACCGAGGCGATTCCCGAGAATTGCCCCGAATGCGGCGCCGAGGGCAGCCTGACGCCGCTCGGCCCCGGGGTGGAGCGGGTGCAGGAGGAGGCGGCGCAGCTGTTTCCGGAGGCCAGGCGGCTGGTCATGGCCTCCGACACCATCCCCGGCCCGGCGGCGGCGGCGGAGGCCGCGCGGGCCATCGCGGCGCGCGAGGTCGACCTGATCATCGGCACCCAGATCGTCGCCAAGGGCTGGCATTTCCCGCATCTGACGCTGGTCGGCGTGGTCGATGCCGATCTCGGCCTGGCGGGGGGCGATCTGCGGGCGGCGGAGCGCACCGTGCAGCTGCTGCACCAGGTGGCCGGCCGCGCCGGGCGCGCCGAGGCGCCGGGGCGGGTGCTGCTGCAGAGCTGGAATCCGGAGCATCCGGTGCTGGAGGCCCTTGTTTCCGGCGACCTGGATGCCTTCATGCAGGCGGAAGCCGAGGGCCGCCGCCCCGGCCATTGGCCGCCCTTCGGCCGGCTGGCCGCGCTGATCGTCTCGGCCGAGGATGAGCGGGAGGCCGAGCGGGTGGCCCGCGACCTGGGCCTGGCCGCGCCGCGCGGCGATGGGGTGGAGGTGCTGGGTCCGGCGCCGGCGCCGCTGGCGCTGCTGCGCGGGCGCCACCGGCGGCGGCTGCTGCTGAAGGCGCGGCGCGACATCGCCGTGCAGCCGCTGCTGCGCGAATGGCTGTCCCGGGTCGCCATTCCGGCGGCGGTGCGCGTGCAGGTGGATGTGGACCCGGTCGGGTTCCTCTGAGGCGCGGGGAAATATGCCCGCGCCATGAAGTTGGGGTAAGGAATCCGTGGCAGCCCCCGTTGCCGCGCTGCGACACACTGTGTTAATGCCGGGCCGCCGCGGCGGGGCTTTTCCGCGCGCGTCGAAACCTGTCCAACCGCCGGAACCGCCCCTGGGGCGCGGGCCGCGCGGCCGGACGCCGGGATAGCAAGAGAACGGGATCCTCCGTGGCCTCCGAAGCGACCAACGTCTCGCCGAACGCGACCCACCCCTCCGGCCTGGCCCAGCGCTATGCGCTGGCGCTGCTGGAACTGGCCAAGGACAAGAAGACGGTCGACGCCGTTGCCGCCGAGCTGGAGAAGCTGGGCGCGCTGCTGGCCGAGGACGCCGCCTTCCGCGCCTTCATCCACGACCCGCGGCTGGACAGCAGCGCGCAGCAGCGCGGCGCCTTCGCCGTGCTGGAGCGCGCCGGCGTGTCCGGCGATGTGCGCAACCTGGTGGGTGTGCTGATCGCCAATCGCCGCCTGGCGGCGCTGCCGCAGGTGGTGGGCGCCTTCGGCGCGCTGCTCGCCGAGCAGCGTGGCCAGCAGACCGCCGAGGTCGCGTCCGCCCATCCGCTCTCCGACACGCAGCGCGCGCAGCTCGCCGCGCGGCTGACGGAAGCCGGTTATTCCAACGTGAAGCTGGTCGAGCGCATCGACCCCACCCTGCTGGGTGGCCTGGTGGTGCGCCTCGGGTCCCGCCTCTACGACAGCTCGATCAAGTCCAAGCTGCAGCGCCTGCAGTACGCCATGAAGGGGGCCGCCTGATATGGAGATCCGTCCCGCCGAGATCTCGGAGATCCTGAAGCAGCAGATCGCCGGCTTTGACGCCGAAGCGAATGTTGCCGAGGTCGGCACCGTGCTGACCGTGGGCGACGGCATTGCCCGCGTCTACGGCCTGCAGAATGTCATGGCCGGCGAGCTGGTGGAGTTCCCCTCCGCCGGCCTCAAGGGCATGGCGCTGAACCTCGAGACCGACAATGTCGGCGTCGTGATCTTCGGTGATGACCGGTCCATCCGCGAGGGTGACACCGTCTCCCGCACCGGCGACATCGTGTCGGTGCCGGTTGGCCCCGGCCTGCTCGGCCGCGTGGTCGACGGCCTCGGCAACCCGATCGACGGCAAGGGCCCGCTGGTCAATGTCTCGCCCGCGCTGGTCGAGGTGAAGGCCCCGGGCATCATCCCGCGCAAGTCGGTGCATGAGCCGATGCAGACCGGCATCAAGGCGATCGACGCCCTGATCCCGATCGGCCGCGGCCAGCGCGAGCTGGTGATCGGCGACCGCCAGACGGGCAAGACGGCTGTCATCGTCGACACCATCCTGAACCAGAAGCCGATCAACGCCGGCACCGACGAGAGCAAGAAGCTTTATTGCATCTACGTCGCCATCGGCCAGAAGCGCTCCACCGTCGCGCAGCTCGTGCGCACGCTGGAAGAGAACGGCGCGCTGGAATACTCGATCATCGTGGCTGCCACGGCGTCCGACCCGGCGCCGATGCAGTACCTGGCGCCCTACACCGGCTGCGCCATGGGCGAGTACTTCCGCGACAGCGGCAAGCACGCGGTCATCTTCTATGACGACCTGTCGAAGCAGGCCGTCGCCTACCGCCAGATGTCGCTGCTGCTGCGCCGTCCGCCGGGCCGCGAGGCCTATCCGGGCGACGTGTTCTACCTGCATTCCCGCCTGCTCGAGCGCGCGGCGAAGATGAATGACGAGCAGGGCGCCGGTTCGCTGACCGCACTGCCGGTCATCGAGACGCAGGCGGGCGACGTGTCGGCCTACATCCCGACCAACGTCATCTCGATCACGGACGGCCAGATCTTCCTGGAGACCGAGCTGTTCTTCAAGGGCATCCGCCCCGCCGTGAATGTCGGCCTCTCGGTCTCCCGCGTCGGCTCCGCCGCCCAGATCAAGGCGATGAAGCAGGTCGCCGGCAAGATCAAGCTGGAGCTGGCGCAGTACCGCGAGATGGCGGCCTTCGCCCAGTTCGCCTCCGACCTCGACGCCTCCACCCAGGCCCTGCTGGCCCGTGGCGCCCGGCTGACCGAGCTGCTGAAGCAGCCGCAGTTCAAGCCGGTTCCGGTCGAGGAGCAGGTGATCTCGCTCTTCGCCGGCGTGCGCGGCTATCTGGACCGGATCGAGGTCTCCAAGGTCGGCGCCTTCGAATCGCAGCTGCTCGCCTCGATCAAGGCCAATGCGCCGGAGATCCTGGACAGCATCCGCGACAAGAAGGAGATCACCAAGGAGAACGAGGCGAAGCTGGTGTCCTTCATGGACAACTTCGCCAAGTCCTTCGCGTCCTGAGGTAGGGACCGGGGCGGACACCCATGGCCAACCTCAAGGAGCTCCGGGGGCGCATCAACAGCGTCAAATCCACCCGGAAGATCACCCAGGCGATGAAGATGGTCGCGGCGGCGAAGCTCCGCCGCGCCCAGTCGCAGGCCGAGGCCGCGCGCCCCTATGCGGAGCGCATGGCCCGGATGCTCGCCTCGCTCGGCCAGGCGGTGGCCGGCAATCCGGACGCGCCGAAGCTGCTGGTCGGCACCGGCGCGGACCAGGTGCACCTGCTGGTCGTCGTCACCGGCGACCGCGGCCTGGCCGGCCCGTTCAACACCAATGTGGGCCGCTTCGCCCGCAACCGGGTGCGTGAGCTGGAGGCCCAGGGCAAGACGGTCAAGATCCTGACCGTCGGCCGCAAGGGCGCCACCTATCTGAAGCGCGAGCTGGGCTCGCGGATCGTCGGCGAGATCAGCTTCCAGGGCAAGAAGCGCATCGGCTTCGAGGATGCGAACGAGATCGCCGCGCGCATCACCGGCATGCTGGAAGCCGGCGAGTTCGACGTCTGCACGCTGATCTACAACCGCTTCCGCAGCGTGATCAGCCAGGTGCCGAGCGCGCAGCAGCTGATCCCGGCCGAGCTGCCGGCGGTCGACGCCACGGCCCCGGCCGAGTCCGGCGCGCCGCAGGCCTGGTACGAGTATGAGCCGGACGAGGCCACCATCCTGGCCCAGATCCTGCCCAAGAACCTCGCCATCCAGGTCTATCGCGCCCTGCTGGAGAACGCCGCCGGCTTCTTCGGCAGCCAGATGAACGCGATGGACAGCGCCACGCGCAACGCTGGCGACATGATCAACAAGCTGACCCTGACCTATAACCGGACCCGCCAGGCCAACATCACCAAGGAGCTGATCGAGATCATCTCCGGGGCCGAGGCCATCTGAGGGGAATGAGCACCGCCATGAAGAACAATGTTGGCAAGGTCACCCAGGTCCTGGGCGCCGTCGTGGACGTGCAGTTCCCCTCCGAACTGCCGGGCATCCAGAACGCGCTGCAGGTCAAGATCGGCGAGCGCACCCTGGTGCTCGAGGTCGCGCAGCACCTCGGTGAGCGCACCGTCCGCACCATCGCCATGGACACGACCGATGGTCTGGTCCGCGGCGCCGAGGTGGTCGACACCGGCGCCGGCATCGCCGTGCCGGTGGGCGAGGGCACGCTGGGCCGCATCCTGAACGTCATCGGCGAGCCGATCGACGAGCGCGGCCCGGTGCCGCACGCCAAGACCTACACCATCCACCGCGAAGCGCCGGCCTTCGAGGACCAGGCCACCGCGGCCGAGATCCTGGTCACCGGCATCAAGGTGGTGGACCTGCTGGCCCCCTACCTGAAGGGCGGCAAGATCGGCCTGTTCGGCGGCGCCGGCGTCGGCAAGACCGTCACCATCCAGGAGCTGATCAACAACATCGCCAAGGGCCATGGCGGCGTGTCCGTCTTCGCCGGCGTCGGCGAGCGCACCCGCGAGGGCAACGACCTCTATCACGAGATGGTCGATGCCGGCGTGATCAAGCTCGGCGAGAACGGCTCCACCGAGGGCTCCAAGGTGGCGCTGGTCTATGGCCAGATGAACGAGCCGCCGGGTGCCCGCGCCCGCGTCGCCCTCTCGGGCCTGTCCATGGCGGAGTACTTCCGCGATGAGCAGGGCCAGGACGTGCTGTTCTTCATCGACAACATCTTCCGCTTCACCCAGGCGGGTGCCGAGGTGTCGGCGCTGCTGGGCCGTATCCCCTCCGCGGTGGGCTATCAGCCGACGCTGGCGACGGATATGGGCGCCCTTCAGGAGCGCATCACCTCGACCAAGAAGGGTTCGATCACCTCGGTGCAGGCCATCTATGTGCCCGCCGACGATCTGACCGACCCGGCGCCCGCCACCTCCTTCGCCCACCTGGACGCGACGACCGTTCTGTCGCGCTCCATCGCGGAGCAGGCGATCTTCCCGGCCGTCGACCCGCTGGACTCGACCTCCCGCGCGCTCGACCCGCGGATCATCGGCGAGGAGCACTACAAGACCGCCCGCGAGGTGCAGCGCATCCTGCAGACCTACAAGTCGCTGCAGGACATCATCGCCATCCTGGGCATGGACGAGCTGTCGGAAGAGGACAAGCTGGTGGTTGCGCGCGCGCGCAAGCTGCAGCGCTTCCTGTCCCAGCCCTTCCACGTCGCCGAGGTGTTCACTGGCACGCCGGGCGTGTTCGTGAAGATCGAGGACACGGTGCGCTCCTTCGCCGCCATCTGCCGCGGCGATTACGACCACCTGCCCGAGGCCGCCTTCTACATGGTCGGCACCATCGAGGACGCGGTGAAGAAGGCCGAGACCCTCAAGGCCGCGGCCTGATCACCAGCAGAGAGGGAGTCCGGGGAGCATGAGCGCGACCTTCGATCTGGAACTGGTCAGCCCGGAGAAGCTGCTCCTCTCCCGCCCCGTCGAGATGGCGATCATCCCGGCGGCGGAAGGCGAGATGGGCGTGCTGCCCGGCATGGCGCCGATGATCGTGGCCCTCAAGGGCGGCGTCATCCGCGTGCAGGAGAAGGGCGCGATCACCGAGAAGCTGTTCGTCATGGGCGGCTTCGCGGAGATCACGCCGACCCGCGTGACCGTGCTGGCGGATGAGGCGACCCCGGTCGCCGATCTGTCCCGCGCCGAGGCGGCGAGCCGCGTGCAGGAGGCCGAGGCCGCCTACAACGCGGCCACCAATGCGACGCCGGAAGAGCGCGAGGCGGCGATGGACCGGCTGCTCGCCACGCGTGAGATGGCGCAGGCCGCCGAGGCCGCCTGAAAAGGCCGCCGCGCCTTCGGGTGCGGTGCCACATGTTACGACGCCGCCCGCGAGAGATCGCGGGCGGCGTTTTTCGTGGCGTCCCGCTGCCCGGGCTGCTACGGCACCGCAACATCGACCATTTGCGATGCAACCGCGCGTCCCTGGCCACGCTGTCGGGTTACCAGGCGGTGGGCAGAGAGGGCAGGGCATGGGCAGGCGGGTCTTCCCCGGGGATGGAACGCTGACGCGCCGGCATTGGCTGGCCGGCGCCGCGGCGGGCATCGGCCTGGCCGGGGCCGGGCTCGCCCTGCCGGCGCTGTGGCCGCAGCGCGGCGTGGCCCAGGGGGCGGCGGGCGCGGCGCCCTCCGGCCCTGGCCTGGGCGAGCTGGCGCGGCAGCACGGCATCAGCTTCGGCGCCGCCATGCAGAGCAACCTGCTGGCCACCGACCCGGCCTATGGCGCCGCCTTCAATGCCGAGGCCGCGCTGCTGGTGCCGGAATGGGAAGGCAAATGGGCGGCGCTGCAGCCCCAGGAAGGCAAGTTCGACACCAAACCGCTGGATGCCATCCTGGGCTGGGCGCGGCAGCGCGGCCGGGTGGTGCGCGGCCATGCGCTGCTCTGGCACATCGCCATGCCGGACTGGCTGACCGCCGCCCTGGGCGAGGGGCCGGGCCGGGCCCAGGCGCTGATGGAGGCGCATTTCGACCGCGTCCTGTCGCACACCCGCAGCCAGATCCGCGATTGGGACGTGGTGAACGAGGTGATCGCCAACCCGCCCGGCAGCGACGTGCCGCATGCCGGCGACAGCGCGCTGCGTGACACGCCCTGGCTGCGCGCCCTCGGCCCCTCCTATATCGACATGGCGCTGCGCCTGGCGCGGCAGCGCGACCGCACGCTGCGGCTCACCATCAATGAATACGGCATCGAGGAGGACACGCCGGATGCCGCGGAGAAGCGGCGCCGCTTCCTCGCTTTGCTGCGCGGGCTGCTGGAGCGCAACACGCCGCTGGATGCGGTGGGCATCCAGGCGCGATCTGCAGCTGCACCGGCCCTTCAGCCCCGCCCCCTTCGCCGCCTTCCTGGCCGAGCTGCGGCAGATGGGCCTGGCCGTGCTGGTGACCGAGATGGATATCCGCGAGACACGCGACGCGCCGGCCGAGACCGCCGCGCGCGACGCGCTGGTGGCCGAGCGCGCCTATGCCTTCACCTCGACGGCGCTGGAGGGCGGGGTGCGCAGCTTCCTGACCTGGGGGCTGTCGGACAAATATTCCTGGCTGGTCTCCGACCCCGCCGTGGCGCTGGGGCCGGACCGTTCGCATCGCGGCCTGCCGCTGGACGAGAACTGGCAGCGCAAGCCGATGTGGCACGCCCTCGCCCGGGCCTTCCGCGGCGGCAGCTAAGCCGGGTTTTTCGGTTCAGGTTTTTCGGGCGGCCGGGCTTTTGCCCGGGCGGCTTTGGGTGTTTGCTCGGCGGCCATCTGTCCAGCGCCGGAGACCCCATGGACCTCGCCTCCCTCGAAACCCCCGTGCCGGTGATCGATCTCGACGTGGTCGAGGCCAATCTGGCGCGCATGCAGGCCTATTGCGACAGCCATGGCATCGCGCTGCGGCCGCATATCAAGACCCACAAGCTGCCGGCGCTCGCCCGGCGGCAGGTGGAGCTCGGCGCGCGCGGCATCACCTGCCAGAAGCTGGGCGAGGCCGAGGTGATGGTCGAGGCCGGGATCGACGACATCCTGATGTCCTACCCGCTGCTGGGCGCGGCCAAGGCGGCAAGGCTGGCGAAGCTGGCGCCGCGCGCCCGCTTCCGCGTCGGCCTCGACAACGCGCAATCGCTGGCGACGGTGGCCGAGGCCGCGCGGCTGTCGGGCGCCGAGATCGGCATCCTGGTGGAGTTCGACAGCGGCACCGCCCGCACCGGCGTGATGAGCGTCGAGGAGCTGCTGGAGCTGGCCCGCGCCGCCCGCGCCACGCCCGGGCTGCGCTTCGATGGGGTGATGACCTATCCGCTGGGCCCCAAGGCGCGCGCCTTCCTCGAGGCGGCGCTGCCGCGGCTGAAGGCGGAGGGGCTGGAGCCCGCCGTGATTTCCGGCGGCGGCACGCCCAAGGCCTTCGAGGCGCATGCGGCGGCGCCGATCACCGAGCTGCGCGTCGGCACCTACATCTACAATGACCGCATGACGGTGGCCGCGGGCCACGCGACCTGGGCCGATTGCGCGCTGCATCTGCATGTCACGGTGATCAGCCGGCCGGAGGCGCATCGCGCCGTGATCGATGGCGGGTCCAAGACCTTCGCCGCCGATGTCATGCCGGGCGGCATGGGGGAGGGCTATGGCTATTTCCCCGACTACCCCGAGGCGAAGCTGGAGCGCTTCAGCGAGGAGCACGGCATGGTGGATCTCTCCGCCTGCGCCCGCCGCCCCGAGATCGGCGAGGTGCTGCGGGTGGTGCCGAACCATGTCTGCCCGGTGAGCAATCTGCATGACCGGGTCGCCCTGGTGAAGGGCGGGCGGTTCCAGGGGTTCCAGGACGTCGCCGCGCGCGGCCGCAGCCAGTAAGGGGAGAGAGACTATGAGCGAATCCGAGAGCCGCCTGGCGGCGCTGGGGCTGAGCCTGCCGGCGGTGGGCAAGCCGCTGTTCAACTATGTGCCGTTCCGCCGCGCGGGCGATGTCGCCTATCTGTCCGGGCAGGTGCCGCGGCATGCGGATGGCTCGCTGACCGTGGGCAAGGTCGGTGCCGCGTTGTCGGTCGAGGACGCCCGCAAGGCGGCCGAGCTGTGCGGGCTGCATCTGCTGGCCATTGCGCGGGAGGCGGCGGGCTCGCTGGAGAAGGTCGAGTTCCTGAAGCTGTTCGGCATGGTCAATGCCGTGCCGGAATTCGGCCAGCAGCCCAAGGTGATCGATGCCTGTTCCGACCTGCTGGTGGCGGTGCTGGGCGAGCGCGGCCGGCATGCGCGCTCGGCCATCGGCATGGGGTCCTTGCCGTCCGACGTGCCGGTCGAGATCGAGGCGGTGATTCGTATTCTGGACTGAAGGCGGGGTCCGGGGTGGCCCTGCCACCCCGGCGGGAGGGTCCGGGAGGGCGGCGCCCTCCCGGTTTTCTTGTCAGTTTTTGAGGTGCCGGCTGAAGAAGCCCAGCACCGCGTTGTAGACGCGCCGCCGGTTGTCGCGCTTGGTGAAGCCGTGGCCTTCATCGGGGAAGGTCAGGTACTCGACCGGAATTCTCCGCTGTTTGAGCGCGTCGACGATCTGCTCGCTCTCATAGGGCGGCACGCGCGGGTCGGTCAGCCCTTGCGCCACCAGCAGCGGGCAGGCGATGCGATCGGCCCGGTTCAGCGGCGAGAGGCGTTGGAGCAGCGCGGCATCGCGCACCGGGTCGCCATATTCGGCGGCGCGGTGGCCGATGCGCCAGGGGCCGGTCTTCTCGAAGAAGGTCTTCCAGCTGGCGATGCCGTAGAAATCGACGCCGCAGGCCCAGAGCTCCGGGTATTCGGTGGTGGCGGCCAGCACCATCCAGCCGCCATAGCTCTGCCCCATGATGCCGATGCGGCTGCCATCCAGTGATGGATGGGCGGCCAGAAAGGCATGGGCGGCGGCGAGGTCGGCGACGCTGTCGAGGCGCTTCTCGCGGTCGTCCAGCGCGGCATAGGCGCGGCCATAGCCGGTGGAGCCGCGCACATTCGGCACCAGGACCGCGATGCCGAGGGCCAGGAAGGCCTGGAGGTCGGGCCGCCAGTTGGGCAGGGCCTGCATGGCCGGGCCGCCATGCACCCAGACCAGCACGGGCCAGCCTTTCTCTGGTTGTTCGCCCGAGGGGAGGGCCAGGAAACCCGGGATCTGCCGCCCGTCATGGGTGGGGAAGGCGATGCTGGTCCAGCTGTGCAGGCCGGGCGGCGGCGGCGCGGCGTCCAGCGGCGTGGCGGCGGCGACACCCGGCCGGGCCAGCCAGATGGAGGAGGGGAAGCGGAAGCCCATCAGGTCGAAGGCCAGGGTCGCGCCATCGGGCGACCAGCTGAGCTTGGTGATGACACCCTCGGGGTGGATGGGCTCCTGCAGCACGGCGCCGGTCGCGGCATCCAGCAGGCGCAGGCGGGAATAGCCGCCCTCGTTCACCACCACGGCCAGCAGGGAGTGGTCGGGGGAGGGTTCCAGCTTCTCGACATCGAAGGGCGGCGCGTAGAGCGGGCGCGGCGCCGCGCCCGGCGCCTGGATGGCCACTGACAGGAAATCGCCATCGCGGTCGGTCAGCAGCCAGAAGGCGCTGCCGTCGCGCTTCCAGCGCGGGTTCAGGTGGCGGGCATCGCCGTCATGCGGCGTGACATCGGCGGGCGGGGCGGCGCCGTCGAGCGCCACGCGCAGCAGGGTCGATTCGAAGGTGCGCGGCGCGGTGGCCAGCAGCAGGGAAGCGCCATCCGGCGCCCAGGCCAGCAGTTCATGCGGGCCTTCCACCTCGGCCACGCAGCTTGCAGTGCCGGTGGCGAGATCCATCACCCAGGCATCGGTGTGCGCCGGGTGGCGGGCATTGGCGGTGTAGGCGATGCGGCGGCCATCCGGCGACAGCGCGCCCCAGCCATGGATGACATGGGGCGCCTCGGTCAGCGGCCGCGCCTCGCCCGCGGGCGGCAGGTGGTAGAGCTGGATGCGCTCATCGCCGGCGCCGTCGCGGCCGAAAATGGCGCCGCCATCGGGCAGGCCGGCGACGAAGGCCACCGCATCGGCGTGGTGGGTGCGCTGGCGCGGCGCCCCGCCGCCCGCCGGCACCTCCCAGACCTGGGCGGAGCCGCCGGCATCGTGCAGCACATACAGCCTGCCATCCCCGGCAAAGGCGGGGAGGGAGGTTGCGGGGGTGGTCAGCAGGCGCTCGAGCAGCGCGGCGGCGTCGTCCTGGCTCATGCGCAAGGGATGGACCCGGAATCGGCGGCCGCCAAGGGGGAGGAAGGGGCTGCCCCGCGCCGCATGGCATGGCGCGGCGGCGCGGCTGCGCCTAATCTCCGGCCACCATGCGCTATGTCTCGACCAGGGGCCAGGCCCCCGCACGCGATTTCGAGGGCGTCCTGCTGGCCGGTCTGGCCGAGGATGGCGGCCTCTTCCTGCCCGAAACCTGGCCGCTGCTCTCGGCCGCCGAATGGCGGGCCCTGCGCGGCCTGCCCTATGCCGAGCTCTCGGCACGGCTGATGACGCTGTTCGCGGGAGAGACCATCCCGCTCGAGACGATGCGCCAGCTGACGGCCCGCGCCTATGCCGGCTTCGGCCATGCGGCGACGGCGCCGCTGGTGCAGCTCGACCCGCGGACCTTCTCGCTGGAGCTGTTCCACGGGCCGACCCTGGCCTTCAAGGACATGGCGATGCAGCTGCTCGGCCAGCTCTTCGACCATGTGCTGACCCGGCGCGGCGAGCGGGTGACGATCGTCGGCGCCACCTCGGGCGATACCGGCTCGGCCGCCATCGAGGCCTGCGCCGACCGCGCCGCCATCGATGTGGTGATCCTGCACCCGGAGGGCCGCACCTCCGAGGTGCAGCGCCGGCAGATGACCACGGTGCTGTCGCCCAATATCCACAACATCGCCGTCCAGGGCAGCTTCGACGATTGCCAGGACCTGGTGAAGGCGATGTTCAACGACGCGCCCTTCCGGCAGGAGATGCGGCTGTCGGCCGTCAACTCCATCAACTGGGCGCGCATCGCGGCGCAGGTGCCCTATTACGTCTATGCCGCGCTGGCGCTGGGCGCGCCGGACCGGCCGGTGGCCGTCTCCGTGCCCACCGGCAATTTCGGCAATGTGCTGGCCGCCTGGGTGGCGCGGCGCATGGGCCTGCCGATCGAGCGGCTGATCATCGGCGCCAACCGCAACGACATCCTGGCCCGCTTCCTCTCCGGCAACGACATGTCGATGCAGAAGGTCGAGCCCTCGCTCTCCCCCAGCATGGACATCCAGGTCTCTTCCAATTTCGAGCGCCTGCTGTTCGAGCTGCTGGGCCGCGACGCCCGCGCCACCGCCGAGATCATGCAGCGCTTCCGCGCCGAGGGCCGCATGCCGGTGCCGGATGCCGCCTGGCGCAAGGCGACCGAGACCTTCCACGGCTTCGCGCTGTCGGATGCGGGCATCCTGGAGGAGATCCGCCGCCTGTACCGGGAGAGCGCCTATCTGGCCGACCCGCACACGGCGATCGGCACCGCCGCCGCCCGGGCCCATGCGCCGGAGGATGCCGGCATCCCGGTGATCGTCGCCGCCACCGCGCATCCGGCCAAGTTCCCGGATGCGGTGGAGCAGGCGACCGGCTTCCGCCCGCCGCTGCCGGCGCGGCTGGCCGATCTCTACCAGCGGGAGGAGCGCTACAGCGTGCTCTCCGGCGGGCTGGAGGAGATCGAGGCGGCGGTGCGCGCCCATGTGCGGCGCAACGTCACGGCCTGATCAGGGAGGGCGGGGCAGGGGACTGCCCCGCCTCAGCCCTCGCCGCCGCGCAGCGGGGTCACCTCGACCCGCGCCAGCCCCTGGCGCAGCATGCCGAGCTCGGCGGCGGTCGCAGGGCTGAGGTCGATCACCCGGCTGCGCAGATGCGGCCCGCGATCGGTGATGGTCACGGTGGCGCTGCGGCCATTCTCCAGATTGCGCACCCGCGCCCGGCTGCCCAGCGGCAGGGTGCGGCTGGCCGCCGTATGGGCGTGGCGGTTGAAGCGGCTGCCATTGGCCATGCGCCGCCCGTGGAAGCGGTTGGCGTAGTAGGAGGCGCGGCCGCGGATCACCCGGCGCTGCCCGGCGCGCGGCGCCTCCGCCTGGCGGCGCGGCCCGGCGGCGGGTGCGGCCGTGCCACGCTGGCCGCGCGCCTCCGCCTCGCGCCGTGGCTGCCGGGCCTCGGCCGGCGGCGCCAGCGCGGCACCCCCCAGCCCCAGGCAGAACAGCGCCAGACCGGCCGCGCGCAGCAGCCTTCCCCGTCCCATCGGCATGGCCCCCGGCCCCCCTTCGATCCCCCTTGGCCCATCGGGCCATGACACAAACGCCCCCTTTAAATGGGGAGGCTGGTGTTCATCGGAAACCAGCACTTGCGTGCAACACTCGGGGAGCAGGCCTGCCCCGGCTGCAGGGTCGCAGAGACGGGGTTTCCGGCCTACATTGGACCTTCAAGGCACATGCGAGTCCGCCGCGCGCCAGCCCGGCGGGCCACCAGGGAACAGTGAACACATGTCTGATGCGGTGCGGCTGACGCGCCTTCCGAACGGTCTGACCATCGTTTCCGAGACCATGCCCCGGGTCGAGACGGTGTCGATCGGCGCCTATGTCCATGCCGGCACGCGCGACGAATCCGCCGCCGAGAACGGCGCCTCCCATTTCCTCGAGCACATGGCCTTCAAGGGCACGGCGCGGCGCGACGCCGCCGCCATCGCCCGCGAGATCGAGAATGTCGGCGGCCACCTGAACGCCTACACGGCGCGGGAGAACACCGCCTACTACGCCAAGGTGCTGAAGGAGGACATGCCGCTGGCCGCCGACATCATCGGCGACATCCTGACGCATTCCACCTTCATCCCCGAGGAGATGGAGCGCGAGCGCGGCGTCATCCTGCAGGAGATCGGCCAGGCGAACGACACGCCGGACGACATCGTCTTCGACCATTTCCAGGGCACCGCCTTCCCCGAGCAGCCGATGGGCCGGCCGACGCTGGGCACCGAGGCCACCGTCGGCGGCATGGGGCGCGAGGTGCTGATGGACTATATGCGGCGGCATTACGGGCCGAGCCGCATGGTCGTCGCCGCCGCCGGCGCGCTGGAGCATGAGAATCTGGTCGAGCTGGTCGGCCGGCATTTCGCCGACCTGCCGCTGGTCTCGCCGAGCCCGGCCGAGACCGCCCGCTATGGCGGCGGCGAGTTCCGCGAGGAGCGCGACCTCGACCAGGTGCATGTCGTGCTGGGCTTCGAGGGGCCGGCGGTCGCGACGGCGGGCCACTACCCGGCCATGCTGCTCTCCACCCTGCTCGGCGGCGGCATGTCCTCCCGCCTGTTCCAGGAGATCCGGGAGAAGCGCGGCCTCGTCTACTCGATCTATTCCTTCACCCAGATGTTCCGCGACAGCGGTCTCTTCGCCCTCTACGCCGGCACCGGCGAGGAGCAGGCGGCCGAGCTGGTCCCGGTGGCGCTGGAGGAGCTGCGCCGCGTGCAGCACGACGTCACCCAGGAGGAGCTGGACCGCGCCAAGGCGCAGCTGCGCGCCTCGGTGCTGATGTCCCTCGAATCCACCGGCAGCCGCTGCGAGCAGCTGGCGCGGCAGATCCAGGTGCATGGCCGCATCATCCCGGTCGAGGAGACCAAGGCGAAGATCGCCGCGGTGACGATCGACCAGGTGCAGGCGGTGGCGGCGCAGATCTTCCGCTCCCGCCCGACGCTGGCGGCGCTCGGCCCCGCCGGCAAGGTGCCGGGCCTGCCCAGCATCGCGGAAAAGCTCGCCGCATGAACCGGCTCGACCGGCTCGACGCCCTGCTCGCCGCCGCACGCGCGGCGGGGGCGGAGGCGGCGGATGCGCTGCTGGCCACCGGCGCCTCGCTCTCCGTGCAGCGCCGGCTGGGCCAGGTCGAGCATCTGGAACGCTCCGAGGGGCTGGATCTCGGCCTGCGGGTCTTCGTGGGCCGCCGCCAGGCCATCGTCTCGGCGACCGACGCCGATCCGCGCGGCTTCCAGGCGCTGGCCGAGCGCGCCGTCGCCATGGCCCGCGCCGTGCCGGAGGATGAGTTCGGCGGCCTGGGTGAGCACCATGCCTATGCCCCGGTCGACCTCGAGCTGAACGACCTGGCCGAGCCGGATGCCGACGCCCTGCTGGCCCGTGCGGCGCTGGCCGAGGAGGCCGCGCTTTCCCATGCCGGCATCGCCAGCGTGGAGGCCGAGGCCGGCTTCTCCCGCAGCGAGATCGCGCTGGCCACCAGCCATGGCTTCCGCGGCGAATATGCCCGCAGCGGCCATTCCATCTCGGTCACCGCCGTCGCCGGCCAGGGCACGGGGATGGAGCGCGACTACGATTACAGCAGCGCGGTGCATCTGGCCGATCTGGAGGAGGCCGCCGGCCTTGGCCATGCCGCTGCCAGCCGCGCGCTGCGCCGGCTGAACCCGGCCCGGCCCACGACCGCGAAGCGCAGCGTGGTCTATGACCCGCGTGTGGCGGCCTCGCTGCTCGGCCATCTGGTCGGCGCGCTGGACGGCGCCAGCGTGGCGCGCGGCACCTCCTTCCTGCGCGACCGCATGGGGCAGGCGGTGCTGGCCCCGGGCCTGGCCGTGCGCGACGATCCGCGCCGCCGTCGCGGCTTGCGCTCCCGCCCCTTCGACGGGGAGGGCATGCCGACCGCGCCGCTGGCGCTGGTCGAGGATGGCGTGCTGGCCAGCTGGGTGCTGGATGCGCGCAGCGCCCGGCAGCTCGGCCTGCGCTCCACCGGCCATGCCAGCCGTGGCGTCTCCGGCCCGCCCTCGCCGGCCACCACCAATCTGTGGCTGGAGGGCGGCCAGGGCACGCCCCAGGCGCTGATGGCCGACATCGCCGAGGGCATCTATGTCACCGAGATGATCGGCATGGGGGTGAATGGCGTCACCGGCGATTACAGCCGCGGCGCCGCCGGCTTCATGATCCGGGGCGGCGAGATCGCCGAGCCGGTCTCCGGCATCACCATCGCCGGCAATCTGAAGGACATGCTGCTGCGGCTGCGCGCGGCGGGGGATCTCACCTTCCGCCGGGGCATGGATGCGCCGACGCTCAGGATCGATGATCTGACGGTGGCGGGGAGCTAGCAGGGGCTCTGCCCCTGCACCCCGCCGGGGTGGCAGGGCCACCCCGGACCCCGCCTTCAGTTTGGCGCCAAACGGATGGCGGGGTCTGGGGGGACCCTGTCCCCCCAGCGGGGGTTCAGGGGGCGGAGCCCCCTGCTGCCCAATTTTTAAAGGGCGCGAACGCCGCCGCCACCCGCCGGTAGATCGGCTGGCGGAAGCTCACCACGATCTCCGGCACCTCTTCCAGCGCCGCCCAGCGCCAGGCGCTGAATTCCGGATGCGGGTCCTGGTCCAGCCGGATCTCCGACTCATCCCCGGTGAAGCCGAGGGCGAACCATTTCTGGCTCTGCCCGCGATAGCGGCCGCGCAGCGCCTTGCCCACCAGCTCCGGCGGCAGGTCGTAATTCAGCCACTCGGGCACCTCGCCCAGGATGCGGGCGCTGGCGGTGCCGATTTCCTCGCGCAGCTCGCGCAGCACGGCCTCGGCCGGGTCCTCGCCCTCATCCAGCCCGCCCTGCGGCCATTGCCAGGCGGCCTCGGCCACATCGGCGCGGCGGGCGATCAGCACGCGCCCGTCGCGGTGGAACAGCACGGCGCCGACATTGCGGCGATAGGGAAGCTCGGCGGTCATCGGGCTCTCAGCGGGAGGCGGAAGGGGCGGGGCCGGGCGGCCGTGTCAGCGCGCTGGCGGGCGCCAGCACCAGGCCGCGCGCCTCCAGCCCGGCGGCCCAGGCGGCGATGCGGTCGACCAGCAGCGGCGCCGGCTCGGCGGCGAGGCCGAGGGCGAAGCCGCGCTCCCGCGCGATCTCCTCCAGCCGGGCCAGGCGGCGTTCCACCTCGCCGCGGGTCAGCGGCTCGTCCAGGATCAGATCGGCCACCGCACCGGCGGCCTCGGCCGGGGCGGGCGCGCCGGGGCGCGGCTCCAGATAGTAGAGGCCGCGCGCCTGCGCCTCCTCCTGCACGGCTTCCAGCTGGGCGCGGTCGGCGGCGAAGCGGTCGCCGCGCTGCGCGCCGATGGCGCCGATCACCCCGGCATAACCGGCCATGCGGCCGAGCGCGCGGTGCAGCCGGTCCTGGTTCTCCCAATGCATCAGCCCGGGGCGCAGCGTCTGCTCATTCGGCTCGGCGCCAGCGGATTCCAGCGGCAGGCCTAGCGCCACCTCCATGCCGCGCGCCCGCGCCTGGGAGAGCAGCAGATCCGGCCGCATCGCCTGCGGGGTGAAGGCCAGGGTGGTGGCGGCGGGCAGGCGGCGCAGCGCCTCCTCCGAGCGGGTGGGGGAGAGGCCGAAACCGCCCACCACCAGGGCGATGCGCGGCCGCGCCTCCTCGGCCGGGAAGGGGCGGGCATAGAGGCGCCGCGCCTCCCGCCCATCGGTGGTGATGCGCGGCAGCGGGCCGTAGGGGGAGGTCTCCAGCAGCGCCGGGTCGGGCGCCGGGATGGTGACCTCGCTGGCGGCGGGCGGCGTGGCGGAGGGCGGCAGGGGCGGCGGGGCCGGGGCCTCGGGCGGGGCCAGCAGCGGCTCCGGCGCGGCGGCCGGGGGCAGGGCGTCGGCGATGATGGCCGAGGCCGGGGGCTCGGGCGGCTCGGGCGCTGTGGCGCTGTCGCCGGCGGGCGGCTTCGGCGCGGCGGGCGGCGCGGGCAGAGCGGGGGAAGGCGCGGCGCGCTCCGCCAGCGGCGGGGCAGGGCGGGGGGCCGTGGGCTCGCGCGGCGCCGTCTCGGCGAGGGCAGGGGCGCGAGGCGCCGGCGGCGTGGCCGGGGCAGGAGGAGGGGCCGCGCTGGCGGCGGGCGGCGCCTCGGCGGCCGGAGGTGTGTCGCTGTTCGGTGCCGGCGCAGCCCCAGGCGTGCGGCCGGCCAGCGTCGCTGAAGGGGCAGCGGAAGGCGGCGCGGGCGCGCGCTCCGCCGGCCGGGCCGCCTGGCGGGGCGGCTCGGCGCGCGGCGGCTCGGGGCGGGGGTCGGTCGGGCTGGCGGGGGGTGTCGCGCCGCCGAAGCTCAGCGCCACGCCAGGCCCGTCCGGCGCGGCGGCGCCCGGCGCCTCGGGCGGGCCCAGGCGGTGCAGCACCAGGCCAGTGCCGGCGGCACCGGCCAGGACCAGCACCCAGAAGGCGCCGAGCGCCTTCCAGGCCGGGGAGGCACGCCTCATGGCGAGCGGCTCATGATGGCGCGCCTGTCCCCTCGGTTCAGCGCCCGGCGCGGCGCTGCGGATCGGCGGCCGCCCAGGCGCGCAGCAGGGCAGCGGCCTGCTGGGCCTGGAAATCGGTCTCCGGCTTGGTCGGGTCGAAGGCCGGGGCGCCCTCGGGCGGCATCCGGCTCACCTTGTCGGCCACGCCGGCCGGCAGGTTGGTGGGCGGCAGCGGCGGCGCCTCGGCGCTGCCATTGTCGTTGCGCAGCGCGCGGCGCAGATCGGCCTCGCGGTCGCGCAGCGGGGCGTTCGCTTCCTCCCGCGTCGCCAGCACCTCGATATCCGGGTTGATGCCGGTGGCCTGGATGGAGCGCCCCGACGGCGTGTAGTAGCGCGCCGTGGTCAGCCGGATGGCGCCATTGCCCGGGATCGGCATGACGGTCTGCACCGAGCCCTTGCCGAAGGAGCGCGTGCCGAGCACGATCGCGCGGCGATGGTCCTGCAGCGCGCCGGCGACGATCTCGGAGGCCGAGGCGGAGCCGCCATTGACCAGCACGACCACGCGCAGCCCGTCGGTGATGTCGCCCGGCTTGGCGTTCCAGCGCTGCCCCTCATCGGCGCGGCGGGCGCGGGTGGAGACGATCTCGCCCTGCTCCAGGAAATCGTCCGAGACCTGCACCGCCTGGTCCAGCAGCCCGCCCGGATTGTTGCGCAGGTCGAGGATCAGGCCCTTCAGGTTGCCGCCGGCCTGCTGCCGCAGCGAGGTGACGGCGCGGCGCAGCGCCGCATCGGTCTGCTCGTTGAAGGAGGAGAGGCGGACATAGCCGACATCGTTGCCCTCCATGCGGAAGCGCGCCACCTGCGGCCGGATCACGTCGCGGGTCAGCGACAGCTCGATCGGCGTCTCGGTGCCCGGGCGGCGGATGGTCAGCTTGATGGCCGTGCCACGCTCGCCGCGCATCTGCTCGACCGCCTCCTGCAGGGTCAGGCCCTGCACCGAGGCGCCGTTCAGATGGGTGATCAGGTCGCCCGGCTTGACGCCGGCGCGGGCCGCCGGGGTATCGTCGATCGGCGAGATCACCTTGACGTAGCCGCCCTCCTGGCTGACCTCGATGCCGAGGCCGCCGAACTCGCCGCGGGTCTGCACCTGCATGTCGCGGAAGGAGCGGGCGTTCATGTAGCTGCTGTGCGGGTCGAGCCCCTGCAGCATGCCGTTGATCGCGGATTCGATGACCTCGCGGTCATTGACCGGCTCGACATACTCGGCCCGGACGCGCTCGAAGATGTCGCCGAACAGGTTGAGCAGCCGGTAGGTCTCGGCACGGTTGCCGGTCTCCTGCGCGAAGGCGGAGACGACCGGCGGCAGCACCACCGGCCCCAGCACGGTACCGGCGGCGAAGGCCGCCGCCACCACGCCGACCATGCGCATCTTAGGCTTCATGCGGTGACCCCTCATGCCGGTCAACGATCCTTCTGCCGCGAGCATTCGACGGCTTAGCGAGACACCTTAGAGCGGCTTCCTGTGCAAGGGGCAAATTGAAACCTTTTTCGACAATGCCGTGTGGCGGAATTTGCGGGAGGGCCACCTAGCTCCGGCTGCGGAACCAGCCCTTGGGATCGACCGGCTGGCCGTTGCGGCGCAGCTCGACATACAGCGTGGCCCGGCCATTCTCCTCCCCCGCGCCGAGCTGCCCGACCGGCTCGCCGGCCAGCACCCGGGCGCCGGTGTCGGCGTCCAGCCGGTCCAGCCCGGCCAGGACAAAATGGTAGCCCCCGCCGCAATCGACGATCAACAGCTGGCCATAGGAGCGGAACGGCCCGGAAAAGGCGATGCTGCCGCCGCAGGGGCTGACCACGCGGGCCTGGCCGGGGGCGGTGTAGGTCATGCCGCGGGCCGGGCCGCCGGCGCCGCTATCGCCGAAATCGCGGGTGACGCGGCCGGCCACCGGCACGGCGCGGCCGCCGCTGGCGGCGGGCGGCGGGGTGGCGGGGCTGCGCGCGGCCTCCTGCCGCCGCTCCTGCTCGCGCTCAGCGGCGGCGGCCTGCTCGCGTGCCAGGGCCTCGCGCTGGGCGGCGTCGCGCGCGGCGCGCTGGCGGGCGGCCAGCGCCTCGGCCTCGCGCTCGGCGCGCAGCCTGGCGGCGCGCTCGGCCGCCTCGCGCTCCCGCTCGGCGCGCGCCCTGGCCTCGGCCTCGGCGCGGGCGCGGGCGCGCTCCAGCCGCTCCAGCATCTCGCGCAGATCGCCGGCGCGGGCGGCGGCGGTCGCGGCCTCGCGCGCCGCCTGCTTCTCCTCCTCGGCCAGGGCGCTGCGATGGGTGCGGGCCTGGGCCAGGGCCGCCTCCACCGCCGCCGCCGCGGCCTGGCGCTCGGCCCGTGCCTCGGCCAGCTGGGCGGCCTCGGCCTCGGCCTTGCGGCTGGCCTCCTCGGCGACCGCCTGGGCCTGGCGCAGCGCCGCCGCCTCGGCCGAGAGATGGCGGGTCAGGCTGCGCAGCACCAGCGCGCCGCGCAGCGCCGTCTCCGGGTCGCCCGGCACGGCCAGCAGCGTCTCCGAGGGGTATTGGGTCAGCCGGCGCATCAACGGCAGCAGCGGCGCGATGGCCTCGGCCCGGCGCCGCAGATCGACCAAAGCGGCGTCGCGCACCGCGGCGGCCTCGCGCGCCTCGGCCTCGGCGGCGTCGGCGGCCTGTTCGGCGGCGACGGCGCGGCGCCCGGCCTCGGCGCGCTGGCGGGCCAGGGCCTGCTCGGCCTCGGCGGCGGCGCGTGCCGCCTCGGTGGCGGCGCGGGCGGCGTCGCGCGCCTCCTGCGCGGTGCGCTCGGCGTCGCGCAGCGCCTCGGGCGTGGGGCTGCGGGTCTGCGCCGCCGCGGCGCCGGCCAGGCCCAGCGCCAGCAGCAGCGCCAGCGCCGCCCGTCCCGGCGGGGCAGGGCGCCGGGCGGGCGCGGCCGGCCCGCCGGTGGCGGCGGCGGGCGCCGGGGCGCGGGGCGGGCGGCGCGGCCGCCCGGGACGCGCCATGGTCAGCCGAGCAGGCTCCGCCCGGTCATCGCCGCCGGCTGAGGCAGGCCGAGCAGGGCCAGCAGGGTCGGCGCCACATCGGCCAGCCGGCCTTCATGCAGCGCGGCGCCGGCCGGGCCGCCCACCAGCAGGACGGGCACGACATTGGTGGTGTGGGCGGTGTAGGGGCCGCCGGTCACCGGGTCCTTCATCATCTCGGCATTGCCATGGTCGGCGGTGACCAGCAGCGCGCCGCCCTGGGCGGTGACCGCCGCCTCGATGCGCGCCAGGCCCGCATCCACGGCCTCGCAGGCGCGGATGGCGGCGTCCAGGCTGCCGGTGTGGCCGACCATGTCGGCATTGGCGAAGTTCAGCACCACCAGGTCGAATTTCTTCGAGTTGATCGCCTGCACCGCCTTCTCCGCCAGCTCGGGGGCCGACATCTCGGGCTGCAGGTCGTAGGTCGCGACCTTGGGGGAGGGAACCATGATCCGCTCCTCGCCCGGGAAGGGGGTCTCCTCGCCGCCATTCAGGAAGTAGGTGACGTGCGGGTATTTCTCGGTCTCGGCCATGCGCAGCTGGGCCAGCCCGGCCTTGGAGACCACGGCGCCCAGGATGTCCTGCATGGATTGCGGGGCGAAGAGGGTCGCGAGATGCGCCGCCAGCTCGGTCGAGTATTCGGTCATCATGGCGGCGCCGGCAAGCGCGGGGCGGCGCGCCTGGAAGCCGTCGAAGCCCGGCAGCAGCAGGGCGCCCAGGATCTGCCGCACCCGGTCGGCGCGGAAATTGAAGCAGAGCAGCCCGTCGCCATCCTTCATGCCGGCATAGTCGCCGATGACGCTGGCGGGGATGAACTCATCGGTCTTGCCGGCCTTGTGGGCGGCGGCGATGGCCTCGGCGGCGCTGGCAGCATGGGCACCCTGGCCCTCGACCATGGCGTCATAGGCCTGGCGCACCCGCTCCCAGCGCTTGTCGCGGTCCATCGCGAAATAGCGGCCGGTGACGGTCGCGATGCGCGCGCCGGCCGGCAGCTTCGGCTCGAAGCGGGCCAGGAAACCGGGGCTGGATTCAGGCGGCGTGTCGCGGCCGTCGGTCCAGGCATGGATGGCGACCGGGATCCCGGCCCCGGCAAAGATGCGGGCGAGCGCCAGGGCATGGTCCTGGTGGCTGTGCACCCCGCCCGGGGAGAGCAGGCCCATCAGGTGCAGCGTGCCGCCGCTGGCCTTGAGCTTCGCGATGAGGTCGGTGACGGCGGGCAGGCCGGCGATGGAGCCATCGGCCACGGCGGCATCGATGCGCGGCAGGTCCTGCATGACGACGCGCCCGGCGCCGAGATTGAGGTGACCGACCTCGGAATTGCCCATCTGCCCGTCCGGCAGGCCGACATCATGGCCGCTGGTGTGCAGGAAGTTGCGCGGGCAGCTGGCCCAGAGCCGGTCGAAGCAGGGGGTGCGGGCCTGCAGCACGGCGTTGTCCGCCCGGTCCTCGCGCCAGCCCCAGCCATCCAGGATCACCAGCATCACGGGCTTCGGACGGGACATCGTGGCTCTCCCCCAGGCGGTCGGTTGCGTCGCGGCGGCAGGGATAGACCCTGGGGCCTGTCCTGTCAGCCACCGCGCCGGTTGCAAAGGGAATCGGGGGGTGCGGGTTGCGCACCAGCGCGGGCCTGGCCGCGAAACGCGAAACGGGCCCGTCGCCGGGCCCGTGCGTCATGCTCGCCACCGGAGCGCCCCCGGAGTGCCGCGTCCCGCTTCTGAACGGGACGGCGGCAGCCCGAAAGAAAAAAAGACCTGAGAGCTTTACGCAGGCAGCTGGAGGTCGGAGGCCGGCGGCAGGAATTGCGGCAGGTACATGTCTTCCGCCTTCAGCTCGGTGGTGATGCCGAAGGAGGAGCGGATGGTCTCGATCGCCGCCTGCACGCGCGGCATGGGCAGATTGCCATAGCCGCCCGAGAGCGCCTCCGGCGTGCGGATGAAGCCGAAATTGGCCAGCATGCGCGCCTTCTCCAGCGCCCGCGGCGCGGTCGGGTCGCGCTTCACCAGCGCCTCGATGGCCGCGTCCTGGTCCTTCCAGGCGGCGTCATGGCCGCGGGCGATGGCGCGGATCATGCCGGTGACGATGCGCGCATTGGCCTCGGCATAGGGGCGCTTCACCAGGAGCGCGGTGGAGAGCAGGGCGACGCCGGCATCCGAGTAGCGCAGCGAGACCACATCGCCCTCCGCCACGTTCAGGCTGCGCAGGCTGAACAGGCCGGAGACCTCGAAGCCGGTGATGGCATCGACCTCGCCGCGCACCAGCATCGGCTCGCGCAGCTGCGGGGTGACGGTCATCCAGTTGATCTTCGAGGCGTCGATGCCGGCGGCCCTGGCATAGGCGGGGAAGAGCTGGCGGGCCGAATCGGTCTCCGGCGCCGCCACCTTGCGGCCCTCGAGCTGCCTGGCGGTGGTGATGCCGCTCTTCTTCAGGGTCATCACCGCCAGCGGGCTGCCCTGCTGGATGACCATCGGCGCCACCAGGTCCGGCGCCTGGCCGGAAAGGCGCAGCCGGATCGCCGGCGACAAATCGGCGATGCCGAACTCATAGGCACCGCTGGCCACCTTCACCGGCGTGTCGCCCGAACCGAAGCCGCGATCCATGGTGATGGCGATGCCCTCGTCGCGGAAGAAGCCGCGCTCGGCGGCCAGGACGAAGGGCGCCTGCGGGCCCTGAAAGGCCCAGTCCAGGCAGAATTTCACCGGCGTCAGCGCGGCCTGGCCACGGGCGAGGTGGGGGGTGGCGAGCAGCGTGCCGGCGGTGCCGAGCATCAGGCCACGGCGGGTGGCGAGCATGGGGGAATCTCCCGGTCGAGCGCCGGATCCTCCCGGCGGGCGGGGAGTAGCAACCGCCATGCCGGGCGGGGAAGGGGCAAAGCGCGGCGGCGCGCGCGGACAGCCCCGCCGGAGGGCGGGCATGAAAAAGGGGCGCAGCCTGCGCCGCGCCCTTTCTTCCGGTTGCCGGGGCCGGTGGCCCCGGGGGTCAGCCCGCCGGCTGGATGGCGGAGAGCTGCCAGGCCCCGCCCCGGCGGCGGCGGAAGGTCCACAGCTCGGTGGCGGTGGAGCGGGTGGCGGGGTCGCCCTCCACCACACGGCCCTGGGTGTCATAGGTGACGTCGACCAGGCTGAAGCGCATGGCCACCGTCGCATATTCCACATCGCCCTCGCGCCAGGCCTCGGACAGGTCGCCCTGCTCCAGCCGGACATCGCTGGTCTCGTTGCGCCAGCCGCGGGCGTCGAGATCGCGCAGATCCTGGGCGAAATAGCTGGCCATCTCCGGCGTCGCCATGCGGGTCAGGCCGGCCTCGTCGCGGCGCGACCAGGCGGCGTTGATGTCGCGCAGCAGCGTCTCGAAGGCGTGGTAGTCGGCCTGCGTCACCTGGATCGGCTGGGTCGCGGCCGCGCCGCCGCCCATCATCGGGCGCGGGCCCGGCTGCGCCTCGCGCGCCATGCCGAGGCCCTCGCGCGGGCCGCCGGCCATGGCCGGCTGGCGGCTGCGGAAGAAGCGGAGCGCGAAGCGGACCAGCAGCACAACCAGCGCGATCTGGATCAGCAGGCCGAGCAGCCCGCCCAGGCCGCTGATGCCGCCGAACAGCCCGTTGCCGAACAGCAGCCCGCCAATGCCGACGCCGATCAGGCCGCCCATCAGGGCGCCGCCGAAGCCGCCGCCGAACAGGCCGCCGCGCGAGGCGGCGGGGGCGGGGGTCGCCATGCCGGGGCGCGGCGCCTGGGTCTGCGGCGCGGTGCGGTCGAAGGCGCGCGGCGCGTCGGGCGCGGTGCGCGTCACCGGCGGGGCCGAGAAGGTGCGGCTGCCGCGGCTGCCGGAGCTGGAGCCGCCACCCGGGCGGGCTTCCGCCAGCGCCGGGCCCAGCACCAGGGCCAGCGCGGCGAAGCCGGCCAGCAGCCGGGCCTTGATGCGCATGGGGGAGTTCCTCCGCTGATTCGTCATGGGGACCATCATATAGGCATGAACGCTTTGTAATCCATGCCCAAGCCGCGTGAAACAACTGGCCGGGACCGGTCCGCGTTGCCAAGGTGCCGCTTCGTGGCGGCTTCCCGACACGCCCCCGCCAGGATGCCCCGCCGCATGGCCGCCGAGACCCGCACCGCCCGCCGCGCGCTGGACGCGCTGAACTTCTTCCTGGCCGATGTCCGCGACGGCCTCGGCCCCTATCTGGCGATCTGGCTGACCAGCGTCCAGGGGTGGGACCAGGGCGGCGCCGGGGCGGTGCTGGCGCTGGGCGGTCTGGCCGGGCTGCTGGCCAAGGGCCCGGCCGGGGTGCTGGTGGACGCGCTGCCGGAGAAGCGGCTGCTGGTGGTGGCCACGGCGATCGCCGTCACCCTGGCCTGCGCGATCATCCTGGTGGCGCCCGGCTTCTGGCCGGTGGCGATCTCCCAGGTGCTGTCCGGCATGGCGGCGGCGGCGATCCTGCCGGCGCTGGCGGCGCTGACGCTGGGCGTGGTCGGCCAGGCCGGCTTCGATGCGCGGATGGGCCGCAACGAGGCCTTCAACCATGCCGGCAACGCCTTCGCCGCCGCCACGGCGGGCGGGCTGTCGCTATATTTCGGGCCCGTGGTGGTGTTCTGGCTGCTGGGCGGCATGGCGCTGGGCTCCATCCTCTCGGCCCTGGCGGTGCCGGCCGCGGCGGTGGACCCCCAGGCGGCGCGCGGCCTGGCCGAGGGCCAGGTGCCGGCGCATTGGCGCGCGCTGCTGGCCGACCGGCGGCTGGGCGTGCTGGCGCTGGGCTGCGCGCTGTTCCATTTCGCCAATGCGCCGATGCTGCCGCTGGTGGGGCAGAAGCTGGCCATGGCCGACCCGGCGCGCGGCACGGCGCTGGTCAGCGCCTGCATCGTGGCGGCGCAGCTTGTGATGATCGGCACCTCGATCCTGGCCGGGCGCAAGGCCGGGGTCTGGGGGCGCAAGACGCTGTTCCTGGCCGGCTTCCTGGTGCTGCCGCTGCGCGGCGTGCTGTACACCTTCTCCGACAACGCGGCCTGGCTGGTGGCGGTGCAGCTGCTGGACGGCATCGGCGCCGGCATGTTCGGCGTGCTGCTGCCGCTGATGGTGGCCGATCTGACGCGCGGCACCGGGCATTTCGGCGCGGCGCTCGGCATCACCGCCGTGGTGCAGGGGCTGGGGGCGGCGGCGGCCAATGCGCTGGCCGGCTGGGTGGCGGCGCGCTTCGGCTTCGACGCCGCCTTCCTGCTGCTGGCCGCCGCCGCCGCCATCGGCGCCACCATCTTCGCCATCGCCATGCCGGAGACCCGGCCCGACCCGCGCCTGCCGCCCGGCGCCCAGCCGGCCTGAGGCGCGCCCGTCCCGTCACCTCCTCCGGGGCGCGCCGTCCGGGGGCGTCCTCCCGGAGGGGGGCGCATCTCCGGCGGCGCTTCTTCGGTGGCGCTTCTTCCCTGGCCAAACACCGCCGGATGCCGCAGAAGGCGCGGCATGCAATCCGAGGGCAAGGGGCGGTCGCGGTGGCGGCGGCTGCGATGGTGGGTCGAGGCCCAGGGGGCGCGGCTGGCGCTGGCGCTGGCGCGCGGCCTCGGGCCGCTCGGCGCCTCGGCGCTGGGCGGGCATGTGCTGCGCGCGCTGGGGCCCTGGCTGCCGGTCTCGCGCATCGGCCGGCGCAATCTGGAACTGGCCTTCCCGGACAGCGATCCCTCCTGGCGCGAGGCGGTGCTGCGCGATGCCTGGGAGAATCTGGGCCGCACCGTGATGGAGCTGCCGCATCTGCCGCGCCTGCCGCGCCGCCAGCCCGGCGAGGCCGGGCCCGGCTGGGAGCTGGAGGGCACCGAGAACCTGCCCGCGGGCGAGGGGAGGGTGATCTTCGTCTCCGCCCATCTGGCGAATTGGGAGACGCTGCCGCTGGCGGCCCAGGCCATGGGGCTGCAGATGGCCAGCCTCTACCGCGCCCCCGACAACCCGCTGGTCGATGCGGTGCTGCGCGGCATGCGGCGCGGCGGCGCCGACCAGCCGCTGTTCCCCAAGGGGTCGCGCGGGGCGCGGCTGCTGCTGAAGCACCTGTCGGAGGGCAAGGCGGCCGGGCTGGTGGTCGACCAGAAGCTGAATGAGGGGGTGGAGCTGCCCTTCCTCGGCCAGCCGGCGATGACCGCGACCGGCGCGGCGGAGCTGGCGCTGCGCTTCGGCTGCCCGCTGGTGCCGGTGCGGGTGGAGCGGATCGGGCCCTGCCGCTTCCGCGCCGTGGTCGAGCCGCCGCTGGCGCTGCCCGCGGCCGAGGGCACCGAGCCGGCCGGCGGCCGCGCCGCCGCGGCGGTGGCGCTGACCCAGGCGATCAATGACCGCATCAGCGCCTGGATCCGCGCCCGCCCCGGCGAATGGCTGTGGCTGCACCGGCGCTTCCCGCGCGCGGTCTATCGCCGCTGAGGCGGCGGGCCGGGCGGCTGGCCCCCCGGCCCGGGCTCAGGCCGGCACGGGCACGCGCTGCGCCAGCGGGTCCAGCAGCGCCTCGATCGCCGTCGGGTCCTCCCATTCCAGCCGGACGCTGAGCACGGTGACCCGGCTGCGGAAGGCCGGCGGGATGCGCACATAATCCTTGGCGGTGGTCACCGGGATGGCGCGCAGCGCCTCGGCCTGGTCGAGCAGCTCGCGCAGATCGCCGGCATCGAAGGGGTAGTGGTCGGCATAGGCCATGCGGCCGGCCAGCACGGCGCCGCAGCGGGTCAGCGAATTGAAGAATTTCTGCGGGTTGGCGATGCCGCAGAAGGCGAAGACCGGCTGGCCGGCCAGCAGCTCGGCCTCCGGCCCCGGCACCTGGCGGGCGCGCAGCACCGGCAGGGAGGGGGGCAGCATGGCGGCGGCGCCCGCCTCATCCTCGCCGATCAGCACCGCGGCGCGGCAGCGCGCGGCGGCGGCGGCCACCGGCTCCCGCAAGGGGCCGGAGGGGATGATGCGGCCATTGCCGAAGCCGTAATTGCCATCCACCACCAGCAGGGAGAGATCCTTGGCGAGGCCCGGATTCTGCAGCCCGTCATCCATGATGATGGCCTGGGCGCCGGATTCGACGGCGGCGCGGCCACCGGCCTCACGGTCAGCCGCCACCCAGGTGGGGCGCAGCGCCGCCAGCAGCAGCGATTCATCGCCCACCGCCTGGCTGTCATGCTGCGCCGGGTCGACCATGACCGGGCCCTTCAGCCGGCCGCCATAGCCGCGCGTCAGGAAATGCGTGGCCACGCCGCGATGGGACAGGCGCTGGCCGAGATCGAGGGCGACCACGGTCTTGCCGGCGCCGCCGGCCGTGGCATTGCCGCAGCAGATGACCGGCACGGGCGCCTGCCAGCCCGGTCGGGCCACACGGCGCGCGGTGGCGGCCGCGTAGATCGCGGCGATGGGGGATAGCAGCAGGGGCGCAACTCCCCCGCTGCCCCCGCTCCAGAAGCCGGGGGCACGCATCCGCTCAGACCTGTCCTCTCTCCTAGAGCGTGGATTCGCTAGTGGCGGACCGCCGAAAAGCGCTGCTCACGCGACCGAACCGAATTCCAGGGCCAGCACCGCGGCGTCGCCGCAAAGCCGGCCCTAGGTCCCGTCCTGCGCCGGCGGGTCGCCGGCACCGAGGGGCATGATGGCGAGGATCGCCGAAGCCAGTTTCCCCGGCAGGAGGGCGGCGTCATCGGCGATCAGCGCCGCCGCCCGGACCATGGCCCGGGCGCGGCCCGCATCCGATAGCACGTCCGCCACCGCCTCGGCCAGCGTGGCGGAATCCCGCACCCTGATGGCCCCGCCCGTGGCCACCAGCCGGTCCGCCACGGCCTGGACATTGTCGGTATAGGGGCCGAACAGGATCGGGCAGCCGAGGCGCGCCGGCTCCAGCGGGTTGTGCCCGCCTTTCGGCACCAGCGAGGCGCCGATGAAGCAGACCCCGGCCAGGCGGAAGAACAGCCCCATCTCGCCCAGCGTGTCGACCAGATAGAGGTCGCAGCCCGGCTGCGGCAGCTGGCCCCGGCTGCGCCGGGCGGTGCGGCCGAAGGGCGCGGCCAGCGCCGCCACCTCCTCCGCCCGCACCGGGTGGCGCAGCGCCAGGATGGTCAGCAGCTCGGGGAAGCGGCGGCGCAGCGTGGCATGGGCGGCGAGGATCGAGGCCTCCTCGCCCGGCTGGGTGCTGGCGGCGAGAAACACCGGGCGGCGGCCGATGGCGCGGCGCAGCCGGTCGAGCTCGGCCGGGTCGGCCGGCAGCTTCTCGGCCGCGGCCTTGAGGTGGCCCCAATGCTCGGCCCCCGTGGCGCCGAGGGCGCGCAGCCGCTCGGCATCCGCCTCGCTCTGCGCCACCACCAGGCGGAAGCGGCTGAGCATCTCCCGCGCCAGGCCCGGCGCCCAGCGCCACATCCGGGCGGAGCGGGCGGAGAGCCGCGCATTGACCAGCGCCGCCGGGATGCCGTGCCGGGCGAGGGCTGCGGAGAGGTTGGGCCAGAGCTCGCTCTCGACGAAGACCGCGCCATCCGGGCGCCAGCCCTGCAGGAAGCGCTCCAGCCAGCGCGGCACGTCGAGCGGGGCGAAGCGGTGGATCACCCGCCCGGCGAGTGCGGGCGGCAGGCGCTGCGCCAGCATGCCGGCGGCGGTGACGGTGCCGGTGGTGACCAGCAGCGTCAGGCGGGGGGAGCGCTCCAGCAGGGTCTGCATCAGCGGCAGCAGGGAGAGCGTCTCGCCCACGCTGGCGCCATGCAGCCAGAGCAGCGGACCCTCCGGCCGCTCGGCGCCATGGCCGCTGCGCTCGGCCAGGCGCTCGGGCACTTCCTTGCCGCGCCGGGCGCGGCGGCGCAGCCAGAGCGGCAGCAGCGGCGCCAGCGCGCTGCCCAGGACCCGCCCGGCGCCGGCGGCGAAGCTCATCGCGCCCCCCTCACAGGCGGCGGCTCTCCATCTCCTGGCCGGCGGCCCAGGCATCGGCGGTGTCGCAGGCGGCGTTCAGCGCGGCCTCGATGGCCGGGATGGCGCTGGCCGGGTCGTCGCGCGGCACGGTGATGGCGGGGCCGCAGACCAGCACGGCGCGGCCGAAGGGCAGCGGCAGCATCATGCGGTCCCAGCTCGGCAGCAGCCTGTGGCGGGTGGTCGCCGCCGCGGTCGGCAGCACCGGCGCGTCGCCCAGCGCCGAGATCACCGCGACCCCCTCCGCCGCCTGGCGGCGCGGGCCGCGCGGCCCGTCGGGGGTGATGGCCACCGGGCTGCCGCCCTTCAGCACCTTGAGCAGGCTGCGCATGCCGGCCGCCCCGCCGCGCGAGGTCGAGCCATGCACCATCACCAGCCGGAAGCGCGAGACCACCTCGCCGATGAAGCGGCCATCGCGATGCTGCGAGACCAGCACATGCGGCTGCCAATGCGCGGCGCCGGGGAACAGCTTGTGGGTCGCGGTCCACAGCATCGGCATCATCGGCAGGCGCTCATGCCAGAAGGTGATGATCACCGGCCTGCCTGCCATGGCATGGGTCTCGATGTGCTCGGCGCCGACCATCGACCAGCGCGAGGTCCGGTAGCAGAAGCCCAGATACGCGCTGAGCAGCCGGGCCAGCGCGGCCTGGGTCCGGGGATGGCGGATCAGCGAGCGGAACATGGAACGATCGGTACGGTCACGGCAGGCGCCCTAGCACGGCTGGGGCGGGAGCGGAAATGCGGCGCCTGCCGGCCCACCCCTCAGGGCCGCCAGGCGCGGTGATAGGGATGCCCGGTGCGGATCGCCTGGGCGCGGTAGAGCTGCTCCGCCAGCAGCCCGCGCACCAGGAAATGCGGCCAGGTCATCGGCCCCAGCGACAGGCGCTGGTCGGCGCGCGCCTGCACCGCGGGGTCCAGCCCCTCGGCGCCGCCGATGACATAGGCCAGCGTCTTGCCGCTCGCCTCCCAGCGCGCCAGCAGCCCGGCCAGCGCCTCGCTGTCCGGCATATGGCCGCCGAGATCGAGGGCGATGACCAGCGCGCCCGGCGGCAGGGCGGCGAGGATGGCCTCGCCCTCCCGCCGCCGCACCTCGGCGGCGGAGCCGCGCGCCTCGGGGAGTTCCCGCAGGGCGAGCGGCGGCCGCAGCCGGGCATTGTGCTGGGCGAAGAGGTCCGCCTCCGGCCCGGATTTCAGCCGGCCGATGGCGACCAGGAGCGGCGCGCGGCTCAGCCCTGCCGCTCCGTATCCTCGTCCTCTTCCTCCTCGTCCTCCTCGTCGAAATCATGGCTGCCGCCATTGACCATGTCGTCCGGGGACAGGATCAGGTCGTCGTCCAGATCCTCCTCCTCCTCGTCCTGCTCCTCCTCGGCGCGGTCGAGGCCGGGGGGCAGCGCCGCCTCGTCGCCGGCGGGCGGGCTGTCCGGGCCCCACATCTTCTCCAGCCGGTAATTGGCGCGCGCCTCCGGCTTGAACAGATGCACGATCAGGTCGCCGGCATCGAGCAGCACCCAGTCGGGCGAGGTCTCGGTGCGGATGCGGCGGATGCCGTGCTCGGCCAGCGTCTTCTCCAGATGCCCGGCCATCGCCTGGATCTGCCGGTCGGCCAGGCCCGTGGCGACGATCATGCGGTCGGCGAAGGCGGCGCGGCTGGCGACGTCCAGCACCACCACATCCTCGGCCTTGTCATCCTCCAGGCTGCGCACGGCGGCCTGGACGATCTGGTCGATCTGCGGCGGGGTCAGCTTCTGGCGCTTCGGCGCCTTCAGCTTCCTGGTCTCCGCCGGCTTCGGCGCCGCCTCCTTCTTGGGCTTCGGCGCCGCGGCGGGCTTCGCGGCGGGCTTCGGCGTCACGCTGGCCTTGTTCTTGGCGGCGGCGACGCGGCTGGCGGCCTTGGGCACCGCGGCGCCGCGCACGGCGCGCGGCTTGGCGGGCGCGGCCTTCGCCGCCGCGCGCGGGGCAGCCTTGGCGGCGGCCGGCTTGCGCGCGGCGGGCTTGGCGGCGCGCGGCGCCGTGGCCGTCTTGGCCGGGGCCTTGGCGCTGCTGCGCGCGGCCGGGGCGGCGCTGGCGCGCGGAGCCTTGGCCGCCGCCGGCTTGGCGGCGCTGCTGCGCGTGGCCGGCTTCGCCGTGCCGGCGCTGGCGCGGGCCGGGCGGGCGGTGCCGGTGGCCGGCTTGGCGCTGGCGCGCGGCGCGGCCGGCTTCGGCGTGGCGCTGCGCGCCGTGCTGGCCCGCACGGCGGGCTTCGCGGCGGTGGCGCGGCCGGTGGCGGACTTCGCCGTGCCGCTCTTGGTGGTGCCGGTCTTGGTCGTACCGGTGCGGGCCGTGCTGGCCTTGGCCGCCGGCTTGCCGGTCACGGCCTTGCTGGCCGGCGCGCGGCTGGCCGCAGCCTTGCCGGACGCAGCCTTGCCGGCGGGGGCCTTGGCAGGGCTCGCCTTGGCGGCGGGCTTGGCGGTCGCCCGGCCGGTGGCGGGGCGGGCGGTGGTCTTGCCGGCGCGGGGCGCGGCCGCAGGCTTGCGGCGGGGCGTCTCGTCCGGGCTCTTCGGGGTGCGGGCTATGGCGGCCTCCTGTGGTCTTCTCGTGCTCTCATGGCGGGTCCGCGCGATGCGGACCAGCGCCGAAACCGCGCGACGGCTCAGCGCCGCCGCGAAGGGGGGTGCGGCCAGGCCTGGCCGCGCTGGCGCAGCGCCGTGGCGCTGGCCGGGTGTTCTCGCGCCGGCACCAGGGCCCAGCCCGGGCCCGGTGCCGCCAGCAGCGCCGCCGGAGCGCGGCGCATGTGGCGCAGCCGGCTGGCGGCGGCGCCGCGCAGCGCCCTGCGGGTCCAGCCCGGCCGCGGCAGCACGGCGACCGGCGTGCGGGCCGCCAGGCGGCGCCAGTCGCGCCAGCGTGGCAGCTGCCACAGATTGTCCGCCCCGATGATCCACACGAAGCGGATTCGCGGGAACAACGCCTGCAGCCGCGCCAGGGTTCGCGCGCTGTAGCGCTGGCCGATCGCCGCTTCCAGCCCGCTGGCCAGCACGTGCACCCCATCGGCGATGCCGCGCGCCGAATCCAGGCGCTGCCGGAACGGCGCCATGCCGGCGGCCGGCTTCAGCGGGTTGCCGGGCGAGACCAGCAGCCAGACCTGGTCCAGCCGCAGCGCCCGCCGCGCCTGGCGGGCGACATGCAGATGCCCGTCATGCGCCGGGTTGAAGCTGCCGCCGAGCAGCCCGATGCGCCGCCTGCGGCCATCGCCCCAGGGCCCCGGCGCCGCCAGGCCTGATCTGGGCGCGGCCAGGCCCGATCCGGATGTCCGTGTCAGGGCCGCGTCTGCCCATTGCCGAGGATGTGGTAGCGATAGGTGCAGAGCTGCTCCAGCCCGACCGGGCCGCGCGCATGCAGCCGCCCCGTGGCGATGCCGATCTCGGCGCCGAAGCCGAACTCCCCGCCATCGCAGAACTGGGTGGAGGCGTTCCACAGCCCGACCGCCGAATCCAGCCCGGCCAGGAATTCCGCCGCCGCGCCCTCATCCCGGGTCACGATCGCCTCGGTGTGCTCGCTGCCATGGCGGCGGATATGCTCGAGGGCCGAGGCCACCCCATCCACCACCGCGACGGACAGCACCGCATCCAGCCATTCGGTGGAGAAATCCTCCGGGCTCGCCGCCGGCAACTCGGGCAGCAGGGCCCGGGCGCGGGCATCGGCGCGGAAATCGCAGCCCAGCGCGCGCAGATCCTCCACCAGCAGCGGCAGCAGGGAAGGGGCGATGGACGCGTCGATCAGCAGCGTCTCGGTCGCGCCGCAGATGCCGGTGCGGCGCATCTTGGCATTGGCCAGGATGGCGCGCGCCATCTCCGGCTCGGCGGCTTCGTGGATATAGGTGTGGCAGAGCCCCTCGGCATGGGCCAGCACCGGCACCCGCGCCTCCTGCATCACCCGATTCACCAGACCCTTGCCGCCGCGCGGAATGATCAGGTCGATCAGCCCCGCCGCCCCCAGCATGGCGCCGACAAAGGCGCGGTCCTGGGTGGGGGCGATCTGGATCGCGGCCTCCGGCAGGCCGGCCGCGCGCAGCCCGTCCAGCAGCGCGGCATGGATGGCGGCGACCGAGCGCGCGCTCTCGCTGCCGCCGCGCAGGATGACGGCCGAGCCCGCCTTCAGGCAGAGCCCGCCGGCATCGGCCGCGACATTCGGCCGGCTCTCGAAGATCATGCCGATGACGCCGAGCGGCTGCGCCACGCGGCGGATCAGCAGCCCGTTGGGCCGGGTCCATTCGGTCAGCACCCGGCCGACCGGGTCGGGCAGTTCGGCCATCTCCTCGAGGCCCCGCGCCATCGCCTCGATGCGGGCCGGATTCAGCGTCAGCCGGTCGCGGAAGGAGGCGGACAGGTCAGGGGCGGCGGCGAGATCGGCGGCATTGGCAGCCAGGATCTCGGCCTCGCGCGCGCGCAGCGCCGCGGCGGCCGCGCGCAGCGCCGCGTCCTTCGACGGTCGGTCCGCCCGCGCCAGCAGGGCAGAGGCCGCGCGGGCCGCCTGGGCAACAGGGAGGATCGGGTTCGTCATGGCGTCCATGGCGCGCTTTTCCTTTGGCGTTGGACAGCGGGGGAGAATGAATTCTCCCCCGCGCCCCCTCTTCTTTTTTCTGTCAGTTCGGGGCGCCCGTCCAGGCTGCGCCAACTGACAGAAAAAAGATGGGGGTCCGGGGGAATTCCTTCCCCCGGCCTTGCTTAAATCAGAACCAGATCGTCGCGGTGGATGATCTCATCCCGCCCGCGCCAACCCAGGATGGCCTCGATCTCCTCCGAGCGGCGGCCGGCGATGGCGCGCGCGGCTTCGGCATCATAGGCCGAGAGGCCGCGCGCCAGCTCGGCCCCCGCCTCGTCCTGCACCGAGAGCGGGTCGCCGCGGCCGAACTCGCCCTCCACCCCGCGCACCCCGGCCGGCAGCAGGGAGGAGCCGGCGCGCAGCGCCCGCGCCGCGCCGGCATCGACCCGCAGCACGCCGAGCGGCGCCAGGCTGCCGGCGATCCACTGCTTGCGCGAGCGGCGCCCTTCCGGCGCGGCCAGGAACCAGGAGCAGCGCGCGCCTTCCTCCAGCGCCGCCAGCGGGTGCTCGCGCTGGCCCAGCGCGATGGCCATGGCGCAGCCGGCGCCGGTGGCGATGCGGGCGGCGATCAGCTTGGTGCGCATGCCGCCCGAGGAATAGCCCGGCGGCGGCTCGCCCCCCATGGCCATGATCTCGTCGGTGACGCGCTCCACCACCGGCAAATGCCGCGCCTCCGGGTCGTTGCGCGGATCGGCGGTGTAGAGCCCATCGATGTCGGAGAGCAGCACCAGCGCATCGGCATGGATCATCTCGGCGACGCGGGCGGCCAGGCGGTCATTGTCGCCGAAGCGGATCTCGGCGGTGGCGACCGTGTCGTTCTCGTTGATGACCGGGATGCAGCCGAGGTCGAGCAGCGTGCCGAGTGTGGCGCGGGCATTGAGGTAGCGGCGGCGGTCCTCGCTGTCCTCCAGCGTCAGCAGCAGCTGGGCGGCGTTCAGCCCGTGCTGCGACAGCGCCGCCTGCCAGGCGCCGGCCAGGCGGATCTGCCCGACCGCGGCGGCGGCCTGCTTCTCCTCCAGCCGCAGCTTCTTGCGGGTGAGGCCCAAAGCGCGGCGGGCCAGCGCGATGGCGCCGGAGGAGACCAGCACCACCTCGATGCCGCGCGCCCGCAGCGCCGCGACATCGGCGGCGACCGAGGCGATCCAGCCCTCCCGCGGGGCGGCCGTCTCGGCGTCCACGACCAGGGCGGAGCCGATCTTGACGACGATCCGGCGCGCGGCGCCGAGGGAGGGGGTGGTCATGCGGATTCGCTTTCGCGGTGGCGGTGGATGGTGTCGGCGAGCGCCCGCAGCACGGTGGGCACGCCCTCCTGGGTGGCGCCGCTGATCAGGTGCACCGGGCGGCCCAGCGCCCGCTCCAGCGCCTTGACGCGGCTGGCCCTGGCCTGCGGCGTCATGGCGTCGAGCTTGTTCAGCGCGACGATCTCGGGCTTGTCGGACAGGCCGCCGCCATAGCCTTCCAGCTCGGCGCGGACCGTCTCATAGGCGCCGACCGGGTCGGGCTGGCTGCCATCGATCAGGTGCAGCAGCACCGCGCAGCGCTCGACATGGCCGAGGAAGCGGGTGCCGAGGCCCGCACCTTCATGCGCGCCCTCGATCAGCCCGGGGATGTCGGCCAGGACAAATTCCTCGGTGGCGTTCAGCCGCACCACGCCGAGCTGCGGCGTCAGGGTGGTGAAGGGGTAGTCGGCGATCTTCGGCTTGGCCGCGCTGACAACGGACAGAAAAGTCGACTTGCCGGCATTGGGCAGGCCGACCAGCCCGGCATCGGCGATCAGCTTCAGCCGCAGCCAGATCCAGCGTTCCTCGCCCGGATAGCCCTTGTCGGCGCGGCGCGGGGCGCGGTTGGTGCTGGACTTGAAATGCGCATTGCCATGCCCGCCATCGCCGCCATGGCAGAGGATGACGCGCTGCCCGGCCTCGGTCAGGTCGGCCAGCACCGTCTCCTTGTCCTCGTCCAGGATGACGGTGCCCACCGGCACCTGCAGCACGACATCCTCCGAGCCCGCGCCGGTGCGGTCCGAGCCCGCGCCATTGCCGCCCTTGCGCGCCTTGAAATGCTGGGCGTAGCGGTAGTCGATCAGCGTGTTCAGCCCAGGCACGGCGGTGACGATGATGTCGCCGCCCTTGCCGCCATTGCCGCCATCCGGGCCGCCGAACTCGATGTATTTCTCGCGGCGGAAGGCGATGACGCCATCGCCGCCATCGCCGGCCTTCACCCAGATCTTGGCTTCGTCGAGGAACTTCATGGCGGGAATCCGGGGGGAGGGGAGGGATGGTCGGGGGCAGCAGGGGCGCGGCCTGTCAGCACGGGCCGGGCAAACGAAAACGGGGGCCTTGCGGCCCCCGTTCGCGGTATTTTCGGCTCGCGGAGGCGCGCGTCTTACTCGGCGGCCTGCGGCAGCGGCTCGACCGACACGTGGACGCGGCCCTCGGCGCGGCGGGTGAACTTCACCTTGCCCTCGACCGCGGCGTGGATCGAATGGGTGCGGCCGAGCAGGACGTTCTGGCCCGGGACCATCTTCGTGCCGCGCTGGGTGACGATGATGTTGCCGGCGAGCACATGCTCACCGCCGAACTTCTTCACACCGAGCCGCTTGCCAGCGGAGTCGCGCCCGTTGCGGGAGGAGCCGCCGGCCTTTTTGTGCGCCATGGTTGGTGTCTCCTAAGACTGTCTGATCAGGCCGCGGCGATGCCGGAGATGCGCAGCACCGTCTGGGGCTGGCGATGGCCGTTCTTGCGGCGGCTGTTCTGCCGGCGGCGCTTCTTGAAGATGATGACCTTCTCGCCCTTCTTGTGCTCGAGCACGGTGGCGGTGACGGAGGCGCCGGCCACGATGGGCGCGCCGATCGTCAGCCCGGCCTCACCGGCCACGGCCAGGACGTCCTGGAAGGTCACGGTCTGGCCGGGTTCGGCCTCCAGCTTCTCGACGACGAGCACGGCGTTCGGGGTGACGCGGTACTGCTTGCCGCCCGTGCGGATCACTGCGTAGGTCATGGGACGCCCTGAAAGCTCTGCCGTACTGGCCTGACTGATAAGGATGTGGCCGAGAACGGCCATCGGCGGGACCGAGACCCCGCCGGGAGGTCGGCCGTATAGACCCCCTGGGGCCGGAGAGTCAACGTCGGAGGGCGGATTCGCCCCTTGCGCCCCGCGCCGGGCGGGGCTGCGGCGGCGCAGGCGGCGCGCAAAATCCGCGAAACCCGCCGTTGCGCTGCCGCCCCGGCCGCTTTATACCCCGCCCCGCCTGACGACCAGCGCACCGCGGAGAGGTGGCAGAGTGGTCGATCGCGTCGGTCTCGAAAACCGAAGTCCTCGCAAGGGGACCGTGGGTTCGAATCCCACCCTCTCCGCCATCGCACCTTCCTTTCTGCGGGTTCCGGACCGATCCGGCGCGGCGGGCGTTCTCGCATTACGGTGACGCCGATCCCCCCGCAGCCATGGGCGATAAGGGCCGGTGCCTGGCCTGCTACGCCCCTGACGCTCCGCTCGGCCACAGCCGCAGCCCGCCCGGCACCGCCTGCCGCTCGAACGCCATGCCATAGAGCGCGTCCAGCGCGGGGTCTGCCAGCACCGCCAGGGCCTGGCCTTGCAGCGCCAGCCGGCCCTCCTGCATCACCAGCAGCCGGTCGCACCAGCGCGCCGCCAGGTTCAGGTCGTGCAGCACCACCAGCGCCGCGCAGCCGGGCGGGCGGGCGCGCAGCCGGGCCATCATCCGCCATTGCTGCGCCACATCCAGCGCCGCGCCGGGCTCATCGGCCAGCAGGACCGGCGGCTCGGCCGCCAGCACGCCGGCCAGCAGGGCGCGGCCGCGCTCGCCGCCCGACAGGCTGGACCAGCGCTGCGCAAGCCGCCCCGCCAGGCCGAAAGCGGCCGCCAGCGCCTCCAGATCGGCCGGCGGCGTGGCGTCGCCGCGCCCGGCGCCCAGGCGCAGCAGCTCGGCCAGGGTCACGTCCCAATGCGGCGCGAAGCTCTGCGGCAGGTAGCCGATGCGCTGGGCCCGCGCCGCCGCCGGCCATGCCGCCAGTGGCCGGCCCTGCAGCATCACGCGGCCCTCGCTCGGCGCCTGCAGCCCGGCCAGCAGCCGCACCAGGCTGCTCTTGCCGGCGCCGTTCGGGCCGATCAGCCCCACCAGCTCGCCCGGATGCAGCGCCAGGGACACATCCCGCACCAGCCTCCGCCGGCGGCAGTGCCAGCCCAGCCCCTGGGCCTGCAGCAGCGGGCTCACCGCCGTGCCTCGCGCAGCAGCACCAGCAGGAAGAAGGGGCCGCCCACCAGGGCGGTCACCAGGCCGAGCGGGATCTCCGCCGGCGGCAGGGCGGCGCGGGCCAGCCCGTCCGCCAGCATGGCGATGCCGGCGCCGATGGCGGCGGAGAGCGGCAGCAGGCGGCGATGCGCCGTGCCCTGCCACCAGCGCGCCAGATGCGGCGCCATCAGCCCGACAAAGCCCACCAGCCCGCCCCAGACCACCGACACCGCCACCACCAGCGCGCCCACCAGCACGGCGCGGCGGATGAAGGGCTGCACGGCCAGGCCGAGGCTCTCCGCCATGGCCTCGCCCAGCCCCAGCCGGTCCAGCCCGCGCGCCAGCGGCAGGGCCAGCGCCAGCCCGGCGCCGAGCAGGCCGGCCAGCAGCAGCAGCTCGGGCCAGGAGGGGGTCTGGATGCCGCCCAGCGTCCAGGCCAGCACCGCCTGCAGGCTGACCGTCTCCTCCGACAGCGCCAGCATCAGGAAGGAGCGCAGCGCGCCCAGCATGGCGGCCACCGCCACGCCGGCCAGCAGCAGGCCGGGCACGGCCAGCAGGCCGGCGGCGCGCGCCACGCCCAGCACCAGGGCGGTGGCGCCCCAGGCGCCGCAGAAGGCCAGCAGCGGCAGGGCCAGGGGGGCGGGCAGCGGCAGCGGCGCCAGCAGCCCGATGGTGGCGCCGACCGCGGCACCGCCGGCGCTGCCCAGCAGATAGGGCTCGGCCAGCGGGTTGCGGAACACGCCCTGGAAGATCGCGCCGCCCAGGCCGAGCAGCGCGCCGACGCAGCCCGCCGCCAGCACCCGCGGCAGCCGCCAGCCGAGGATCAGGCGCGACATCGGCGCCGCCGGCTCGGTGAGCAGCGCCCAGAGCTCGGCCGGGCGCAGGATCTCGCCGCCCAGCAGCAGGCCGGTGGCGAGGCAGAGCAGCAAGGCGAGGGCGGTGAGCAGCGCGGCCCTCATGCGAAGGCGCCCGGATGCAGCAGGGGGGCGAGATGCTCCACCCCGTCCACCACGCGCGGCCCGGGGATCAGCAGCAGCGCGCGCGGCACGGCATGGACGCGGCCGGCGCGCACGGCGCGCAGCCCCTCCCAGCCGGGCCGGGCGGGCAGGGCGGCGGCCTGGGCCGGCGTGCCGGCCAGCAGGATGATGTCGGGATCGGCGCGCAGCACCGCCTCGCCCGAGATCTGCGCGGGGCCGGGCAGATGCGGGAAGGCCAGCGCGCCCCCGGCCTGGCGGAGGGCATCCGCCGTGTAGCTCTCCGGCCGGGCGGTGCCGAAGCTGCCGCGCCCGGTCGAGGACACCTCCAGATAGACACGCGGCCGGGGCCGGCCCGCCAGCCGCGCCGTGACCGCGTCGAGCCGGCCCTGCAACCCGCCGAGCAGGGACGCCGCCGCATCCTCCCGCCCCGTCGCCGCGCCGAGCAGCGCGACATTGGCGAAGAGCTGGGCGATGTCGCGATGCTCCACCACCAGGCAGGGGATGCCGGCGCGCGACAGCGGGCCGATCAGCGTGCCGGCGGCCTGCCGGGCCGGCGTCATCACCACGAGGTCGGCCCCGAGCCGCGCGATCGCCTCGGCCGAGAAGCCGAGCCGGCCGCCCACCAGCGGCCGGTCCAGCACCTCGGGCGGGTGGCGCGTGTAGGCCTCGATGCCGACGATGCGGGAGACCAGGCCGAGCGCCGCCAGCAGCTCCACATTGGAGGCGAAGATGGCGACGATGCGCTGCGGCGGCGCGGCGAGGTGAACCTCCCGCCCCAGCCCGTCGCGCAGCCGGCGCGGCCAGCCAGCGGCCGCGGCGGGGCGCGCCGCGGCGGCCAGCGACAGCGCCAGCAAAGCGCGGCGGGCAAGCCGCATCAGAAGGTCACCTGCAGCCCGGCGACCAGCTCCCGCCCCGGCATGGAGGTGCCGAGCCCGCCATTGGAGAAGCGCGGATCCAGCCGGTAGGGCTCGGCATCGGTGCCGATGAAGATCGGGCTGCGGTTGACGTCGAACAGGTTGTTGACCGCGCCGAACAGGGTGACGTTGTCGCGGATGCGGTAATTGCCGCGCAGATTCACCACCCAGAAGGGCGCCTTGCGGTGGACGTATTCGCGGCCCGGTTCGGCCTGCGGGATCAGCAGATTCTCCTCGGTGTTGTAATACATCGGCCCGCGCAGGATGCCGGTGGCGCCGAGATCCCAGTCCCGCCCGCCGAAGACCGTGCCGAGGCTGGCCTGGTAGCGATAGACGCGCTCGGCATTGCGGCTGTTGGTGCCGGTCTTCGCCCGGTCGATCATGTCGAAATTCCACGACCCGTTGGCGAAGGCGCGCCAACGCCAGCCCGGGGCCAGCGCCAGCAGATTCGCCAGATCGGTGCTGAACTGCGCCTCCAGCCCGCGCAGCATGATCTCGCCCGGATTGTTGACGTAGTCCGAGGTGTTGGGGACGCCAGGGCGGGCGCGGGTGGTGATGCGGTCGCGGATGGCGTTCTGGAACAGCGCCAGGTCGAGCTGCGCGGCGCCGGCGGAGAAGGTCGCGCCGATCTCCACCTGGTCATTGCTCTCCGGCTTCAGATTGGCGTTGCCGAAGGTGCGGCCGCCGCCCACCGCGGTGAAATCCGCCGCCAGCTCGGTGGCGGTCGGCGCGCGGAAGCCGGTGGCCCAGCCGGTGCGCAGCGTCACATGCTCCAGCGCCTGGAAGCTGGCGCCGAGCGAATAGGTGGTGCTGTCGAAATCGGCCTCGCGCCCGCGATAGCCGGCAAGGTTCGGCGTCGGGTCGAAGCGGGTGGTGCCCCAGCTCTGCCGGATCCCGGCGCGCAGCGTCAGCCGGTCGTCGAACAGGCGCTGCGCATCCTCGGCATAGAGGCCATAGGCGTGGTTGGTCTCGTTGTTGTCATAGGGCGCGACCTGGCCCGCGGGGCCGCCGGGCAGGGCCAGCCGGAAGCGGTCGGAGCGCAGCGTCGATTGCTCGGCATCGAAGCCCAGCAGCAGGTCATTGCCGGCCCAGAGCCGCAGCGTCGGCTGCAGCCGCGTGCCGATGATCTCCAGCCGCCGCTTGTTCCAGTCGAGCGCGGTGCCCGGCGCCGGGCTGTTGCCCGAGCGGATCACCGGCGAGGCCCAGCGGAAGGTGTCGACATCGCGCACCGCATAGGCCTGCAGATTCCAGGACAGGCGGCCATCCTCGCGCGCGCCGGTCAGGGCGATGTCGAGGGATTCATTGACCCGGTCATCCTCGCTGATGGTGTTCGCCGCCGAGCCGCGGAAGCCCGCATCATAGATGCCGTCGCTGCGCGCGGTGATGTCGACGCGGCCCAGCGCGCCGACCGGCAGGCCGAAGGCCGCCGTCACGCCGCCGCGCCGGTACTCCGTGTTCGCCTCCCGCGCGCCGCCGCCGACGCGGTAATCGTCGCGCCGCGTGCCGGAGAGGCCGAGATAGGCGCTGTAGCCTTCGAGATCGACGCCGTAGCGGGCATGGCCGCGCGCCAGCCCCCAGGTGCCGCCGGCCAGCTCGGCGAAGCCGCCCGGCGAGTTGCGGCCATCGCGCAGGATCAGGTTGATCACGCCGCCCATCGCCTGGCTGCCATAGATGACGCTGGCCGGCCCGCGGACGATCTCGATCCGCGCCACATCGGCGGGCGAGAGCTTGGAGAGGTTGGCGGTGCCGGCGCGGCGCCCATTGACCAGCACCAGCACCTGGCTGCGGAAATCGCGCCCCTGGCCGTCGGTGGCGCCGCCGCGCAGGTTGAGGCTGGTCTGCCCCGGCGTCCATTCGCTGAAGAAGCCGACAGCGTTCTCGGCCAGCAGGTCGGTGACGCTGCGCGCGGTGGAGTTGGCGATCGTCGCCTCGTCGATCACCTGCACGGTGCCGGAGAGCCGGCTGCGCGGCTCGGCGCGGCCGGTGGCGGTGACCACCAGATCGGGCAGGGCGACCGCCGCCGGATCGGCGCCGGCGGCGGGTTGCGCCCGGGCGGGCGGGGCGGGGAGCAGGGGCGCGGCCAGGCCGGCCAGCAACAGGGCAGGCAGCAGCGCGGGCCGCGGCGGGCGCGGCGTGGGGCGGGACATCGGCAAACTCTCTGGCTGGGCCGCAGCGCGGCCGGCGCCAGGCCGGTCGGGCCTGGCGGGGCGGCGGCGGCGCTCTCGGAACGGCGCGGGGCTAGGCGGTGCGGCGACGGGCCATCACGGGCGGCGCGGCGGGCCAGAGGAGGCGATCGGCGGTCATGCGGCGGAACTCCTTCGGGGCCATCCCGCCCCGTTGCGTTGCGGACGCATCGGCAGGTCTCCTGGCTCGCGGGTCACCGCCTCCGCCCCGCCTTCCCGGATCTCGCGATCCAGTGGCCGCCCTCTGCCGAGGGCCTGGGGTTTCGGCTCGCCGCTGACAGTTGCGGGGGCAGCCGCCGACTTGCCGGGCCATCGAGCGATGGCCGTGGCGCACGGCGTTCCCTTTCTCACCCGCTCGCGCGGGACCGATACGCGCGCACAATGCCGCCGCCTCCTGCCGCCGGCAAGCCCGGCACGCTGCTGCGGCCGGGCTTGTCCCGGCCATGGGGCCCGGTCTATGTGATGTTATACTGTTACGTCAACTGCCGGCTTGCCGCCTGTCCCGCCGCGGCGCAGATCCCGCGCAGCGGAGAAGGAGAAGCGATGCGCATCGACCTGGCGGGCTGGAGCCGCGAGGCGACCCTCGGGCCGCATGAGGAATTCTGCCGCCTCTTCGAGGCGGCGGACCGGCTGGGCTATGCCGGCGTCTGGTTCAACGAGTTCCATTTCGCGCCCTGGCCCTACCCGTCCATCCTGCTGCTGGCGGCGGGGCTGTTCGCGCGCACCGGGCGGCTGCGCATCGGCACCTCGATCCTGCCGCTGCCGCTCCACCATCCGCTGCTGCTGGCCGAGCAGGTGGCGCAGCTGGACCAGCAGAGCGGCGGGCGGCTCGATCTCGGCATCGGCCGCGGCACGGAGCCGGAGAGCCTGGCCGCCCTCGGCATCGATCCGGCCGAGAGCCAGGCGCGGCTGGAGGAGGGTTTCGCCATCCTGCGCGGCTTCTGGACCGGGCCGCGCCTGTCCTGGCGCAGCGCGCTCTGGCGGTTCGACGACGTCGCCTGCCACCCCGCCCCCGCGCAGCGCCCGCATCCGCCGGTCTATGTCGCCGGCTCCTCCGCGGCGACGCTGCGCTTCGCCGCGCGCGAGGGGCTGCCGCTGCTGTTCAGCCTGGAGCCGCCGGAGGGCCGGCAGCTCGCCACCTATGCCGAGGCCCTGGCGGCGACAGGGGGCGCCTGCCGGCTGCGGCATTCCTCGCTCTCGCGCTATGTCTGCATCGGCCGCGACACGGAGGATGTGGAGCGGCAGGTGACGCGGCTGCTGGCAGCGCTGCAGCGGCGGCGGTGCGACTTCGCCGCAAGGCGCGGCGCCGATCCGGACAGCCTGCCGCCGCCCGACCGCGCCCGTTTCCTGGCGGAACAGGCCATCGCGGGCACGCCGGAGCAATGCCACGCCGCGCTTCTCGCGCTTGAGGCGCGCAGCGGCATCGGCGCGCTTCGCTGCGTCTTCAACGGCAACGGGATGCTGGGCCCGGCCGAGACGATGGCCGGCATGACGCTGTTCGCGCAGGAGGTGCTGCCGGCGCTGCCCGGCCCGGCCGCGTGACCCTGGCCCATCGCCGCGGCGCGCCGCCCCTGTTCGGTTCGAAGGTCCGACGCGTCCTCCTTCGCCGCCTTGCCGCAGGCGCGGCACAGGACCGGGCCGCAAGCGCCGCGGCATTTCCGGGAGGAAGATGGCGCCCCGCAAGACGGGCGGCAGGCGGTGCGGCGGCCCTGCGGCATGGCACGGCCCTGCAACCCCGCCTTGACGCCAGGCGGGGAGGGCGCCCAGGCTGCCGGGCAGGGCGCCGGATCAGGGCAGCGGGCCGGGCAGCGCCGCCCCCCGCCGTAGCGTTAACCATTTGTCCAGAAGCCTGTGACATTCGGACCCTTCGCAAGGGACCGGCCGCGCTCGGTGGCCGCGGGGGAGGCGGACAGATGACCAGCAGGACCGACGACCAGCCGGATGCCCCGCTGCCCGAGGATGTGCTGCGCCGCATCGTCGGCGGCACCCGCCCCGAGCAGGCGCCGCCGCTGGATGGCGAGCGCGCCATCGCCCTGACCGTGGGCGGCGAGGCGGGCAGCGCCGCCACCCTGGACCCGGGCAAGCTGCCGGCCGCGCAGGATCCCGACGCCGCCGGGCTGCGCGCGGCGGCGCTCGCCGGCGTGGTGAAGATCGACGCGACGCCGACCGAGCATCCGGTGGCGCGCGAGCCGGCGCTGGAGGGCTTCGGCAAATCCGGCGCCGAGACGCGGGTCGAGATCGCCATCACCGTGCCCACCGCCGGCTCCACCGCCGATGGCGTGGTGAAGATCGAGGCGCCCATCCCGCAGGCGCCGGCGCATGACGCCGCGGCCGGCCACCCGGCCGCCGACGCGGCCGCCAAGGAGCCCGAGCCCGGCGAC